>RGUW01000281.1 GCA_010027605.1 Synechococcaceae bacterium WB9_2_112 | reverse complement strand
CAGGTTCAGCATCGCCAGCAGCTGGCTGTCGGTGATGCCAGTGCCGCCAGCAATCGTTTGGATGCTGCGGCTGGCATTGCCGACCAGCACCCCGTCGGCCGCTCGGTTGGTGCTGGTGGCGGCGTTGGGGGTGCTGTTGCCGGTGCCGCTGAAGAGGTAGTTGGCGATCAGGCTGGCGCTTGCTAGATCAACCGCGAAGAAGCGAGCAGATGCGATCTCGCTGGCACTGCGGGCGGTATTCCAGATGCGCACGTCGGCGATCTGACCCTGGAAGTCTTGCGAATGCTGCCGGCTGCCGATCCGTAAGGTCTGATTGCTCGGTTGGATCGTGCTGGGGTAGAGAGCAGGATTGCTGGATGAAGAGAACGTCACCTGACTGCCTCCAGCAGCGGTGCCCCCGTTGAGGAACACCGTGATGCTGGAGCCGCTGTGACTCAGGGCGATGTGGCTCCAGGTGTTGAGCGGGGCAATCAAACCTGTGTCAACCCAGCTCCAACCCCCGTTGGTGGGCATCAAGGCGAATTGGATTGAGCCATCGCCAAAGCGGGCGATTTCGTAGCTGTTCTCCTTGTTGAGCACGATCCCGCCGCCAAAGCCACCGGAGCCGGTGCCAGTGGGATTGATCCAGGCTTCAAGCGTGAAGTTGCTTGTGAGATCAATGGCGCTGCTGTCAGCGATTTCAACGAAGTCGCCGCTGCCATCGAGCACCAGCGCGTTCGTAGTGAGCCCGGTTGCCAGGCCCGTGGTGGTGCCGCTCTTGGCGACGCCCACCACCGCGGCCGCCACGGTGTTGCTGAGATCCACATCGCTCACGCCCAGGCTGCCGCTGGCGGTGAGGGTGGTGTTGGTTTCGCTACGCGCGGCGCTGCTGCTGTGGCCGGCGGCGGTGTTGACGCTGATTACCGGCGCATCGTTGCTGCCGTTGATGCGGATGCGCAGCTGCTGGCTGCCCGTGAAGCCGAACTGATCGACGACGTTGATGGTGAACACGTCGTCGAGTGTTTCGCCGGCGGCCAGGGCATTGACGCTGGTGTGGCTCTGGTTGAGGTTGTAGGTGTAGGAGCCATCGGCGGCCAGGGTGAGGCTGCCGTAGCTGCCGCCCAGGCTGCCCGCGTTGGTGACGGTGAGGCTGAGGGTGGTGCCTTCCGGGTCGTAGAGGTTGGCAAACAGAGCACCGGCGCTGCCGCTGGCATTGGCACCGGGCTCAGTGGCACCTGCGGCAGTAAGCCCGGATTCGCGGACGGTGGCGTTGAGGATCTGGCCGCTCGAGAGCGGGCCGTCGTCGCTGCCGAGAATCTGCACCTGCAGCGTCTGTTCACCGCTCAGGTTGTCGCTGTCGCGGAGGGTGAGCACAAAGCTGTCCACCAGGCTCCGGCTGCCGGCGGCCAGGGCGTTGACGGTGGCGTTGCTGTTGTCAACCACGTAGCGGTAGGAGCCATCGGCACCCACCTGCAACGTGCCGTAGAGGCCTGTGATCGTTGTGCCGCTGCTGGCGTTGCTGCCGCTGGCCACGGCGCTGTTGGCACTGGCGGCGAGGCCATCGCGGCGGCCGGCACTCACCACATAGGTGTTGGCCTTGAGCACACCTTCGGGGTCGGCAGCGTTCACAAACAGGCTGCCGGCGATGCGCTCGGCCGCCTGGCCTGCCAGGGCCGAGCCATCGGCCTTGATGCCCTG
>RGUW01000029.1 GCA_010027605.1 Synechococcaceae bacterium WB9_2_112 | reverse complement strand
GGTCAGCAAGCCAGGTGTCATGGGCTCAATCTGACACAGTCACGCTAACCCCGTAATCCGAGTAAAAAGCACACGGTTTTCAGGGGATTCAGAGAAATCAAGCAACAGTGCGCCTCTGGACCTGCCACTTGCCAGCAGTGATTGGTAGTGACTCAGCCCACCTGCATCAGGAGCACGACCCAGGACATTGTCATAGAGCGTGGTGATGAACTGAGTGTCGGTGACGTTGCTGCCGTAGCGGTTCTTGAATTCCGGGGATTCAGAGAAACTCTGGGCAGAGGATGCGTAGGTCACATGGCCTGCAGCATTGCCATTGATCCAGTTCTGCAGACCAGCGGCATCGGGAAGACGCGAGAACGCTGCGTTGTAAAGGCGGAAGACCACCCCTGAGACATCGTCTTTGCCTTTGACCTGATTGAAGGTCGCGGCAACGTCATCGGCCAGTGAGAGGCTTTGATCGTTAAATTGAAGCGTCGTCGCTCCTGTGATCTCGTCGATTCCTGTCGTGCCTTTTAACTGAATTCCGTACCGACCGCTGCCAAGGTTGAAGAATTTGTAATTGTAGCTATTCCCCGAAAGTATTGTCAGCGGAGTGGTAAGGTAATCGCGTAGAAGATTAATCGCGTATGCGTTCGTCGCGTTGAAGGTGGGGTAGCTTGAATTGCTGAGGTTTGATGCGGGTGTTTTTTCCTTTCCCCATAGTTCGATTAACGCGTTGATATCGGCATTTGAGTACCAGGTTGGCCAGCTTCCATTGATCGGCTGGCGATAGGCCATGACTGTTTCTTCTGGATATGCGCTCGCTCCAGAATTGCTGCTCACGAACACGTCACCATCGCTGTTGTCAAAGGGATGCTCCAGCCCAAGTGCATGACCCAGTTCGTGGATCAACGCATAACGTAGATAGTCTGGTTGATTTCCTAATGCCGGCCCGTTGAGCACCAGCTCCCACCAGTTGCGTTGATTGTTGCTGTTTGATAAAGCGATGCCAAGGGTCGTGCCGCTGCTGTCGACGACGATCTCTTGATCAAGAAAGAAGTCGATTTCGCCTTGTGCCTGGGTGTTGACCATCTCAAAATCGAGGTCGATCAGGCTGTCCAGACGGGTGATCGTGCTGTTGATAAAGCTTTGAAGTTCAGTTCCGATCGAAAGAGTCTGAATTGTCTGTGATCCATAGGGGCCTCCTCCAACAGACACAGGACCACCGGTGGCGTTGACGTAAACTGACAGCACGCCGTCAGCTGCCACCTTGGTGCGGGTGAAGTTGCTGAAGCTGCTTGAAATCAGCGCACTGGTGGGAACTGTGCGAATTTCTGTCCCTAGTGCCACGGTGGTGGCGTCCATGATGCTGTGGTTACCGACAAGCAACTCGCTTTGGCCGGTTTCCAGCAAGCACGCGTAACGCATGGCTTATGGGGCCGTTGAAGGCTCGGGGCTACAGCATCCATCCTGATCGCAGGCAGACTGTTTTGCCAAGGGGGGTTCTGCTGTCAGAAGCTCCCCTGCTCGTCTGGCTGGTGGTGTCTTCGCAGTTCATCGACGCACCACCCCACTGCCGCACAGCTGGCGCTGCCGCTCAAGTTTGCGTTGCAGCCTGGGAGTCATCCCCACTGCGGCAGTGCGCCAGAGTTCGTCCATCTCCTGCGTGAAGTGGGCAGCCAACAGGGGTGAATTGATCACCAGCAGGGTTTCGTCGTTCTGATGGGCGGCACTGGGGCTCCAGTTGAAGCTCCCTGTGATCACGGTGCGGTGGTCGATCACAGCGAATTTGTGGTGCAGTTTGTCGCCGGCGCGCAGGCGGGGGATGCCCACGCTGGGCAGGCTCTGCTGCCATGGTCTGTTGCTGGCTTCGAGGCGGCAATCGTTGTCGGGAAGGCTGATGCCCAGCAGATCGAGGGTTTCGCTGAAGCTGCGGTTGGCAAATCCCGGGTCGGCCAGCAACCTGATGCGAACTCCATCCTCGTGCAGCCGGCGCAGCGCATCGGCCAGATTCTGGGCCGAAAACACAAACAGGCTCAGGTCGACCTGATCACCTGCTTCTGAGAGCACTCGTTCGATCCAACGCAGGCCATGGTTCGGGTCGTCCTGGCTGTGGGGGGCGAACAGCACCTGCACCGATGTGCTCCCCACCTGCGCCTGCCGCGGGCCGGGGTTCTGCTTGGCTACGCCGAAGCGGCTGTCGGGGGCGCCACCGGGGCCATCGCCCCACAGACGGCCGAATTCAGCCATGAACAGTGCTGCCAGCTGATGGCTGTGCAGACGCAGGAGGTGGTTCACATTGCCGCGGCTGCCGCTGTCATCGGGATCGCCATGAATGCACGACGGCGTGAAGTTGGCCGAGCCGGTGACCACCGTCATGCCATCGACCACCATGAACTTGTGATGCATGAGTCCGCTGCCGGCGCTGCCATCGGCGGTGTCGTCGAGCATCGGCACGCCGCCCTGCTGCAGCATCAGCACCGCATCACCCCAACCCAGCTGCCGCAGCTGCTGGTTGCGGTGACGCAGGTGCGGGCTCAGGTCGCTGTCGTGCTGCTGGCTCCAGGGTGTGCTGTAGGTGTTCTCCAGCACCACCCGCACGTCGAGCCCCTGGCGCCGTTTGCGCACCAGCGCCTCGGCCACCCGCGGCAACGACAGCTCCTGCACCGCCACCAGGATCTGCCGCTGGGCGCCTTCGATGCTCTCCAGCACGAAGGCCTCCAGGTCATCGCCCTGGCGCCACTGGCCGTTGATCGGGCTGCGGTAGTGCGCCGTGAGCCGATGGTTGAAGGCCACCTCGATGCCCGCGGGTAACGGCAGGGCTGCGGGGGGGCGGCCTTCGATGCCGGCCCGGCCGCTGCAGCCGCTGATCAGCAGGGTTGAAGCAAGGGCCAGCCAAGGGGCTGGTCTCCAGACGCTGAACATGGATCTGCAGGGTCACTGCAGCGAGGGTTCCCACCCTCCCGTAAGGCTCAGTGGTGGCCCGGCATCTCTGCCGTGCGCAGCATGGCCACAAACCAGGCAGTGGCCAGCAGCACGGCTGCCAGCAGGCTTGCGCTCAGGCTCACCCGGGTCATGATCACCGGCAGCAGCAGGGGCAGCAGCAGGGCTCCGGCCAGCGGAGTCAGGGCAACGACGGTGCGCTTCAGAACCATTCGAGCTTGGCCTGGTCGGCCGGATTGCTGTTGTCTTCGGGGGTGGTGCGGTTGAAGGCCAGGGTGATGTGGCGCTTCTGCTCGCCGTCGGCGGCGACGGCCTCGATCGGATAGAGCTGCTCACCGTCGCGGAAGGGTACCTGAATGCGGAAGGTGCCGTCGGCCGAGAGGGGAACCTCCTCGCCGCCGATGGTGAGGCGGGCCGAAGGATCGGTGGCGCCGTAGACGATCAGTTCGGCGTCTGCCACCAGCCAGAAGGATCGCTGGCGGGCCATCAGGCCGGCGCCCGATTCGTTGCGGCCGCTGGCCCACAGACCGGCACCCGAGGCATTGAGGCCCGACTCGCCCAGCAGGCTCTCCTCCATTTCGTGGAAGGCCTCCGAGCCGCGGCCCAGGCGACGCCAGCGCGAGGTGGCGCTCTGGTACAGGCGCTCGTGCAGGCCGCTGTCGGAGGTTTCCATCAAGCTGGTGGTCGCCTCGGCTGGAGAAGCCTCCAGCGAGAACGGCACGAACTGATCGAGGATCTGCTCGCTGGGGTGCAGCGCCGGCACCCGGGCCACCGACGAATAGGCCAGGGAGATCCAGCCGCCCGAGCCGGCCTTGCGGTAGCCGAGCTCGACCCGGTAGTCGCGATCGCTCAGGGGCACCGGCAGGTACCACTCAGTGGCATGGCTGTCGACCACCACTTCCTGCAGGGTGTGGGGATGGCTCGAACCCGGCGCCAGGCCGGTCACGTCGGCAACCCGCAGGCACAGCTGGGTCGCCCCGGCGCTCTGGGCGCTCTCGCGATCGGCCTGGGAGATGTCCCAGAACACGTAGGCCCACTGGGGATCCCGCGGCAGGAACACCACGTGGGTTTCGGCGGCAGGCCGTGGAGCCGGAGCCAGCTCGGCTTCGATGCTGCTGGCGTTGCGTTCACTCGTGGCCCGCGAACTGATCGCGTCGAGCAGCTCCTCCTTGGACTTGCGGCTGTACAGACTCACCCCCAGATCACTGGCGACCTGGCGCAGTTGCCGCAGGGTCATCATCGCCAGGGAGGAGAGGGACTGGGTCACGGCTTCTGATTTCGTTTGGGATCAGTCTGAAGACTTTCCCACCGATCGCTCTGCCATGGGGCTTGCCGTCAGGAACCACTGACTGCGTCTGGTCACAACGGGCACGGTTCACGCTTCCCGGCAGCTCAACAGGACCGCCAACAAAAAAGGCGCCCGAGGGCGCCTTGCGTTGGGTGTGTGAGGGGCCGGTGGCGATCAGCGGCCGATGCTCCGGTAGGGCACCTTGGCCATGTAGTCCATGCCGGTGTTGCCCGAGGTCCCGGCGCTCGAGCGCATCGCGGGCAGGGTGCGCGCCCAGGGGAGATAGTCCTCCACAAAGCCGCCGCGGCGCTGACGGCTGCGCTCGGGGAATGCCCTGGCGGTGCCGGTGTACACCACCTGGGGGAAGCCCAGGATGCCCCGGTAGTAGGCGTCGTAACGGGGGCTGGTGATGTTGAACGGGGTCTCGCCCAGCTCGCGGGAGCCCACCACGCGGTTGCGGTGGTAGGGCACGGTGTCGTACCCGAAGGCGTCGAGGTATTCCTGGCTGTCGAGGATGTCGTCAACCATCCCCCTGACGCCGCGGGTCATCAGCACGGCCGACCAGGCGATCTCTTCGCTCTTGCCGTGGGTCGGGCGGCCCAGCAGCTTCTCCACCAGGTGACGGGCCACCTTGTAGTTGCTGTTGAGGTTGTAGAAGCTGCGGTTGAAGGTGTCGGACAGGCACAGCGAGCGAATGAAATCGCGCACGGTGATCTGACCATCGCGCAGCTGGGATTCCAGCGTGCGGTCGCGGTCCACCTTGAAGGCATGGAAGAAGATCTGCCGGTAGGCGGCCTCGATCACGAAGTTCTGGTCTTCGCGATCCATGGCCTTGTCCATGGATACGGCTTTGGGGTCCTCATCGGAACCAACCCGTAGCGCGTTCACACGCGAGTTCTGGGTGGTGGGTGCGTACTTGAGGAGCGGCAGGGCCACGCGAACTCTGGCAGTCGTCGCTGCGGATCGTAGAAGTGCGTCAGGGCCTGGGTTCGGCCCCTATGGGCAGGGCTCACAGTCCGTAACGTTCCGGCTGCCGCTCACCAGCCCAGCAGCGACAGCCCTTCGTCCGCCACGGGGGCTGGTTGAAGCGTGTCCTCAGCCGTGCCGGTGTCGGCGTCGTCTGTCTCCCTGAGCCGGGTCTCCACGCAGAAGGAGGCGGTGTTGGAGAGGCCTTCGACCGTGCTGGTGCGCAGGCGCACATCGGGGCCTGCGAAGCTGAAGCGCTCGAGGCTGTTCATCGTTTCGTAGCTGGTGGTGAGCAGCAGACCGTCGCGTTCATCCATCCAGAACTCGCCGGCCACGGGCGCCGTCTCGGCGTAGCCCCGATCACGCAGCAGCAGCCCGGCGCGCCCCCGCTCATCGGTGGGAATCAGGCCGAACACGCTCTCGCCTTCGTGGGTCTCGCCGGCCTTGTCCCAGGCCATCGAGCCGCTCCAGCGCACCCGGCACCCCCCCACCAGCCCGGCGGGATCCTGTTGGTGCAGCTGGGCGATGGCGACAAGCCGGGGGTCGTGAGACTCCAGGGCTTCGACCACGATCAGCGAGCCTCCCGCTTCGGCCCGGCGATGCAGCAGGTGGTGGCTGCTGCGTTGTGAATGCCAGCGGCCGCAGCTGAGTTGAAAGAAGCTGATCGCATCGTCGATGCGCATGGCCGCTTGAGCACGCAGGGTTGGGTCGATGATCGCAGGGCCGGGGGCTGAGGTGGTGTTGAGCGGGGCCCTGGCGGCACTGGCGGCGGCCCTGTGCTGGACGTTGGCCAGCTTCTGTTGGCGGCGCCTGCCCAGCTCGTTGGGAGCGGCCGAGCTGAACCTGCTCAAGAACGCCCTGGGTCTGACGTTCCTGCTGCCGCTGCAACTGCTGGACTGGCAGAGCCTGCCCGCAGCTGCCTGGTTGCTGCTGGGCGCCAGTGGGGTGCTGGGGATCGCCGCGGGCGACAGCCTCTTTTTTGCCGCCCTGCGTCGCCTGGGCACCCGCCGCACCCTCACCATCGAGGCGGCGGCGCCGGTGGTGACCACCCTGGCTGGCCTGGCTCTGCTGGCCGAGTGGCCCGGTCCAGCCCAGCTGCTGGGGTTGGCGTTGGTGTGTGCCGCTGTGGTGTTGGTGGCCCGGCGCCAGGGGGGCGCTGGGTCTGCCACGACGATGCCGCTCCCCACCCGTCAGGGAGTGATGCTGGCCCTGCTGGCGGTGCTCTGCGCCAGCGGGGGCGCGCTGCTGGCCCGGCAGGTGCTGGCTGCTCAGTCGATCCCGCCATGGCAGGCGGCCTCCATCCGCCTGGGGGCCGCCACCCTGGTGCAGGTTCCGTTGGCTCCTGCCCTGCTGGGCGCCGCCTGTGCGCGGGTGGGCCCGCGCCCTGCCCACAGGCGCTGGCCCTGGGTGCTGCTGGCCACCTTGCTCGGCACCACGTTGGGCATCGCGCTGCAGCAATCGGCGCTGGCCCGGCTGTCGCTGGGGCAGGCCATGACCCTGATGGCCACGGCCCCGGCCATGGCCGTGTTGCTGGCCCCCCTCGATCGCGATCGGCCCGGATTCAGCGGCCTGCTGGCGGCTCTGCTGGCGGCGCTGGGGGTGTGGTTGGTGGTGCAGTAGCAAGGCGCCGGTCGGCCTGGTCGCGGGCCCAGCTGATCAAGGCCTCCAGCTCGAGCGCCAGGGGTGGCACCCCATGCTGCTGGCCCAGCTCCTCGAGCTGGAGGCCGGCACTGCTGAGCTGCAGGGCCAGAGTCCGGCAGAAGTCGGGATCCTGAGTCAGCCCCGGCTGCTCGAGCAACCATTGCTCTATGGCAGCTGGCGCGGGCAGGTGCGAACTGCCTGTGTGCCGTTGCACCTGTTGGAGGGTGCGCAGGGCATGGGCCAGCAGGCGCAGATGGTGGCGCTCGAGCGCCGGCAACAGGGTGCTCTCGAGCTGGTTGATCTCTGCGGTGCTCAGTGGGCTGGTGGCGTTCAAGCGCGGGGTGTCAGCCGGAATCCGCAGGAATGGCCGGATTCGAGTCGCCAGTGCACCCGATCGACCGTGCAATCGGGGAAGGTATGGCGGATCAGCTGCAGTTCCTGGTCGCAGACACAGGGGAACTGCTCGGCGATGCGCATCACCGAGCAGTGAAACTCGCGGATCACCCAGCCATCGGTCTCCTGGTCGCACTCAGCCACATAGCCCTCGGCCTTGCGCAGTTCCACCAGGCGAGCCACCCGTTGCTCGAGCGAACCGTCACCGAGGCGTTCCCGGTATTGCGCCGCCTGCTGGATGGCCTGGCTTCCCAGCAGGGACCTCAGCGCTTCATCGGGGAGCTGCTGGCTGAGCGACTCCAGCAGGCTCACGGCAAAGCCTTCGCTGCCATCGGCAAACTGGGCCTGGCCCTGGCTGGTGAGCTGCCAGTGGTAACTGGGTCGGCCGGGCCCTTCGGCGCAGGAGGACCCTTCGACCAGGCCGTCCTCCTCAAGGCCCCGCAGGTGCCGCCGGGTGGCCTGCACCGAAATCTCGAGGCGCGTGGCGATGTCATTGGCCGTGGCTTCGCCCAGGCGCAGCAGGATGGCGAGGATGCCCTTGCGTGTGTTGGGCTGGGCTTGAGCCAGGGCAGTGGCGCGCATGGCAGACCTGTCGCCCTTCAACGATGCCACGCGTTGTCGGCAATTGGGGGTTGGCGTCAGGGCGCGGCACCCAAGGGGCACAATGGCTCGAGTCACAAGCCTCCGTTCCGGTGGCCTACGCTGGGTTTGGAAACCAAAAGGTTTCGAATCGCTTCTGCCTTCGAGCCCGCTCGCTTCTGACATCCCGCCCCACGCCTCACCCTCGGTGAGGCCCTGACGCCTACCTCTCCTTGCCGCCATGGCTGATCCCGCTGCTTCTGCGCCGAGCTCCGAAAGCCTTGAGGTGATCCGCAAGTTCGCTGAGACCTATGCCCAGCGCACCGGCACCTATTTCTGCAGTGACACAGGGGTCACGGCGGTCGTGCTGGAGGGCCTGGCCCGTCACAAAGACCAGCTCGGCGCGGCCCTCTGCCCTTGCCGGCACTACGAAGACAAGGAGGCAGAGGTGGCCCAGGCCTTCTGGAACTGCCCCTGTGTGCCGATGCGCGAGCGGCATGAGTGCCATTGCATGCTGTTTCTCACCGAAGACAATCCCTTCCGTTGTGACAAGCAGACGATCTCCATGGATGAGATCAAAAGCAGTATCTCCGGTTGAATTCCTCTGATGACCTCCACTGCCGTTGGTGATCTGGTTGCGCAGCCGTACAAGTACGGCTTTGTGACCGATATTGAAACTGAAAAGATCGCCAAGGGGCTCAGTGAAGATGTTGTTCGCCTGATTTCAGCCAAAAAGGACGAGCCGGCTTTTCTGCTCGAATTCCGTCTGCGTGCCTATCGGCAGTGGTTGCAGATGCAGGAGCCCGATTGGGCTGCCCTGGGCTATCCCCCGATCGACTACCAGGACATCATCTATTACGCGGCCCCCAAGCAGCAGGCCAAGAAAGCCAGCCTTGATGAGGTTGATCCCAAGCTGCTTGAGACCTTTGACAAGCTCGGTATTCCGCTGAGCGAGCAGAAGCGTCTTTCCAATGTGGCGGTGGATGCTGTCTTTGACAGCGTCTCGATCGCTACGACCTTCAAGGAGCAGCTGGCCGAACACGGCGTGATCTTCTGCTCCATCAGTGAGGCGGTCAAGGAGTATCCCGGGCTGGTCGAGCGTTATCTGGGGACTGTGGTTTCCAGTAATGATAATTATTTTGCTGCTCTGAATTCAGCGGTCTTCAGTGACGGCTCCTTCGTGTTCATTCCCAAAGGAGTGGAGTGCCCGATGGAGCTCTCCACTTACTTCCGCATTAATTCGGGCGATACCGGTCAATTCGAACGCACCCTTATCGTGGCCGAAGATGGGGCGTCGGTGAGCTATCTCGAGGGGTGCACAGCCCCCATGTTTGACACCAATCAACTCCACGCCGCAGTTGTTGAGTTGGTGGCCCTTGATGATGCTTCGATCAAGTATTCGACGGTTCAAAATTGGTATGCCGGTGATGAACACGGTGTCGGCGGTATCTACAACTTCGTGACCAAGCGGGGTCAGTGCCGCGGCGCCCGCAGCAAGATCAGCTGGACCCAGGTCGAAACGGGGTCGGCCATCACCTGGAAATATCCCAGCTGCGTCTTGCAGGGGGCTGACTCAGTCGGTGAGTTCTATTCCGTTGCTCTCACCAACAACCGCCAGCAGGCTGACACCGGCACCAAGATGATTCATGTGGGGCCCCGCACCCGCTCCACCATCGTGAGCAAGGGCATCAGCGCCGGCCATTCGGTCAACAGCTATCGCGGTCTGGTTCAGATCGGCCCCAAGGCGGTCGGTGCCAAGAACTACAGCCAGTGCGATTCGATGCTGATCGGCGATCAGGCCGGAGCTAACACCTATCCCTACATCCGCTCGCAGCAGAGCGATGCGGTGGTTGAGCACGAGGCCAGCACCTGCCGGCTCTCGGCCGATCAGCTGTTCTATCTGCAGAGTCGGGGCATCGGCTTCGAGGAGGCTGTCTCGATGATGGTGAGCGGGTTCTGCCGCGATGTGTTCAATCAGCTGCCGATGGAATTTGCGGCTGAGGCCGACAAGCTCCTTGCTCTCAAGCTGGAGGGATCGGTCGGATAGATGCACTCCAGACGCCCTTCCGATGCCGTCTCAATGCCCTCTCAATCCCCTCGGTCTGCCTGCGTTTCCGCTGCCTGCTTTCCCCTTCTGTGTCGTTCTGAAGTTCTGTGATCCGTTCTGACGCTCCAGTCCTGCTTGAGGTTCGTGATCTGCGTGCCTCCGTTGACGATCAGCCGATCCTGCATGGCGTGAACCTGACGATCCGCGCCGGTGAGATCCATGCCGTCATGGGCCGCAACGGCAGCGGCAAGAGCACACTCTCGAAGGTGCTGGCCGGTCACCCCGCCTACACCGTCACTGGTGGTTCGGTCACCTACAGGGGTCAGGACCTGCTTGAGCTCGAGCCCGAGCAGCGGGCACGCATCGGCCTGTTTCTCGGCTTCCAGTACCCGGTCGAGATTCCCGGGGTCAGCAATCTGGAGTTTCTGCGGGTCGCCACCAATGCAAGGCGGCAGGAGCGTGGTGAAACCGAGCTCGACACGTTCGCATTCGAAGACCTGGTGAACACCCGTCTGGCCGTGGTGCAGATGGATCCGGCTTTCCTCGAGCGCTCGGTCAACGAGGGCTTCAGCGGCGGCGAGAAAAAGCGCAACGAGATCCTGCAGATGGCTCTGCTGGAGCCGGTGGTGGCGATTCTGGATGAGACCGATTCCGGCCTCGACATCGATGCGCTCCGCATCGTGGCCGGCGGGGTCAACCAGCTGGCCAGCCCCGACAACGCCACCCTGTTGATCACCCACTACCAGCGGCTGCTCGATCTGATCACCCCCGACCACGTGCACGTGATGGCGGCGGGCCGCATCCTGCGCAGCGGTGGCCCCGAGCTGGCCCATGAGCTCGAGCGCATCGGTTACGACTGGGTTGATCAGGAGCTCGCCCTGACCGAGGTGGGCTGATGGTGGCGACCACCCGGGCCCACACCTGGCAGGACCTGGCCGGAGCCGCGCTGCCGACGCGCCGGAGCGAGGACTGGCGCTTCACCGATCTGGCCGCGCTGGCCGCCATCGAACCCCGCCCCTGGTCCGGCAGCGATCCGTTGGGTTCCCTGCAACTGCCGGCTGGGGTCACCCGCCTGCCCGAGGCCGAACTGGACGCCGTGGCTGGTCAGAGCCTGGCCCGCACCGGCTGCAGCGAGCACTGGCCCGTGCGGCTCAACGTCGGGGCCCGGCCTGTGCGCCTGGGATTGCGGGTCGCGGCTGGCGCCGAACCGCTCCGGCTCGAGCTTGATGCCGGCAGCGCTGGCGAGCTGTTGGCACTTCATCTGGTGTTGTTGCTTGAACCAGGCGCCTCGCTGGCGTTGTCGCAGCGACTTTCGGCCTCGGGCGCTGCGGTCTGCAGCCTGGTGTGTGAGGCCCAGCTGGCGGCCGCAGCCCGGCTCCACTGGGGGCTGGTGGCCCAGGGCCACAGCTCCGCAGCCCTGCTGGGGCATCTGGCCGTCACGCAGGAGCCCGGCAGCAGCCTGGATCTGGTGACCGTGAGCAGCGGCTGGGGGCTCAGTCGCCTGGAGCCGCGGGTCCAGCAGAGCCAGGGCGCGGCTCGCACCCGTCTGCGGGGGTTGCAGTGGGTCGATGACAACCAGCTCGCCGACACCCATAGCCTGGTGCGGTTTGACGGGCCCGACGGGCAACTCGATCAATTGCACAAGACCGTGGCCGCAGGTGCCGGACGCAGCGTCTTCAACGGTGCCGTGCAGGTGCCTCGGGCGGCCCAGCGCACCGATGCGGCCCAGCTCAGCCGCAGCCTGCTGCTGAGCGATCGCGCCCGGGTCGACACCAAACCCGAGCTCGAAATCGTTGCCGACGATGTCAAATGCGCCCATGGCGCCACGCTGAGCCGCCTGCAGCAGGACGAGCTCTTCTATCTGCAGAGTCGTGGCATCGCCGCCGATCAGGCGTCCCGATTGCTGCTGGCCGGTTATTGCCAGGATGTGCTGCGGGAGCTGCCGGACGCTGCGGCGCCCTGGCCGCCGACAGCAGCGCCATTCAGGGAGCCCTGAGACGATGACCCCCTTGACTGCGAAGGAGGGCCAGCAGGCCCAGGCCATGACCGGAGCCGGGGGGCAGGGCGCCGATAACCTCGCGGCCGCCACCCGACCCGACTTTCCCCTGCTGGCGCAGACCGCCTGCCTGGGCCAGCCCCTGATCTATCTGGATCACGCCGCCACCAGCCAGAAGCCGCGCCAGGTGCTGGATGCCCTGCGCCATTACTACGACCACGACAACGCCAATGTGCACCGCGGCGCCCACCAGCTGAGCGCCCGGGCCACCGAAGGCTTTGAGATGGCGCGTGAGAAGACGGCCCGGTTCGTCGGCTCGGCCAACCCGCGCGAGATCGTGTTCACCCGCAATGCCAGCGAGGCCATCAACCTGGTGGCTCGCAGCTGGGGTGAGGCGTTTCTGCGGCCCGGTGACGAGGTGCTGCTCACCGTCATGGAGCACCACAGCAACCTGGTGCCCTGGCAGTTGCTGGCGGCGCGTACCGGCTGCGTGCTGCGCCATGTGGGCCTCACCGCAAGCGGCGAGCTCGACCTCGACGACCTGCGCGCCAAGCTCACGGCACGCACCCGGCTGGTGAGCCTGGTGCAGGTGAGCAACACCCTGGGTTGCCTCAACCCGATCGCCGAGGTGAGCGCCCTGGCCCACAGCGCCGGTGCCCTGGTGCTGGTCGATGGTTGCCAGAGCCTGCCCCACCTGCCGGTGGATGTGAAGCAGCTCGACTGCGACTTTCTGGTGGGCAGCTCCCACAAGCTCTGTGGCCCCACGGGCATGGGTTTCCTGTGGGCCCGGGAACGCCTGCTCGATGCCATGCCCCCGTTTCTCGGCGGCGGCGAAATGATCCAGGACGTGTTTCTGGATCACAGCAGCTGGGCCGATCTGCCGCACAAGTTCGAAGCGGGTACCCCTGCCATCGGCGAAGCGATCGGCATGGGCGCGGCGCTCGACTATCTCAATGCTCTCGGCCTCGAGCGCATCCATGCCTGGGAGCAGCAGCTCACCCGCCAGCTGTTTGCGCGGCTGCAGGCGATTGAGGGGCTGCACATTCTTGGCCCCACCCCCGAGCAGCAGAGCGACCGCGGCGCCCTGGCGGCGTTCCATGTGGAGGGTCTGCATGCCAATGACATCGCTGCCCTGCTCGACTCAGCGGGCATCTGCATTCGCAGTGGTCACCACTGCACCCAGCCGCTGCACCGCCACTACGGCCTCAGTGGCACGGCGCGGGCGAGCCTCAGCTTCACCACCACGCCCGAGGAGATCGATCGGTTTGCCGATGAGCTCGAAGGCACGATCGCCTTCCTGCGCGAGCACAGCTGAGCTCAGACCGGCGTGAGCACCGCCAGGGCTTCGGCCTGGTGCGCTCCCTGCCAGCCCCAGTGCCATTGCCAGCCGGCTGCTTCTGCGGCCGCAGCGATCGCCTGCCGGTCTGCGGGAATGTCGTGGCTGCTCAGGTGGCTGATCACATGCTCCTGCTGCTCGGCCGTGAGCTGGGGCCAGAGCGTGGTGATGCGCCGGCTGTATCGCGCCACATAGGCCTCACGGCTTTCGCCGGGTTGGCGGAACACATCGATCCAGAGGAACAGCCCACCCGGGGCGATGCGTCGGCGCGCGGCCTGCAGGAATGATGCTTTGTCCTGATCCGTGAGGTGATGGATCGCGAAGGCCGAGTGCAGGATGTCGACCGCATGGGCCGATGGTTCTGAGCCGTCGTCTCCGGCCTCCTGGGTGGCCCAGGCCAGCAGATCGCCCTCGATCCAGTGGCTGGGGTAGGGCACGTTGCCCAGGGCTTGCTGCGCCAGCGGCAGCACGGCGGCCGTCAGGTCGAGGCCTGTGTAGCTGGCCAGCGGCAGCTGCTGCAGCAAGGGGGCCAGCAGCGCCAGATCACCGCAGCCCAGATCGAGCAGATGGGGCGGTGGGGCCGCGGCGGGCCGGGCGTTCAGCCACGCCTGAATGGCCGCGGACGTGGCCTCGGCCACAGCCCGGTGCTCCATCAGATCGTGCTCGACGATGGCCCGGTAAGAGGCCCATTGCCGCTCAAAGAAGTCCATCGCCCCATCTTGCCCCGGTGGGCAGGCTTCGGGCTGGACGCCTCAGCCCGGCTCGTCCCACAGGTTGGCCCGGGTGTAGGCCCCCCCTGGCAGCTCCCAGAAGCTGCCGTCGACAAAGCGGTGGTGGCGATCCAGCGCGGCGATCTGCTCCAGCTCGTCCTGGCCCAGGCGCAGCTGTGCGGCCGCCAGGTTGGCGGCCAGCCGCTCGCGCTGCACCGATTTTGGAATCACTGCCGTGCCGCAGGCCAGTCCCCAGGCCAGCAGCACCTGGGCGGGGCTGGCCCCATGGGCTGCGGCGATCGCGGTGACCACCGGATCCACCAGCAGCGGCAACGGACCCCCACCCGCCGGAGAACCCAGGGGCGAGTAGGCCGTCACGGCGATGTCCTGCTGCTGGCAGAAGCTCAGCAGGTCGTTCTGCTGCAGCCAGGGGTGGCGCTCGATCTGGTTCATCGCCGGTCTGATGCGGCCATGGGGCAGCAGGCCGTTCAGCTTGACGGCGCTGCAATTGGACACGCCGATCTGGCGCACCAGGCCGCCGTCGACCAGCGCCTCCATGGCGCTCCAGGTCTCGTGCAGGGGCAGCTGCTCCAGCGGGATCTGGTCGGCCGCGACGTTGGGCATCACAACGCCGTGGCGGTGCACCACCGGCCAGTGGATCAGGTACAGATCCAGGTGGTCCAGCTGCAGATCGCTCAGGGTTTGTTCCAGGGCCGGCCGCACCTGCTCGGGGGCATGGCAGTCGTTCCAGAGCTTGGAGGTGATCCACAGCTCGTCCCGACGCACCAGGCCGTCGCGCTGGGCCGTGGCCAGGGCCGCGCCGATCTCGGCTTCGTTGCCATAGATCGCGGCGCAGTCGATGTGGCGATAGCCCAGCTCCAGGGCTGTGTGCACTGCCGCACCCACCTCTCCGGGGGCAGCCTTCCAGGTGCCCAGACCCAGGGCCGGCATCACGGCGCCTCCCGTCAGGGAGAGCGTTGGCGTCGACTCAGCAGCGTTCACAGAAACCAGGTGAAGGGCTTCCAGCCTGGCGACAATCGGGGTCGATTCAACGTTTGTGGTCGCGCCTGATGTCCCGATTCTGCTGGCCCTGGGCTGCCCTGCTGGTGGCCTTGCCGCTGCCCGCTGCCCAGGCCGCTCCTGCCCCGCAACCTGCCGCCTGCCTTGCGGGGGCTGAGCTGGTCGCCCTGTCGGGCACCTGGCAGGCCGAGGCCCTGGCCCATGTGCCGGGCGGAGTGGCCCCCAGCCGCCAGCGGCTGCAGCTGCAGGTGGGGGCCGATGGTCGGGTGCGCGGCCAGCGCGACTGGGCGGCCGTGATCACAGGACCTGGTGCCGTGCAAGGGCGCGACCGCCAGGGACAGGCCGCCTATACCGATATGCAGCCGATGATCGGTTGGATCGAGCCCCGCAGCTGCCGGGTGCTGCTGGTCGAAACCGAAGACGCCGGCCGGGTCAGTGGTTGGCTGCGCCGTCAGGGGGGTGTGCCGCTGCTCGAGCTCGAGATCAGCCAGAGCGGTCGCGGTGCCGTGGTGGTCATGGCGGAGTTTCGCCAGCTGCCGGCTTCACCCCGCGCCCCTGGTAAGCGCTGATGCTGATCGCGCCGTTGGCGCGGGTGTTCAGCCGGCCAAAGCGGCCATGGCCACAGTGAATCAGAGCGGCCGCGGCGGCTGAGCCTGTGGCCTGCTCCAAAGCAGCCAGCTCGGGTGTGATGAACTCCAGTAGGTAGCTGCAGAAGTCGTGCAGCTGACGGCGCTGGCCGGGGCACCAGTGGTGAATGCCCTCCATGGCCACGGCCACATCGGCAAAGCCCGCCTGGGCTAACAGTGGTCCCAGGGCAGGGCCGGCATGGGCATTGCCGTGGCGGTTGAAGTGGGCCACAAAGGCATCCAGCAGCGCTTCGATGGCCGCATCGGGCGGCGAGACCCGCAGGCTGGCGTAGTCGGTTTCAGTGAGGTGGATGCTGCCGCCGGGCCGCAGTACCCGCAGCGCCTCGGCCAGCACCGCCTGCGGAGCGGCCAGGTGCTCGATCACCCACACCAGTCGTATTCGGTCAAAGGACCCATCGGGCCAGGGCAGGGCGGCGCCGTCGCCAACGACCAGCTCGATGTCGTCGAGGCCCTGAGCGCTTAGATGGCGCCGTGCGCCGGCGATCTGCTCGGGGCTGATGTCGATGCCGCACAGCTGGGCCTCGGGATGGGCCTGGGCGATGCGGGCCAGCACGGCCCCCACGCCGCAGCCGATTTCGAGCAGCCGCTCGCCGGGGTGCAGCTCCAGGTTGGACATGAGCAGCCCGTCGAGCCGCTCGGCCTGGTCGATCAGTCGCTGCTGCTCGCGCTCACTGGTGCCGTGGATGTAGGTCACAGCTCCTGCAGCGCTGCGGCGGCCCGTTCGCCCGCCTCGATCGCCCCCTCGAAATAGCCCGGCCAGCGGGGCGAGACCTCGGTGCCGGCCCACAGCACCCGGCCATGGGCGGCGGGGCCGGGGCCGCCCTGGTCCCCGGCAGCCAGGCGGGCATGGCTGGTCCAGGTGCCGGGGCTCACAAAGCTGGTGAAGGCGCCACCACTCCAGGGTTCTGTGTTCCAGGACTGCTCGATCAGATCCAGGGGGTCGCCCGCTTCGGGACCCCAGTAGGCCACCAGATCATTCAGGATCATTTGGCGCCGCTCTGCAGCGGGCAGGGCGCCCAAGGTGAGGGCCCGTGCGCCGGCCAGAAAGCTGGCCAGCACAGCCGGGGTGCCTTCAGGAGGACCGCTGTCGGCCGTCAGTTCGAGCGCGGGCTGGTCGCCGATCCCGAGCCCGTTGAGGCCCCGCTCGCGCCAGAAGGGTCGTGCATAGACCGTCAGGATCTTGGTCATGCCGCCCATCGGCGAGCGCTGCAAAGCGGATGGCGAGCCGCAGCTGGGGTGGCACGGCCACGATCGCCGCTTTGGCCTGGTGCAGCCGGCCGTCAGCCGTGGCGACGCTGACCCCCTCGGCGTCCTGACTGATCGTCACCACCGCCTGCCTCAGCTGCACGCAACCGGGATCGCCTGCCTCCAGGGCCTCGACCAGCAGCTGTGGCACCTGGCCGGCACCGCCGCGCACCAGCCAGGCCTCGGGGCCCTCGGCCTGGGGCGCCACCGCCTGGGTCCAGGCCAGATGCAGGATCGACGCCTCCCAGGGTTCAAAGCCGCCCGAGCCGCCCACCCGGCACAGCCAGTCGAGCGGCAGCCTGGCCAGGGGGATGGCGGTGTGTTGGCGAGCCCAGGCAGCGACGCTGAGCCGGTCCAGTTGTTCGGCGTTGGGCGTCTGCCAGGGCTGGGCCGGGTTCACCCGGGCCACCAGATCGGCAAAGGCCCGTTGCAGCTGCTGGGTGGCGGCCAGCTGATCGCTGGGAAGCCCGAGGGCCTCGGGCTCAAAGAACAGCAGGCTGTGCGCAAAGTCACCGGCCAGAGGCGCCACAACCCGCCGCCCTTGCCACACAAACACGCCTTGACCGGCGTAGTGACTGGGCACTGTCGTCAGGGCCAGCTCCTCGAGCAGGGCCGCGAAGCGCCGGTGGCTGAGGCCGCCCCACTGGCCGCCCAGATCGACCACGGCCCCGTGGGGCGTGGTGGTGCTGACCATGCGACCGCCCACGCGCGAGCGGGCCTCGAGCAGCCGCACGCGCTGGCCTGCGCGCTGCAGGCGCCGCGACGCCACCAGGCCCGAGAGGCCTGCGCCCACCACGACGGCATCGACAGCGGTCAGCATGGACTGATCGGCTCACCTGGATTGGTCCAC
>RGUW01000280.1 GCA_010027605.1 Synechococcaceae bacterium WB9_2_112 | reverse complement strand
CCGCGGATGCCTGCGCGGCGTTGTATTCGCCAAACTGGTCGGTGAGCGCCTTCAGTCGCACCTGCGCCGTTTCGGCGTTCAGGCCGGCCTGCACCACGCCCTTCACCGCATCCATGGCAGCGTTGGTAGCCATGCCCGTCGCATAGCCCGCCACACCGCCCGCAAAGCCCGCCAGCAGCGCCCCGCCGCGTGACAGGCCACCAGCAGGCGCAGCGGCGCTCTGGAAGCGCTTCAGACGTCGCTCAGCGGCCTCGATGTCGCTGGTCAGCAGCTTGAACTTCCGGCTGCCGAATTCCGCATTGTCACGCAGCGCCTTCAGCGCGGTGACGGTCCGCTGCAGGCCGGCCACCGTGTTGTTCGATGCGCTGCCCAACACCTTGGTGGCGGTGTAGAGCTGATCGAGCGATCGCTTGCTGACGGTGCTCTGCTGCGCCAGCCCCTGCAGGTTGCGCTTGAGCTGATCCAGCCCCTGGCCTTCCAGCTTGGCGGTGAACTTGATCGCCGTGTCGAGGGTCATCGCCATGGATCAGGCCTCCCTGTTCATCGCCGCCAGCGCCGCGCCTTCCATCACCTGCAGGTCCTCCAGGAGCGCGCGCGGGTCTTCCACTGCGTACATCTTAAAGAGCCAAGCCAGCACGCCGTAATCGAGGCCCACGGCCCCGCCAGCACTGGTGCGCCATTGCGTCTGCACCCGGCACCACATCTCGATCGCGTCCCAATTCTCCGGCCACACCTCAAAACGGTCTGGCTCTTCCTTCTGCTCAATGATCACGCCGAACGCTGCGGCATCCTCATCGAGCTTCTCATCGCTGGCCTTTCCGCCGCCGGCCCAGTGCTCGGCGGCGTCTGTCAGTTTTTTCTCTTGCCCTTGCTCAGGCTGTCGAGCCAGCTGCTGACCACCGCAGCGGCCACCAGCGGCACGTTCAACAGATCGGCCTTGGCCTTCTCGCTGAACGGCACCTCGCCGCCCTTGCCGTCCTGGATGCCGCTCCAGCCGACCAGCACCTGATCGCACAGCTCATCGTCGGTCAGGTCGCCACCTTGGATCTGGTCCCAGATCTCGCGGATCCGCGCTTGCGGCAGCCGCTTGAACTCGGCATCAAAGGTCTGTTTGTCGAACCGGCCACCATCGACGGGGAACTCGACGGTGACCGGCCAGCTGTAGCTCTCGCTCTGAGACAGAACGAACGCCATGTGGTGCTCCTATCAGGTAAAGGCCAGGCTGAACTCGTTGTTGCCGGCGGTGGTGGGCAGAGCCACGTAGGGCAGGTTCAGGATGGCAATGCCGTCCTGGTCGCCGTAGGTCGGCTGAGTGACATCAACCTGGGACGCCGTGAAGGTTACCCGGTTTCCGGCGGTGGTGCCGTGCAGGAAGGTGAGGTTGCCGGTGCTGGTGCCGAGCGCCAGGCTGAAATAGTCCTTTGTGGCAATGGTCGGCGCCTCGATCACCACGTCACCGGCCGGCTTGCGGTCAGTGATCAGGATCTCCTTGGTGCAGCCGATCAGCTCGCGATAGATGATCTCGTTGGCGAGGTTGAAGCTCACCGAGCTCAGGCAGCCGGCATAGCTGAAGAACTGGAACGCGCTGGTGTTGCCGTCCTTGAAGATCAACGGCGTGGCCTGGTTGCTGTAGGTGACAGCCGGCGCAGCCGTGTCGGTCGGTGCGTTGTAGATGCCGG
>RGUW01000279.1 GCA_010027605.1 Synechococcaceae bacterium WB9_2_112 | reverse complement strand
GGGCCGAGATGCAGAGGGCTGGATTGCGGTGCCGTTGCCCGCTGGCCGCTGGGAGGTGGCGCTCACCTACGGCGAACAGCGCTGAGCGCACGTACGATCCGGCAATGGCCAGCAGCAGCCCCCGTCCAGCCAGGCCCTTGCTGAGTGCGGTGGTGCCCTTCCTCAATGAAGCCGCCAACCTGCCGCGGTTGATCACCGAGCTCGAGCAGGTGCTCAGCCCCCTGGGGCTGGAGTGGGAGCTGGTGTTGGTGGACGACGGCAGCCGCGACGACGGGCTGGCGGTGGCCAAACAGGAACTGCAGCAAAGGCCAGGCCTACGGGCCACCCTGCTCAGCCTGTCGCGCAATTTCGGCAAGGAAGCGGCCCTCACCGCTGGTCTGGAGGCCGCCCGGGGCGATGTGGTGGTGCCACTCGACGCCGACCTGCAGGATCCGCCGGAGCTGATCGCCCCGATGCTGGAGCAGTGGCGGCAGGGGTTCGAAGTGGTGTACGCGGTGCGCCGCCGCCGCGCTGGGGAGAGCCCCACCAAGCGGCTCACGGCCTTTGGCTTTTACCGCCTGATGGGCCGCCTCAGCAGCACCGCAATCCCCGCCGACACAGGCGATTTCCGCCTGATGGACCGCTGCGTGGTGGATGCCCTGGCCCAACTACCGGAGCGCAGCCGCTTCATGAAGGGGCTGTTCGCCTGGGTGGGCTTCCGGCAGACGGCCATCCATTACGACCGCGATGCCCGCCAAGGCGGTGCCAGCGGTTGGACCTACTGGAAGCTGTGGAACTTCGCCCTTGATGGCATCACGTCCTTCAGCCGGGTGCCGCTACAGGTGCTCAGCGGCGGCGGGCTCTGCATCGCCGGCCTGGCCCTGCTTTATGGGGCCTGGATGGTGCTGCGCACTCTGGTGTTCGGCATCGATCTGCCGGGCTACGCCTCGCTGATGACCGCCGTCTTGTTTCTGGGGGGGCTGCAATTGATCGGCCTCGGCGTGCTGGGCGAATACCTGGGCCGGGTGTTTGAAGAGGTGAAGCGGCGGCCCCTTTATCTGGTGCGAGAGCGATGGGAGCAACCAGCCTCTCCAAACTTGAGCATGGGGCAGTCGTAACAATGTGGTGGCGAGCACCATGGCTCCAACAACGGCAAGCCCTGCTCGGGCTAGCCGTCTTCGATGCCCTGGTGATCGTGGGCATGTACAACGCGCTGTTCTGGCAACGCTTTGACCGCTGGGCAGGCGTCACCGGTTCCGTGGCAACACTGGTGTTGCTTTGGCTGACGCTCTCCTATCTGCTGGGTCGCTATTCCCGCAGTGAGACCGACAAACATCTTTGGTCGATCAGCTGGGTCGCCATCGTGGTGACAGCCCTCACCATGGGGGCCGCATGGGTTGGCCTGGCGCGGGATCCTCGCGCCCTGCCCGACTTTGTGCTGCCCCTGTTAGGGGGCACTGCTGCCCTCTCAGCCCTCGCTGAACGCAGCGTTGACCATCAAGCCCGACAACCCAACCAGTGGCTGCTGCTGGTCTCGCAGAAGGAAGGCGAAATCATCGAGAGAGAGCTGCTGCAACAGAAGGCTTGTTCGCGACTGAGCCTTGAGATCTGTCCCAGCCCGCAGCAGGCACTAAACGTTCTGGCCAGCAGGTCTTGCCGGCAAGGCATTGTCCTTGGAGAAGAGGTTGATCTGGGCGACGA
>RGUW01000278.1 GCA_010027605.1 Synechococcaceae bacterium WB9_2_112 | reverse complement strand
CATCCCCAATGCGCGTCCGATGGGAGATCACCATTCCGCTTGTTCGCCTCTGGCTCTCAGCGGGACCCGACCACCAGCTCATGCTCACGCACACGACCGTGACCGGCCGTGAGATCGGGGCAAAGGCCCTCGGTCCGGAGATCGGCCGGCGGGTCTTTCAGGCCTATCTGCCCTACGACCTGCCCTGGGCCATTGAGCGATTTCTGAGGCGCACACGCCCCACCCTGGGACTGCTGATGGAGACAGAGCTCTGGCCTCAGCTCTGCAGGACCTCTGCGCAGCACGGGCTCCCGCTGGTGCTGGTCAATGGCCGACTGTCCGAGCGCTCGGCGCGTCGAATGCAGGGGTTCGCCTGGCTCGCACGGCCCATGCTGCAGTCTCTTCGGATGGCCGTTGTGCAGGCGCCAGAACACGCCCACCGCCTGCAGGCGCTCGCCCCCGGCCTTCGGGTCGAGGTCTGTGGAAGCATGAAGTTTGACCTGGCGCTGCAGCCCGCGCTGGTGGCCCGAGGACAGCAGTGGCGGGCCCGTCTTGGGCATCGCACCGCAGTGCTCTTAGCGAGCAGCCGGGAGGAAGAAGAGCCCGACTTTCTCGCCGCATGGGTGAAGGGACGCCCAGCGGACAGCCTTCTCATTCTGGTCCCGCGTCACCCCGAGCGGTTCGATCGGGTGGCTGGCATGGTCGAGTCCGCAGGGCTTCGCCTCGCCCGTCGTTCGGACTGGGGGTCGGATGACGGCCCGGCCGTTGCGGGTCGGGCCGAGGTTGTCCTGGGCGATAGCCTGGGTGAGATGCAGGCCTATGTGGCGGCGAGTGACTGCGTGGTGGTGGGCGGGAGCCTGGTCCCGTTGGGCGGGCAGAACCCCATCGAGGCCTGTGCCCAGGGCCGACCGGTGGTGCTTGGCCCGCACATGTTTAACTTCCCCGAGATTGCCCGACTGCTGCTTGCATCCGGCGCCGCACGGACCGCGACCACTGCAGCGGAGGCGGTTCGCATCTGTCGACAGTGGCAGGAAGACTCAGACGCCTACGCGACGGCCGCCCATGCTGCCGCCGCCTTTGCCGCTGCTCACCGGGGCGCATCTGCGCGCACCCTGGCGCTGCTGCAGGCCGAGGGCTTACTGCCGCGCAGCAGCGGGTGTGCTCAGGATGCTGCGGATGCCCTCGAGGTCTGACGGCTGAAGGCCACCCACTGCGGCCTTGAGCCGAAGGCTTGCCAGCAGGGTCTCATAGCGTGCGCGGGAGAGGTCACGCTGGGCGGAGAAGAGTTGCTGCTGTGAGTTCAGCACATCGATATTGATGCGCACACCCACCTCGTAGCCCAGCTTGTTGGAGTCGAGGGCCAGTTGGCTGGACCGCTCGGCTGCTTCGAGCGCTGAGACCTGTGCCAGGCCACCCACGACACTCAAGAAGGCGGACCGGGTGTCCTGTTCTGCCGAGAGCAGCGCACCCTGCAGTGCATAGTCGGCCTGCCCCTCGCCCGCAAGGGCCTCACGGACCTGTGCGCTCACGAGCCCGCCGAGGTTATAGCCAATCGAGACCTCCACGCCGACGGTGGTCGAGTCGGTGCGGCTGTCGGGCGCGATGGTCTCTCGATTGAAGGAGCGCGTGCCAAAGAGCTGGACGGTTGGGAGGTTTCCCGCAGACCGACGGCTGGTCTCAAGCTTTGCGGTCTCCAGGTCTG
>RGUW01000277.1 GCA_010027605.1 Synechococcaceae bacterium WB9_2_112 | reverse complement strand
GTCAGCAATTGGGTGCGCTCGCTCGGCAAGGCCACCGCCAGATGCGCCCAGCGCCCGAACTCGTGAATGACCTGCACGCAGGGCAGCTTCATCTGCTGCGCGGTCTGGCAGACGGCCAGCGGCGACAGCCCCGGCACGATGAGATCGGCCGCGCGCCCTTGCATGTGGTGGCTGGTCTTGCTGCCACCGACTGCGCGGTTGAGCTCTGGCGACCGGTAGCCGGACGTGATGACCACCGGGCGGCCGAGTTTGACGCGCAAAGGCTGCAACACCAGCTGACACAGCCGACGCAGGTTCTCGATAACCTCGGGGCTGGGCTCGTTGGCAATGCCACGACGGGCTGCGGTCTCCGAGACCAGAAACTCGGCCAGTTCAAAATGTTCAGACAAGCGCATGTTGTTCCCGTCGCTGGGCAGCGACGACCTCAAAGGGTTCACCGGTGGCGGCCAGGATGACCGGCACGCCAGGGAAGTTCTGTTGGAAACGGATCAACGCCACATCAACGTACTCAGGCGCGATCTCGACCGCCCGACCGATGCGACCCGTGCGCTGGGCGGCCATCAGCGTGGTGCCGCTGCCGCCAAAGGGTTCGAAGACGATCTCGCCTTCCTGCGTGTAGGCCTCGATGACCTCCACCGGTAGCGTCACGGGAAACACGGCCGGGTGATCGATGCCCTGGCCGATCTTTCCCTTGTGGCGCATGACCCGGATCACCGAATCGGGGATGCGGTGGTCCTGGGTCGGCTGGCCAGCAGCGGTCCAGCCATTGACTTGGCCATCCTTGCCGCGCATCGCAGTCGAAGATCCGTCGGCGCGCAGGTGGGTTTCCTGGCCGGCGAACTTGCAGGGCACCGTCTTGTTCGGTTTGCGGGTCTGGCGGTTGAAGTGAAAGATGAACTCGAAACTCGGTGCCAGACGACCTTGCCAGTCACCGGGCATCCCCGGCCCCTGGTCCCAGACGTACCAGGCAAAGCGCCGCCAGCCTTGGTTGCGCATCCAGGCGAGCCACTGGTCCCAATACGGGATGAACTCGTTCTCACGGTGGATCAGACCGAGGTTGACCAGCACCTGGCCATCGGGCGCCATGGGCACTTGGGCGAACACGCCGCACATCAGTCCATCCCAGTCGGCGATGCCGCCAGAGGTGTAGTCACGCTGGTTGCCGTAGGGCGGCGAGGTGAAGCACAGGTTGGCCTGCTCGCCCTGCATCAGGGTGGCGATGGCGTCCGGGTCGGAGGCATCACCACAGATCAGGCGGTGCGGGCCCAGCTGCCAGACATCGCCGGGACGGCTGATCGGTTGACGAGGTGGCTCTGGGACATCCTCGTCCCCCTCGCTGGCCGGATCCTCATCCGGCGCTTGCGCGTCACCGTCACCAAGATCGGCAAGCATCTTGGCCAGCTCATCATCCTCGAAACCGGTCAGCAACAGGTCGTAGCCTGCCTCCGACAGTTCCGCCAGTTCCAGCGCCAGCAACTCATCGTCCCAGCCTGCGTCTAGCGCCAGACGGTTGTCGGCGATCACGTAGGCTCGCTTCTGTGCCGGGCTCAGGTGGCCCAGCTCGATCACCGGCACTTCATCCAGTTCCAGCTTGCGCGCAGCCGCCAAGCGGCCATGCCCACAAAGAATGCCGTTGTCGCCGTCGATGAGGATGGGCTGGGTCCAGCCAAACTCCACGATGCTGGCCGCGATCTTGGCGATCTG
>RGUW01000276.1 GCA_010027605.1 Synechococcaceae bacterium WB9_2_112 | reverse complement strand
ACCTGGGCATCACGCTCACCGAATCTCTGGTGTTCGAGCACCCCACCATCGAAGAGCTGGTGCGGTATTTCCTGGGGGTGCTGTTCCCAGCCCAAGCAAGCGCCACTCCGGCCGCGGCGGCTGCCCCGGTGGCGGCCTCCCCAGCACCGCCCTCGGCGGATCCGAGCGCCGATGCGGCCTGGAGCGAGCAACTCCAACAGGTGGCCGCCCTCAGCGACGACGAGCTGTTGCGGCAGCTGCGGGGCGAGATGTAACGCCTTGCTTCACCAGGCGTCTTGGTGCCCGTTCAGCTGAGCAGTGCGAAGCCCACACCGAGCTGCTCAGCGGCTTTGCCCAAGTTGCGGTCGGCGCTGGTGAGCAGCAATTGCTCACGTTTGGCGATCGCGCAGTGCAGGGCATCTCCGCTGCGCAGGGCCACGTGTTCGGCCTCATGCAGCCAGGCACGGGCTTGTAGAAAATCCTCAGCGCAGGGTTCGATCAGCCCTAGGCGTGCTTGGCGGAAGGCTTCAAAGGCGTCATGCATCCTTTCGGCTTCCGCAGCGCTGATGTCGCCCCTGCGCCGGCAGACCGCAATCACACCGGCCACCTCCAGCAGCACCCAATGGCTGATCCACAGGGGCTGGTCGCTCTGGCGATCCAACCAGCCTTCAGCAAGGTCATAGCCACTGTCTCCCAACAGCAGCGACAGCAGCACGCAGCTGTCGACATAGGCACCGGATGCCTTCAAAGCTCCTCGCGCAGTTCGCGCACCAGCTCAACGGCCGTGCGGGTCATCGGGGCCGATGCTGGGTGCATGCGTCTGAAGCGTTGCGGCCAAGTCAGCGCGTCGTCTTGTTGGCTTGCGGGGTGATCTCGAACGAGCCGAGCCACGGCATGCCCACGCCGGGTGATCACCACCTCATCACCGGCCTGAACGGCATCGATCAGGGCAGAAAGCTGAGCCTTGGCCTCTGCCAAGCCAATGGTTCTCATGGTCGCTTGGTCAGATGGTCAGTTGGTTGACTACAGCTTAGCGCCGGCCTTGAGCCTTCGCAGGCAAGGTCGATGGATGGTTCAGGCGGGTTTTCCTGGCCCCGCAGGACCGTCCGGGTTCTGGTCAGCGTTAGTCAGCTCATGGAGCGTGCTCGCAGGAGCAATGCATCGCCGGCTTGATTCGATCATGTCTGTACAGCTTGTACAGATTGACCCTGGCTAGGGTTGCCCCATGGGCATATCCGGAGCCACGCCTGCTTTTCAGCCGCCGGTGATTCCCTGGTTGGCGCCCCAGGCGCTTGTGGCCGAGCTGGATTTGGGTCCGGGGTTGGATGGACAGGCGGTGGAGATCGCGCTTCAGCGGCTCTGCGCGGATGCCAGCGTTCAGGCTGTTCTGGCGTTTGGCTCTCGGGCTCGGGGCAGCGGCCGCGTCGATTCGGATTTGGATCTGGCGGTGATCTGCCGCGAGTCGAGCCTGGCTCCTGCGCTGAAAACCGAGCGCTGGAGCCACTACCGAGGTTTGTTGGGGCCGTTGGGCTGCGGTGTCGACCTGGTGGTTCAGGGCTGCGCCGACGCTGAACGGCTGGCGGGCTCGCGTTGGCATGTGATGGGCGATGTGGCCCGTGAGGGCAAGGTGCTGTACGTCGCCTGCTGAAGAGCTGCCTTGCTGCTGCGGATCGTGGGCCGCCATCTGCAGGCGATGCGGCTCAATCTCGATCCCGCCTATCCCGATGAGGAGTGGGGCTTTCAAGC
>RGUW01000275.1 GCA_010027605.1 Synechococcaceae bacterium WB9_2_112 | reverse complement strand
GAACTCTCCAGCGCACCAGTCAGGGAAGGAACGGCTCAGGAAGCCGAACCCTCGCCCTTGGCGTGCTGGCTGAGAGCCCTGGCAAGACCGCTCGGAACCTCGTTGATACCCACAGCAACCTTGGTGGCCACGGCATTGATCGCACCGGCGATCTGAGCCATGAGCACCTCCTTGGAGGGCAGATCCCCGATGGCCTTGATCTCGGCCTGCGAAAGGAGTTTGCCCTCAAAGAGGCCTCCCTTCGTTTCCGATTTCTTGGTGTCCTTCTGGAAGGACTGCAGGGCCTTCACCGCACCGCCCACGTCGCCCTTGACGAGCACGAAGGCATTGGTGCCGGTGAGCAGGGAATCGAGTTCCGTCCAGGCGCTGTTGCCATCAATGGCACGGCGCATCAAGGTGTTTTTGGTCACCTTGCAGACACCGTTGGCAGCCTGCAGACGGGTCCGCAGGTCGCTCATCTCCTTGATGGTCAGGCCCCGATAGTCGAGGACCAGCGCCATTTCGGCTTCACCGAGGAGCCCTTTGAGCTCTTCGACGATCTGTTGCTTGTTCTCCAGCGTGCGGCCCATAGGATTTGGAACGGATCGGGGGAACAAGCCGGGTCCGCGGCCCAGAGGCAACCGCACGGGGGCGGCAGCCACACCTCGAGGCCGCTGAATTCCGGCTGAGCCCGATGCTCCGGCAGAGCCGGAACCGTTGCAGAGCCAAAGCTGTCGCGATCACCTCGGCAGGATTTATGAATCTCAGATCAGCCGCCGAAGCGTCTGGCCTGAAAGGATTCACCTGCTGTCTGGGGTAGGGCGCGGGCCCTACTGGCCGAAGCCAGAGCAACACTCTAAAGGATGGGGTTCCGGCTCACTGACGGGCCAGGAAGCTGCGCAGACGCTCGCTGCGGGGGTGACTGAACACCTCCCTGGGGTCACCCTGCTCCTCGATCAGGCCGTTGTTGAAGAACAACACCCGGTTGGAGACCTCACGGGCGAAGCGCATTTCGTGCGTCACCACCAGCATGGTCATGCCGGTCTCGGCCAGCAGGCGCATCACCTGGAGCACCTCCCCGACCAGCTCGGGGTCGAGAGCGCTGGTGGGCTCGTCAAACAGCATCACCGCGGGATTCATGCAGAGGCTGCGGGCGATCGCCACCCGCTGCTTCTGCCCACCCGAGAGCTGAGCGGGGTAGGCATCGCAACGGTGGCCCAGGCCCACCGCTTCAAGGTGGCGCCGGGCACGCTGCTGGCACTCGACCAGGGGCAACCTCAGCACCTGCCGGGGCGGCAGCACCAGGTTCTCGAGCACCGTCAGATGGGGGAACAGGTTGAACTGCTGAAACACCATGCCGACGCGGATCCGCAGTTCGCGCAACTGGCGCCAGCCCAACGGGCCGCCGGCAATGGCATGGCCCATGACCTGCAGCTGCCCCCGCTCAAAACTCTCGAGCCGGTTGAGGCAGCGCAGAAACGTGCTCTTGCCGCAGCCCGAGGGCCCGATGATCGACACCACGTCGCCGGCCTTGACGCTGGTGCTCACCCCCTTGAGCACCGACAGCTCGCCATAGCTTTTGTGCAGATCGGTGCACTGGAGGATGGGATCTGCAGCAGGTGTGGCGATCATCGGGATCCATGGTTCAAGCGAGCCCAGGCCATGAACTGCAGGCCCAGCTTCAGTATCGAGCGATTCGGCCGTTGGCGCCGCCGTCTTGGCCTGGTTGTCACGGGACTGCTGACGGTGGGGTTGCTCGCCT
>RGUW01000274.1 GCA_010027605.1 Synechococcaceae bacterium WB9_2_112 | reverse complement strand
CCGGGCAGCACCCGGCCGATGCGATGCAGCACCAGGCCGTGGTGAACGCCATGGCGTTGGCCGCAGGCGGTGGCGAGCCGCTCCAGTTGCCGCTCGGTCATGCCTGGGTAGTGCTCCAATTCCAAGGCGCAGAGGGGTTGGCCATTGCTGGACTGACCACGAACCCGCCCGATGAATAGGGCTTCCGCTGCGGAGGCCTCTGGATCAGCGTTGTTTCGTTCTTGCTGCCACTGCTCCAGCTTCTGCAGCGGCTCGAACGGCTCGGTCAGCAGTTCAATGTGGAGGTGCGGGGGATGCTGCATCAGCCGCCGCTGATTGGAGGCAGAAACGCCAGTTCGTCGCCGGCCTGGAGGGGTTCATCCGCCGCTGCGAAGGCGTGGTTGATGGCGACGCGCACGGTCTGTAGGTCCCCGTCAAGTTGAAGTTGTTGCCAGACGGCTTCTGGGCTGCGGGCCAGATCGATGGGCCACTCCTGTTCGCTCCAACCCGCCGCGTCCCGCAGCCCGGCAAACAGCCGCACGCGGATGGTGGCGGAACCGAGCCCAGTCATGGCAGCAACGCTAACCAGCACCACGGCGGTCGCTTTGAGAGCATGCCTGAACGCCGTTGCCGTGGAGGCGCCCGCCTTGGCCCTCAGCATCGCCCTGCTCACCGTGTCTGACACCCGCACCCTGGCGGACGATCGCTCCGGGGATGCCCTCCAGCAGCGGCTGGAGGCAGCCGGGCACCGGTTGGCGGAGCGCGGCCTGGTTCCCGACAACCGGTATCGAATCCGGGCCGAGCTCAGCCGCTGGATCGCCGATCCAGATGTGCAGGTGGTGATCAGCAGCGGTGGCACCGGCCTAACGGGCCGGGATGGCACGCCGGAAGCGGTGGCACCCCTGCTGGATAAAACGATCGAAGGTTTCGGGGAGCTGTTCCGGGTGCTCTCCTTTGAAACAATCGGCACCAGCACCCTGCAGAGCCGCTGCCTGGCGGGGGTGGCCAATGGCACGGTGATCTTTGTGTTGCCGGGCTCCCTGGATGCGGTGGAGACCGCCTGGGACCGGCTGATTGCTGCCCAGCTGGATGGAAGCACGCGCCCGTGCAATTTGGTGCAGCTGCTGCCGCGGCTGACGGAGCCGGCGGAATGAGCCCCGTGCGGCGGCTGCATCTCATCGCTCGGCGTGAACGGCGCCGCGGCCGCCGCTATCAGCCGCGTTTTGCGCTGTCTCAGATTGCCGTAACCAGCATCGGGGCCTTGTGTGCCGTGGTGCTGTTGGCGTTGTTCAGCCTGTGGAGCCAGCACCCCTTGATCGTGGCTCCCCTGGGGGCCTCGTGTGTGTTGCTGTTTGGCTACCCCGCCAGCCCCCTAGCCCAACCCCGCAATTTGGTGTTGGGCAATGGCCTTGGGGCCTTGGTGGGCATGGCGCTGCTGGCCTGGATTGGCCAGGGGCCCGTCTCCCTGGCGCTGGCGGTGGCGATCACGATCCTGCTGGGCCAACAGCTGCGGTGTCTGCATCCGCCGGCTGGGGGGTTGGCGTTTTTGGTGGTGTATCTGGGGGTGCCTTGGGGGTTTTTGGTGTTTCCGGTGCTGAGCGGCTCGGTGTTGTTGGTGCTGTTGGCCTGGGGCTTCAGCCGTTGGGTGCCGGGTGCGGCCACCTATCCACGCCATTGGTTGTGATGGTTCTCCTGCCCTGGGCCATGGCCCTCGTGGCCTTTCTCTATGCCTCGGTGGGCCACGCCGGGGCTTCGGGTTACATCGCGGTGTTGGCGTTGGCGGGTTGGT
>RGUW01000273.1 GCA_010027605.1 Synechococcaceae bacterium WB9_2_112 | reverse complement strand
GGCGGCGATGGCCCGCTGCCCGATGGTGGTGCTGAGCGAGGCCTATGCCGGCACCGAAACCGCCACCATGGCTCACCTGGTGTTGCCGGCAGCCCAATGGAGCGAGAAGGCCGGGGTCATGACCAACTCGGAACGGCGGGTCACCCTGTGTCCTGCCTTTCGCCGGGCCCCCGGTGAAGCCAGGCCCGATTGGGCTGTGTTGGCTGAACTTGGCCGACGGCTCGGCTTTGTCGAGCAGTTCAGCTACGACTCGGCCGCCGCGGTCTATGCCGAGTTCGCCGGGCTCACCGCGGGTCGCGTCTGCGATGTCAGTGGTCTGAGCCATGGGCTTCTGGCCCGGCATGGCCCGCAGCAATGGCCCTTTCCAGCGGGGACCGAACCCGGCGGCGGTCAGCCACGTCTGTATGGCGACCATCGCTTTGCCACGGCTTCAGGCCGGGCCCGGTTGCTGGCAGAGGCTCCCCTGGGTCTGGCTGAACCGCCGTGCGAGCAGTACCCCCTGGTGCTCACCGTGGGCCGTTATCTGGGCCATTGGCACACGATGACGCGCACGGCCCATGTGGCGCGGGTTGTGCAGCAGCACCCCGAACCCCTGCTCGAGGTGCATCCTGACGATGCGGCACGTCATGGGATCAGCGATGGCGGCATGGCGGAGGTGCGTTCGCGGCGGGGCAGCGTCAGGGCCCGGGTGCAGATCACCGCGTCGATCCGACCCGGCACGGTGTTTCTACCGATGCACTGGGGCGCCAGTCAGGAGATGGCCTGTGAAGCCAATCGCCTGATGCATGAGCGAGCCTGCGACCACTCGAAGCAGCCCGAACTCAAGGCCGCGGCAGTCACCCTGCGGAGCTGCTGAGCACCCGGGGTGCTCTTAGGCCTGCCTCAGTCGTCTTGATGGGCATGGCGTCGGTACAGAAAGTCGAGCGCGTGGTTGCGCAGTTGGCCGTAATGGGGATCGTTTTGGATCGCTTCGTAAGAACGCGGTCTTTCAAAGGGCACCTCCACAATTTCGCCGATCGTGGCTGACGGGCCGTTGGTCATCATCACGATGCGGTCGGCAAGGAACAAGGCTTCGTCAATGTCGTGCGTGATCATCAGCACGGTTGGTTTGTGTTCGCGCCAGATCTCCAGGAGTTCCTCCTGCAATTCCTCTTTGGTGATGGCATCAAGGGCGCCGAAAGGCTCATCCAGCACCAGGACTTCAGGTTGCACGGCCAGTGCTCTGGCGATGGCGACCCGTTGACGCATGCCACCGGAGATCTCGCCCGGGCGTTTCTGGCGAGCCTCCTGTAGACCCACCATCGCGAGGTGATGATCCACCACAGAGGCCTGAGCCTGTGTTGTTAGGTCGGATCTGGCGGCTTTGACGGCAAGGGCCACGTTCTGCTCCACCGATTTCCAGGGCAGCAGTGAATAGTTCTGGAACACGACCATCCGATCCGGGCCGGGACTTTCGATGGGTTGGTCGTTCAGCGTCACTTGGCCGCTGCTGGGGGTCAGAAAGCCTGACACCATGTTCAACAGCGTGCTTTTGCCGCAGCCTGAGTGTCCGACCACGCAGATGAATTCACCCTGCGCCACCTGCAGATTGATGTCGCGCAAGGCCTCAAAGGGGCCCTTTTTGGTCTGGAACACCTGGCTGACGCTGTCAAAACACAGATAGCTGGGGTTGCGCGTCAAGTCGCGTTGGAAGGCTTCGTTGCTGGATGAAAGGGTGGTCATGACGCTGGGATCTCGGTTGTCGACGTTGCACGCTTCGCGACACCGCT
>RGUW01000272.1 GCA_010027605.1 Synechococcaceae bacterium WB9_2_112 | reverse complement strand
GCTTGGTGGTCAGCTGCCCGGCGTACTTGCCGCTGTCCGCGCCGATCCAAATTTGAGCCACCCTGCCGACCGAATATTGAGCCAGGGGCGTTTGCCAGTTTTTTAGGCACTGGCTGTGGATAAGTGTAGGGTGCTGTCTGGGTCGTTGACCTCCTTGCATTCATCGGCGCGTGTGTTGATCGCGCGGGGGAAGACTTGAAGGGCGTAGCCCGTAGAGGCTTGCCCCGCGCGCGGCGCTTGGTCAGAAGGGCTCGGCCTCAGCCTCGGCCTGCTGCAGTGGTGCCTTGCGGGCCTGCTCCCGGGCCTTGATGCGCTTTTTGGCCTGTGCCTGGCTGTGTCGGTAGCGCTGAGAGTCGTTGCCCGTTTCCAGGATGTGGCAGTGATGTGTCAGCCGATCCAGCAGTGCCGTGGTCATCTTGGCGTCGCCGAACACGCTGGACCACTCGGCGAAGTCCAGGTTGGTGGTGATCATCACGCTCGTGTGCTCGTACAGGCGGCTGAGAGGTGGAACAGCAGCGCCCCACCCGCCTGGCTGAAGGGCAGGTATCCCAACTCGTCCAGGATCACCAGATCCATGCGCAACAGGCTGTTGGCGATGCGCCCGGCTCTGCCTTGAGCCTTCTCCTGCTCCAGTGCGTTGACGAGGTCCACCGTGGAGTAAAACCGCACCCGCTTGCCGTACCGGGTGATGCCGGCCACGCCGATAGCCGTGGCCAGGTGCGTCTTGCCGGTGCCCGGCCCGCCCACCAGAACGGCGTTGTGCGCGTCTTCGGTGAAGGCGGTGGTGGCCAGGGTGGTCACGAGCTTGCGGTCCACGGGCGAGACCTCGAAGTCGAAGCCTGCCAGATCGCGATGCATGGGGAACTTGGCCACGTGCATCTGATGCCGCACCGAGCGCATGGCCCGGTCGGTGCCTTCGGCTTGCAGCAGGTGCTCAATGAGCCAGCGGGCACTGTCCAGCCCGGCGCTGCTGCCCTGGTCAACCAGATCCCCCCAGGCCGCAGCCATTCCGTGCAGCCGTAGCTGCTTGAGTTCGACCATCACCTCACGCATGGTCAGCCTCCTTGGCTTCCTGAGCGTCCTGTGCATCTGGGGCAGCCGCCTCCTGCCGCAGGCTGTCATAGCGCGCCGTGTCGGCCTGGGGAGCCGTCTTGGCCTTGAGCGGCGTGGCGGCCGCCTGCGGCGCCGGGGCCGCGTTCAGGCGCCCCAGCACGTTGACCACGTGCTCCACGCTCACCCGTCCTGAAGGTGGTGCGCTCTCCAATGCCAGTTCCACGGCCACCAGCACCGCGTCCAGCCCGGCCGTGGGTACATGGGCCAGCACCTGCGCCATCACCCGGTCACCACCCGGGTGCCGCAGCAGCGCCCGTCGCAACTGCAGCAGCGGCTCGGGCATGTCCGTGAACGGCGCCCCGTTGCGCAGGGCCCCAGGCTTCCTCTGGATCAGCGGGATGTAGTGCTGCCAGTCGTAGCGTGTCTCGCCCCGATTGCTCAGCCGCTCGTGGCGTGCCGCCACCGCGTCGCCGGCCACGACCACCACAGCCGTGGGGTACAGCCGCGTGCTGACCATCTGTCCGGCCAGTTCGCACGGCACCGAGTAGCGGTTGCGTGCCACTGTCACCAGACACGTGCTGCTCACCCTCGCGGGCTGCTCCACGTAGCCATCGAACGGAGCCGGCATGGGCATCAGGTGCTCTCGCTCGTGCTCCAGCATCTCGGCCACGCTGAACTGATCGTGCTCGGGGTGGCGGATCTCCTCCCACAGCCAG
>RGUW01000271.1 GCA_010027605.1 Synechococcaceae bacterium WB9_2_112 | reverse complement strand
CAACGCCTACGGCAACACGGCCTTCTCCTACACCGTTACCGATTCAGCCGGCGCTTCCACATCCGAATCCTTCTCCATCAGCGTCCTGCCGGTGAATGATCTGCCGGTGCGCACCTCAGCGGCACCGGCGGCGGTGGTGATCAACAGCACCAACCTGGAGTTCACCGGTGGCAACGCCGCAGCGCCCAACTACGCCCCCATTTCCATGGGGCTTCAAACCCTGGCCTATGGGGTTGGCGGTGGAGCCCAGGAGGCCAACGCCCAGCAGTTGCGCTACACCGTGACACAGGTGCCCCTGCCGGATCCAACCGACGGCAAACGCCTCGGCCGGATCACCCTCGCCGATGGCACCACCGAGGTGCAGGTCGGCACCGTGCTGACCCTGGCGGAGCTGCAGGGGCTGCAGTTCATCACCGATGGTGACGCCCTGAGCCTCAGCGCCGCACGGCGCTTCCAGGAATTCAAGTTCACCGTGACCGACCAGGGGCAGAGCGAAGCCGGCGCCGAATTGCAACTTGAGGAGCGAATTCCGATCTACGTGTCAGGCAACGCCGCCGCCTCGCAGGCCATGACGGTGCTGCTGGCGCTGCTCGGAACCAACCCTGATCCGGCAAAAGTTGCTGAGTACATCAGCGAATTTGAAGACGCAAGCGCAGCCTTCAGCGACAGCGATGCCATTGAGCAACTCGACACCGCGGTGTACAGCAAGCTCGACCCCTCCAACCCGCTCTACATGAAGCGGGCCGGTGGTACGCACAACCTTGGCGGTGAGCAGGTGAACTACATCGCCGGGGCCAACCCCTTCAACTTCACCTTCAACATCGACACCCAGCAAGGGGTCGGCGTGGATCTCGACAATGCGCGCGCAGGCCGCCAAACGAGCTACAGCATCAACTACAGCCTCACAACCGACAACAGCCCCGTGGTGAATGGCATCGAGGTGCGTGAACTGGCCGAAGCCAGCCCCCTCGGTGCTGCCTACGACCGCTACTTCAAATACATCTCCGAACAGGTGCTGAAGGATTACGGCGCCAAGCTCGATCTCAGCGCAGATGGTGAGGTGCAATACAACGCCGATGGGGAGCTGCTGTTCAGCTGGGCCGGGGCAACACCACTGACCGCCGATGGAGCCCCCCTCACCACACTGGACGGCGAGGTGATCACGGCCGCCGGCTATTACGACTTCACCCGCCGCAGCGCAACCGGTGATGGCGCCGTGTTCCGTTACAGCGATCCCGATGCCAACGGCACCCGCTACATCGTGGGGGTCGACATCAACTTCACGGACAACCAATTCGGCGACAACAGCGTCGTGCTCGGCACGATCGTTGACCCGGGTGTGCCTGTGGAAGTCCTCCCAGAACTGGGCAACGGCCAGGCCACGGTGTATTCGGGCACCGGCATCAACATGATCATGCCCGATTTCTTCAGCAACACGCTGCAATCGGTGGAACGCACTCGCCTCGGCGCCACGGGGGTCAGCGAAACCCCAGGCCCCGGAGGTGGGCTGGAGCTGATGGGCAGGGGCGGCAGCAATGGCAATGGCTTGATGGCCATGGCCATCGGCGGGGGCGGAGGAGCCGGCGCGGTTGGGGAGATCCCGGCCGTGCTGCAGCAACGCCTGGGACAGGGCGAAGGGGATGGCAACGCCCGCGGAGGCAACGGTCTGCAGGCCAACGCTGGCCCCGGTGGCCCGGGAGCTATCGAGCGGGGCGAACAGCAAGCCCCCCGGGTTGACCGCGACCGCGGCACCCTGCTGCAGCCGATCCT
>RGUW01000028.1 GCA_010027605.1 Synechococcaceae bacterium WB9_2_112 | reverse complement strand
CCATAGCGGTGGGCCAGGGCCACGGCCCCATCGGGATTGCGGGCATGCAGCTGGCCCAGGCTCAACGGTGGTGGCAGCCAGCTGGCCCCTTCAAAGCGCTGACCGACGCCCTCTTCGACGTCGGCGCAGAGCAACAAGGGCCCGCTCGCCCAGTCCTGCAGCTGCCGGCAACGCAGGCTGAGCTCGGCAGCGCTTCCCCCCAGCAGGATCACCCCGCCCACCCCCAGCCGCAGCAGTGATTCGAGCTCGGCATTGGCCAGCTCCCACTGGGGGTAGCGCCGCTGGCCATCGAGCAGGTGGCCGCTGGCGCGGATCACCAGCAGCGAGGCGATCAGGGATGCGAGCCCATCGTTGCCGCTGGCAGGGGATGTCACGATCCCGTCAGTCACGAAACCGTCAGCCACAAAACCGTCAGTCACTGAAGGCGAGACCGCCTTCGCCCGGTTCGCCCTTGTGCTCACGCTCGGCTTCGAGCTTGTTGAGCAGGCTCAGCACCGTGGTGCCCTGTTCGAGGCCGCGATCCAGCACGAACACCACTTCAGGGGTGCGGCGCATCTTGAGGCGACGGCTCAGTTCGCCTTTGACAAACGGGGCCGCCGAGCGAAGTCCGGCCAGAGCCTGCTGCGGGGCGTCGCCACTGCCGTAAACGCTCACGAAGATCTTGCAGTGCTGCAGATCGCCGGCCACATCGACATGGGTGATGCTCACCATGCCCTGGTTGACGCGCTCGTCCTTGATGCCGCTGAGCAGCAGCTCACTGACCTCTCGGCGGATCAGGGCCGCCACCCGTTCGACCCGTCGGCCCTGTGCCATGGCTATGTCAACGGTGCTGTGCTCACCATGGCATGAAGCACCAGGGACAGGCTGATCAGGCCGCTGACCCCGGCACCGATCAGGGCAATCGCGGTCACCGGATTGCTGGCCCGCGCCGCCAACGGCTCAAACACCGAATTGGCCACCCCCAGACCAAAGGCGACCAGATAACGCGGGTAGCGCGTCACGTTCAGAAAGAAGTCCTTCATCGCCGCCCGGTTTCGCTCGCTACTCTGCCGCCCTTGAGGTCCTGTTGGCATGCAGCTGCATCAGTTTCGCCAGTCCCCCTTCTGCGAGAAGGTCCGTCTGGTGCTGGCCTTCAAGGGACTCGAGCACGAGATCGTCGAAGTGACGCCCGGGGTTGGCCAGGTCAACCTGTTCAAGCTTTCGGGACAGCGCCAGGTGCCCGTGCTCGTTGATGGCGAGACCGTGGTCGCCGATTCCACCGCGATCGCCCTGCACCTGGAGCGCGAACATCCACAGCCTCCCTTGTTGCCGGCCGACCCTGAACTGCGCGCCCGGGTGCTGCTGCTCGAAGACTGGGCCGACACCGCTCTGGCCTCCGGCGTGCGGTTGGCCCTGGTGCAGGCAGCGGCCGGTGATCCTGCGTTGCGGGCGACGCTGTTGCCGGCTGCCACGCCCGGTCCGCTGAAGCAGCTGGTGGCCGCCGTGCCTGCCGGCCTCGGCGGCCTTGCCGAGGCCCTGGGCGAATCGCTGCTGGGCAGCGGTGAACGGCTCCAGTTGCAGCGCAGCCTGGAGCAGCTGCAGGTTCTGGTGAGCCAGCAGCCCTTTCTGGTGGGTCAGGCCCTGAGCCTGGCTGATCTGGCGGTGGCGGCCCAGTTGTCGTGGCTGCGGCCCCAGGGCCTGGTGGTGCCGGGTCTGGGTGACAACCCGCTGCTTGAGCCGTTGTTCAGCTGGCGTGATCGCCTGGTTGAGCGTCTGGTGTGAGCTTCAGCTGCCAATGGGCGCTGCGCTGGGGCACGGCCGCCAGCCCTGCGGCGGGGGAGGCATAGGTGGCCTGCCATTGCTCGCCCCCGATGCTGCCATCGGCCAGCAGGCGGTAGCGGCTGAGGGTTTCGATGCGGCTGATCCGGGGAGGTCCCCCGGGTTGATGGAGCACCTGCAGCGCCAGTTCATCGGCAAAGAATTCGGCGTTGTCGCCGCTGGCCAGGCCTTCGCTGCGCCGCGCCACCACGGTCGACTCGAGCAGCAGATCGTTCTTGAGTGCGGCCAGTTGGCGATTGGGGTTGGCCGGGTCGTTCTCGACCCGCAGCAGGGTGTCACCCAGCACGGCCCCGCCCACCGAGGCGGCGTTGAAGGCCCGTTCGCCCACGACGCTGCCATCGGCACGCGACACAAACCGCACCGGGTAGGTGCCGTCGTCGCTGCTCACGATCCAGGCGCCGGCAAACCAGTTGGGATAGATCAGATCGGCCTGACCGCTCGGCTGCAGCGGGGCCGGCAGTCGCCAGTCGGGCCAGCTCGCGGCGCGGCCCGGCAGCACGGTCAGCAGCAGGGCCAACATGGATCCCACCAGGGCCAACGTCATGTCTGATCCGCTGCTGCGCGAGCTCGATCATTACGTGGTGCTGGAGCCCGGTGGGGCCGAGCGCATCCTCAGCGCCGCCGAGACCCTGCTCTGGCTGGCCGCCAGGCTCGACACCCTGGCTGAGCCGCCGGCCGATCTGCGTCATCTGGTCGATGTCCACGACCGGGCCCGGCGCCTGCTCGAAACCGCCTGTGAGCTGGAGCTCGAGTCCGGTCGGGTGGTGCAGTGGTTTGCGGTGCGGCTGGAGCCTCCCGGGGCCTGAGCTGGGCCTGGCTCAATTGAATGACTGCAGCGCCTGGCCGTCGCTGTCGTGCAGCACCACGCCGCCTTCAGGGGGGGCGTCGCGGCTCTTGAGAATTCCCGGCAGGGCCTGCAGCACCAGCTCGGCCACGGCGGCTGGTGGTTCGCCGCTCTGGCAGATCTGCAGGTCGGCCTGTCGGTAAAGCGGCCGTCGTTGCTCCAGCAATGCCTGGAGCCGGGCTTCCGGGTCGTCGCTCTGCAGCAGTGGCCGCGGGGTCGGGTCGGCGCTGAGCCGAGCCAGCAGCAGCTCGCTCGGCGCATCGAGCCAGATCACCACCCCCTGGCGCATGTGGCCCCAGTTCTCGGGACGCGACACCACACCGCCACCGGTGGCCACCACCAGGGAGTGCCATGTGGCGATCTGGCCCACCACTGCGGTTTCGAGCTCGCGAAAGCCCGCTTCACCCTGCTCGGCAAAGATCTGCGGGATCGGCCGACCGGCCACCGCTTCGATGGCGCTGTCGGCATCGACGAAGCGGTAGCCCAGCGCTTCGGCCAGAGGCCGTCCCACGGCGCTCTTGCCGGCGCCCATCATGCCAACCAGATAAAGATTGAGCCCTTCGAGGCGGTGGCGCAGCGCTGAAGTTTCAGAAGCGGCGTCGATAGCGGCGTCGATCGGCTCTGCGGTCACCGGGCTTGAGCAGCAGGGGATCAGCGCACTTTCTAGGATGGCCGTTCTTCAAGGACGGCGATGACGGCCCAAGGAGCCCCCCACGGCCGCGGCCGGCCCTGCCTGATCACCCGCCGGGCCTGTTTCAGCGCCAGCCATCTGTACTGGCTGCCCGAGCTCTCGGAGGATGACAACCGGGCCCGCTTCGGGCCCTGCAGCCAGGCCCCGGGCCATGGTCACAACTACGAGCTGATCGTGGCGATGGCCGGGCCCCTCGACGCCAATGGCATGGTGCTCAACCTCTCGGAGGTCAAGCACGCCATCAAGGCCGAGGTCACCGCCCAACTCGACTTTCGCTGCCTCAATGGTGTCTGGCCCGAGTTTGACCTCAGCCTCCCCGGGGGCTGTCTGCCCACCACCGAGGCCCTGGCGCGGGTGATCCGGACCCGCCTGATGCCCCATTTGCCCGTTGTGGGCATCCGTCTCTACGAATCTGAAACCCTCTGGGCCGATGTGCTCGGCGACACCATGGAAGCCTTCGTCTCAATCCGCACCCACTTCGCCGCAGCCCACCGCCTGGCCCGCGAAGAACTCTCCCAGGCCGAGAACGAAGCCATCTACGGCAAGTGCGCCAGGCCCCATGGCCACGGCCATAACTACCTGCTGGATGTGACCGTGCGGGGCCAGATCGAGCCGCGCACCGGCATGGTCTGCGACCTGGCCGCCCTGCAACAGCTGGTCGAGGATCTGGTGGTCGAGCCGTTCGACCACACCTTCCTCAACAAGGACGTGGCCCACTTCGCCGGCTGTGTGCCCACGGCCGAGAACATCGCCCTGCACATCGCCGACATCCTCAGCGCCCCGATCGCCGCCACCGGTGCACGGCTGCACAAAGTGCGACTCCAGGAGAGCCCCAACAACGCCGCCGAAGTCTTTGCCGAGACCCCTCAGCTGGGGCTCGTGCCGCAGGCTCTGGAGGCTGCCCTGGTCTCCTGAGGGCCGTCGTTTGAGACCCCGGACCCGGTTGGTCTTGGCGATCAGCCTCGATGGCCGCCTGGCCCCGGCGGCCGGTGGGCCAGCCCAGCTGGGGGGCAAGGGTGATCGGCGGGTGCTGGAGGAGGCCCTGGCCTGGGCCGATGGCTGTCTGATCGGGGCCCAGACCCTGCGCCTGCACGGCAACACCTGTCTGATCAGGGCCCCCGACCTGTTGCAACAGCGCCACAGCCAGGGCCGCGCGGCCCAACCGGTGGCGATCGTGGCCAGCCGCAGCGGCCAGCTGCCGCCTGAGCTGCCGTTCTTTGCCCAACCCCTCGAGCGCTGGCTGTTGCAGCCCCAGCCCGGCTCTGCAGGCGCGCCCGGATTCAGCCGGTGCCTGCCATGGCACGACTGGGAGCAGGCCCTGGCCGGCCTGGGGGGGCACGGCCTGCGGCGCCTGGTGGTGCTGGGCGGTGCCCAGCTGGCCGCCGGTCTGCTGCAGGCCGACTGCATTGACACCATGCAGCTCACCCTCTGTCCAAGGCTGTTGGCCGGCGCACACAGCTGGGTGCCCTCCGAGACCCGCCTGCCCCTGGGCCAGGTCGGCTGGCAGCTTGAGCACCAGCAGCACCTCGGTGATGGCGAGGTGCTGCTGCGCTACGGCCGCGCTGCGCTGTAGCGCTGCAACAGCTCCCGCAGGGGCAGCGGATCAAGGCTGCCGGCGTCGAGGCCCAGTTGCCGCGCCAGGCAGCGCTTGACGACCTGCTCGCTGTCGTCGCCGAACCGGCCGGACAGCAGTTCGCTGACCACACCCAGGCTCCTGCCGGAACGATCGGTTTCATCGACCAGGCAACGGCTGATGGGAGCGGCGATCGTCTGGCAGGGCGCCTGCAGCCGTGCCGCCAGGTCTCCATCGTTGCTGCCCGCCAGTTGACGCACGCAGGCCTGGCTCAGGCGCGCTTCCAGCTGGGGCCGCATCAGCTCCAGCAATGGCCGCAGCAGCGAGGCCTGGGCCCCTGGCATCAGCACAGCCTGAATCAGTACAGCCTGAATCAGTGTTGTCAGGGCCAGCAGCGGCCAAGCAGACCAACGGACCATCGGGGCTGAAGCTCTGGTTAGTTTGGCCCGGCACCATTGCTGCCGGCCTGTTCATGGCTGCATTGCAGGCCCGTTGGCACCGGGGTATCGCCGATCTGCCCGAAGCCCAGTGGGACCGGCTGCTGACCGCCGCCTGCGGCAGCCCTGGGCCGTTGCCGTTCTACCGCTGGCGCTGGCTGCAGCATCTGGAGAGCAGCGGCAGCATCGTGCCCGAGCAGGGCTGGCAGAGCTGTCCGCTGGGCCTCTGGCGCGGCGATCAGCTGGTGGCCGTGGCCTCGCTGTATCTGAAGGGTCACAGCTATGGCGAGTTCGTCTTTGACCAGAGCTTCGCCGAGCTCGCCGCACGGCTGGGCCTGCGTTATTACCCCAAATTGGTGGGTATGAGCCCGGTGAGCCCTGTGATGGGCTACCGCTTCTGGATCGATCCGGCCGAAGACCCCGCCCAGCTCACCACATGGATGCTTGAGCTGATCGATGGCTTCTGCCGGGAACACGGCATCCTCAGCGTCAATTTTCTCTATGTCGACCCCTCCTGGGCCCCCCTGGCCGAAGCCGCGGGCTGTGCGCGCTGGTTGAACCAGCAGAGCACCTGGACCAACCCGGGGTTTGCAGGGTTTGACGACTACCTGGCCAGCTTCAACGCCAATCAGCGTCGCAACATCAAGCGTGAGCGGCGCGCTGTTGAGGCGGCAGGGCTGGCGGTCACGCCACTGGCCGGTGCGGCGATTCCGCCGGCCCTGGTTGCGCGCATGCACGACTTCTATTCCATGCATTGTGCCCGTTGGGGCCCCTGGGGCAGCAAGTACCTCACCGAGGCGTTCTTCAGCGCGGCAGCCCGCGACCTGCGTGAGCACCTGGTGCTGTTTGCGGCCCATCCGAGGGGCTCTGACCCTGCTGCCGATCCCCTGGCGATGTCGCTGTGTGTGCGCGGTACCGACCAGTTGTGGGGGCGCTACTGGGGCAGTGCCGTGGAGCTCGAGAACCTCCATTTCGAGGTCTGTTATTACGCCCCGATCGCGTGGGCCATCGACCAGGGCATCAGCCGGTTTGATCCCGGCGCCGGAGGCAGTCACAAACGCCGCCGCGGTTTTGTGGCCGAGCCCCGCATCAGCCTGCATCGCTGGAGCGACGGGCGTTTCGCCGCGATCCTGCAGCAGTGGCTTTCCGGCGCCAACGAGCAGATGCTGGCGCAGGTCGAGGCGATCAATGCCGAGCTGCCGTTCACGGCTGCTTACGATCCACCCCATGCCCCAGCCCTTGAGTCCTGAGCAGCAACGTCAGCTCGCTGAGCTGGATGCCAGGTTGTCGCAGCGGTTCATCGCCCTGGATCCAGATGGCTATTTCCTGATCAAGGTCGATCACGGGGCCGCCCAGCTGGTGGTTGAGCACTACGGCAACGGCATCGACGACCGGGGGCTGGCCACGGATCCCGAGACCGGTGCCGTGCTCAGCTGCCGCGGGGCAGGGCCGCGCCAGCCGCTCACCGTCTGGCGGGCGCGCAGCGCCAAGGAGCTGGGCATCCAGCTCACCGAAGGGGAGGGGCCCCATCCGCTCAGCCGGCTCGACCATGCCCTGTATCTGGGCCGCGAGCTGCAGCGCGCCGAGCACTGCCTGCTCAGCGGCGCCGCCTACACCCAGGACTGAGCAGGAACGGACTCAGACCGGCTGGAGCTGACGCACTGGGGCCGTGGGCTCCTCGGGGGGCAGCGCAGCCAGCTGCTCACTGATCTCCTGGGTGACCACCGCGCGGTACTCGAGGAAGTGCTCGTTATGGGCGAGCACCACGAGAAACTGCTCGAGCACCCCGGGGTTGCGGCGCGCCACTTTGAGCAGGGAGCGCCAGAAGCGCCAGCGGGTGTCGCGTTTGATGCCCTGACGCCAGATCACGATCAACAGCGCTCGCACGTCGGTCCACGACGGTAGTGAGACTTTGTTGAAGGAGGCAGGAACGTACTGCTGCCAGCGGGGCTGCCCCGACTTCAGGTAGTAGTGCGTGACGCGATCGATGTAAGCGTGGGGCTCGTAAAGCCGACAGAACGCGTCCACGTATTCGTTGGCGATCTCACGAATCGGCCTCGTTGGCACAAAGTTGAGAAGGTTGGTCTGGTTGACCCCCTTGGCGGCGTCCTTGTCCTGGATCAGTCGGCCTTCTTTCTCGAGGCGGTGCCAAAGACCGGTGTTGGGCAGGGCCTGCAACATGCCCATCATGGCCGCGGGGATCCCGGTGCGACTCACGAATTCGACGATCCGATCGCCGGCACCACTCTTCTCGCCGTCGAAGCCGATGATGAACCCGGCCATCACCCGGATGCCGTAGCTGCCGATGTGATCAACCGCCTCCTCGAGCGAGCTGCGCGTGTTCTGCAGTTTCTTGGCCGTTTCGAGGCTGGCTGCATCCGGGGTTTCGATGCCCAGGAAGACCGCTTCAAAACGGCATTCAGCCATCATCTCCATCAGTTCGTCATCGCTCGCCAGGTCCACCGAGGCCTCGGTGGCAAAGCTGAACGGGTAACCGTGTTTGATCTGCCAGGCCTTGAGGGCCGGCAGCAGCAGCTTGGCGTTGCGCTTGTTGCCGATGAAGTTGTCGTCGACCAGAAAGATTGAACGCCGCCAGCCAAGGTCGTAGAGCCGCTGCAGTTCGGCGATCAGTTGCTCGGGGGTCTTGGTGCGCGGTTTGCGGCCGTACAGCACGATGATGTCGCAGAACTCGCACTGAAACGGGCAGCCGCGCGAGAACTGGACGCTCATCGAGTCATAGGCATCGAGCTGCAGCAGGTCGAAGCGCGGCACCGGCGTGGCCGTCACATCGGGTTTCTCGCCTTCAGCGCTGAAGCGACCGCCCCGTTCGCCCCGCTCGATCGCCTCGATGAACAGGGGCAGCGTGATCTCACCCTCGTCGAGCACCTTGAAGTCGGCGAGCTCGAGCTCGGGGGCATCGGGAGTGGAACTGGCGAACGGCCCCCCCACGGCCACGGGCAGCCCCCGTTCCTTGGCGCGGGCGATCTGTACGGCCATGTCGGCCTTCTGCACGATCATTCCCGAAATCACCACCAGCTCCGCCCAGTCCCACTCGGCAGAGGTGACCTCGCGCACGTTGCGATCCACCAGCTTCATCTCCCAGTGCTGGGGCAACAGAGCGGCCACGGTCACCAGCCCCAGGGGCGGCAGCAGCACTTTGCGGTTCACCAGCTCCAGGATCTTCTCGTAGCTCCAGAAGGTTTTCGGGAACTCCGGATAGATGAACAGCGTGCGCATGAGGCGAGCTTCAGGTGGGCGGCGGGCCAGAGCGCTTGCGCGTCAGCTGGGGGAAATGGAGCGAAAAACGGTTTGGACCGGTGTTGAAACAGCTAGAGGACCACGAGAAAGCTGAACGCAGGGACCTGTGCAGAACGCTGCAGCATTGAACCGCGATCGGCCTGCAATCGACCCTAGGTGATCCCAGCAGGGCCCTGTCGGGCCGCGGCTCTGCTGTAATGGCCCTCACATCATTTGGATCTGCCATGGGCGTCGCGATCTATCTGGCACTGGTGGGTGGTGGACTGGCCACCGCGCTCATGGCCACCGTTGTGCTGCGCGGCCTCAAGCTGATCTGAACGGCTGAAGCGTCAGAGCTGACTGCAAGCCTTCAGGCCACAGCTCTCGGTTCGCTCAGGCGCATGCTCCCGCGGCGCAGGAGCTCCAGGGACCCCAGGGCGATCCCCACGCTGCCCAGCAGGGCCAGGCAGGCGCCCAGGCCCCAGGTCAACGTGACCACGGCGGCCAGCAGCCCGCTGAGTCCGCCACCTCCCAGAAAGGCGATCTGACTGAGGCCAGCCATGCGTCCGCGAAGGCGTTGCGGTGCGCCGACCTGGGTGATCAGGTTGGCCCCCGCCAGCAGGCTGGCGGTCCCAGCACCGATGACGAACGTCATCACCAGGCCGGCGGCGGCCCCGCGGGTGGTGCCGAGGCCCACCTGGGCCACACCGGTGATCAGCGTGCAGCCGCCCAGCAGCAGTCCGGGTCTGCTGCTCAGCCAGCGACTGTTGCGTTGCAGCACCAGGCCGCCGCAGATGCTGCCGGCGGCCAGTACGGCGGTGAAGGTGCCGAGGGCCTGGGGACTGCCATCGAGCACCTGCCGGGCCATCAGAGGTGCCAGCCCCGGATGGAAGAAGACCGCCAGACAGGCCAGGGCGGTGAAGCGCAGCACATGGCGCAGCACGGCTCCGCATCCGTCCCAGGCGGCGCGCAGGTTGGCTTCGCTGCGGGGCTTGCCGTCGTTGAGGCTGGTCTGCTCGGCGCCGCGGTTGGGCAGCAGCAGCCACACGATGGTGGCGATCGGCAGCAGGTAGCTGGCCGCATCGAGGGCCAGGGCAGTGGTGGGGCCGCTCAGGGCGAGCAGCCAGCCCCCCAGGGGAGGACCGACCAGCTTGCCCACGTTGAACACCACCGAGAAGCTGGCCAGATACGGGGCCAGCTGCGCGGGTTCATCGACCAGCAGGGCGCAGTACTTGCTGCGGGCGGTGAGCTCAAAGGTGCTGGCGATGCCGATCAACAGGGTGCTCAGCAACAGCAGGCCCACCTGCAGCTGCCCTGCGGTCAGCGGGATCGCCACCGCCCCCAGCACGGCGGCGCCAAACAGGCCCCACTGGGCCTTGATCAACATGGCTTCGCTGCCCAGCCGATCGGTGAGCACTCCGGCAGGGCCGCTCACCGCCAGTGAAGGCAGCGCCAGGGCACCGAAGTGCAGGGCCAGCACCAGTGGATTGTCGCTGCCGTGGATGAGAATCCAGCCCTTGGCGGTGATGCCGGCAAACGATCCCGCCGTGCTCAGCCCCGAGGCCACCAGAAAGGTGGTGCGCTGATGGCGCCTCAGCCACGGATGGATCAAGGGCCGACCCGCCTTGCAGCGACCGCATCGCTTACCATGGCCCCGGCGCCGACCACCTCACCGATCAGGTCGTAGGTGTCGGCCGCGGTGATCCGCACCGGCACCATGGTGCCCGGAGCGGCGCAGAGGCCCCCGGGACCGGGCAGCACCCGCACCTCGCCATCGACCTCGGGGGCAAAGCGGGCGCAGCGGCCCAGCATCGCGCCGGTGCTCGGGTTCTCCTGCTCGATCAGCACATCGACGATGCGGCCCACCCAGCTGGCGTTGCGGGCCGCGGCAATGGGCTGCTGCAGGGCCATCAGCCGGTCCTTGCGTTCTGCCGCCACCTCCGGTGGCACCTGGTTGGGCAGCGCGGCGGCCGGTGTGCCGTCCTCCGGCGAGAAGGTGAACACCCCCACGTGATCGAAGCGTTGTTCGGCCACAAACGCGAGCAGGTGCTCGAAGTGTTCCTCGGTTTCCCCAGGGAATCCGACGATGAAGGTGGTGCGCAGCACCGCCTCGGGCAACTGCTCGCGGATGCGCGCCAGCACCCCACTGGTGACGTCGGCCTGCCAGGGACGGTTCATCGCCCGCAGCACCTCGGGATGGCTGTGCTGAAGGGGCAGATCCAGGTAGGGGAGCACGTTGGGGACCTCCCGGTAGGCCGCCAGCACCTCGGGTGTCAGGCCGGTCGGGTAGGCGTAGTGCACCCGGATCCAGGGGATCTCCACCTCGCCCAGGGCCCGCAGCAGCTCGGCCAGCTGGGGCTTGCCGACGAGGTCGAGGCCATAGTTGGTCGTGATCTGGCTGATCAGCACCAGTTCCTTGACCCCCTGGGCCGCGAGCTGTCGCGCTTCGGCCACGATGCTCTCGATCGATCGGGAGCGCTGGTCGCCTCTCAATTTCGGAATGATGCAGAAGGCGCAGCGGTAGTCGCAGCCTTCCGCCACCTTGAGATAGGCGATCGCCTCACTGGTGGTGCGATAGCGGGGCAGGTGTTCGTCGCCCACGAAGGTGGGGTTGGCGCTCACCTGGTTGACGCGCTCGCCGGCTTCGACCCGCTCCAGCACGCTGACGATGTGCTGGTAGTCGCCGGTGCCGACGATCGCCTTGGCCTCCGGCAGGCTGTCGAGCAGTTCCTCCTGGAAATGCTGGGCCAGGCAGCCGGCGATGATCAGCTCCTTGCCCTGTTCGGCCAGTTCCACCAGGGTGCGCACCGATTCTTCGCGGGCGTCCTGAATGAAGCTGCAGGTGTTCACCACCACCACGGCGGCGTCGCTCTCATCAGCGCTGACGCCGTAGCCCGCCTGGGCCAGCAGGCCCAGCATGTGCTCGGTGTCCACCCGGTTCTTCTCGCAGCCCAGGTGGGCAAAGGCCACGGTTGGCTTGGTCATGGGCAGGTGGGCCGTCGGCAGGAGCCGGTTCCACCCTATGGGACGGCTACTGCGAGAATCAGGCCTCTGCCGATGCCATCCGCGTGACCTCCAGTCGCCTCAGCGAGCGCCTCAGCACCCAGCGCCGCCGGCCCGAGAGCGGCCATCGCTGGGTGCGGGTGGTGATGGCCGTGCTGGCCACCATCGGCGTTATTGACACCGGCTCGATCACCCTCAACAAGTGGGGTGTGGTCGGTGCGCTCAGCTGCAGCAGCCATGGCTTCTTCGGCTGCAACGGCTGCGACAAGGTGCTCTCGAGTGCCTGGGGCAGCCTGTTCGGTCAGCCCTTGTCGTTGTTTGGGCTGCTGGCCTACACGGCGATGCTGGTGCTGGCGGTGGTGCCGCTTGTGGCCCAGACCCCAGCCGTGCTCGCCCCCAGCCGATGGGGTGCCTTTGTGCTGAGCACTGCCATGGCGGTGTTCAGCCTGGTGTTGGTCGGGGTGATGGCCTTCGCGATCCGCGACTGCTGCCCGTTCTGCATCCTGTCGGCCCTGCTGAGCCTTTCGCTCCTGGTCCTGAGCCTGATGCAGGGCGATTGGCCCGACCGCGGCCAGGTTGTGTTCAGAGGAATCCTGGTGGCTCTGGTGGTGGCCGTGCTGGGCCTGGGATGGGCTGCAGCCGTCAACCGGCCGGCTGTGCTCACAGCCAAGGGTGCGCCGATCCCGGTCACCAGCGTCAGCACCCCCTCGACCCTGGCCCTGGCCGACAAGCTCACCGCCAGTGGTGCGGTGATGTACACGGCTTACTGGTGCCCCCATTGCCACGAACAGAAAGAGCTGTTCGGCAAGGAGGCCACGGCGCGCCTCAAGGTGGTCGAGTGCGCTCCCGATGGTCAGAACAGCCAGGCTGAGCTTTGCCAGACCAAGAAGATTGACGGCTATCCCACCTGGGAGATCAACGGGACGCTTGATTCGGGCGTCAAGCCTCTGCAGAAGCTGGCCAATCTGGTCGGGTTCAACCAGCTGGTGACCCCGGCCACGGGTGCAGCTTTGAACTGATCACGCACATGTGGATCATCCGCAAACCGATCATCCGCAAACCGATCTTCCAGCTCAGGTGACCGCTCCGGTTGCGATCGCGCGGCCGATCTGCTGGAGGGTGTGCCGCTGCCAGAAGGGTTGACTGGCCGGTGCATCGGTGCGGTGGTGACCGCCCCGGCTTTCACACCGGAACAGGGCGGCCTCGATCAGCAGTTCGGCCAGAACCAGACGGTGCTGCAGATCGACCTGGGCCCGCAATCCAGCGTTGGCGTCGCGCTCCACGGCCAGGCCTGTGCCCGGCTCCAGCTGACTCAGCTGCCGTAGCTGGGGCCAGTGCTCGAGGTCTTGCCGCTGTTGCCTCAGCTGTGCCAGGGCCTTGATCATCAGGTCACCACGCCGCTCCACGCCAGCGGCGTTCCAGCACAGTTGGCGCAGTCCCTGCTGCAGGGCTTGCAGCAACGGGTGCTCGGCGGCCCTGCCGGCTGCAGTCAAGTGGCCAGTGGCCAGGCGCGGCGCTGTCGTCGCCATGGCACCGCCGGTCAGGCTCCGGGCCAGATGCTGGGCCAGACGTCGGGCAAACACCAGGCACTCCATCAAGGAGTTGCTGGCCAGCCGGTTGGCCCCATGCACCCCCGTGCTGGCCACTTCGCCGACGGCGTAGAGCCCAGCCACGGAGGTCGCTGCATGGAGGTCGGTGCCGATGCCGCCCATCCAGTAGTGGGCGGCCGGCGCAACCGGGATCGAGCCGGTGAGCGGCTCCAGCCCCAGCTCCCGGCAGCGCCCCACGATCGTGGGGAATTGCGACTGGAGCCGCTGCTCACCCACCGGTCGCAGGTCGAGCCAGACGTGATCGACTCCCTGTGCGGCCATGGTTCGTGCCAGGGCGCGACTCACCTGGTCGCGGGGGGCCAGATCGCCGCCGGCCAGCCCGGCCACCGGACTGTGGCCGGTGGCATCGTGCAGGCGCGCACCCTCGCCACGCACCGCTTCTGAGATCAGAAAGTGCGGTGCCCCCGGCAGCATCAGGGCGGTGGGGTGAAACTGCACGAATTTTGGTGGTGTGGGCAAACAGATGCCCGCCGCCACCGCTGGCCAGGACTACCGCCTGGCTGCTGAGCCAGCCGACCTGGTCGCCATCAAGGACCTGCAGGCCGCGGCAACGGCCCTGATCCATCCACAGCTGCAGGGCCATGACGCCCTTGCGTTGGATCACATTCGGCCGGGCCAGAACCTGCCGTTCCAGGACGTCGACCAGGGCTCCACCGGTGCGGTCCTGGGCGTGGAGCACGCGCCGGTGGCTATGGGCCGCTTCCAGGGTTGTGCTCAGCTCGCCGCCGTGATGGTCAAAGCCCATCCCCAGATCCACCAGGCGGGCGACGCAGTCCGGGGCTTCTTGCACGAGCACCTCGACCGCCGTGGCATCACAGAGGCCGGCTCCGGCACGCAGGGTGTCGTCGGCATGGGAGCTGAAGCTGTCCTCGGGTCTGGTGACCGCGGCAATGCCACCCTGGGCCCAGCGGCTGGCCGAGCGGGGTGAACCGTCCTTGCTGATGAGCAACACCCGCAGCGCCTGGGGCAACTCAAGGGCTGTCATCAGCCCTGCAGCACCGCAGCCGACGACGACCACATCCCAGGAGGTGCCAGAGATCGGTTCGCGCTCAGATGCCATCACAACGGCCGCCGATCAGATCCGGCGGCCGGCGACGTGGCGCAGAGCTTAGGGCTCAGCGGTATTGCCCGTCATTGATACGGTCAAATCCCTCATTGAGGGCCACTTCGGGCGGGGTGACAGTGAAATTGGACTTGTATTTCTCAAACAGCTCCTTCTGGCGATCGGTCAGGTCGAGCTTGAACACATCGTCGACACTGCTGTAGGGGCCGCCGAGCACGATCTTGCCGGCCAGGGTCGGATACATGCCAGGGAAATCCTGGAAGCGGCGGACCGAGCAGTTGTTCAGATCGATCTTGCCGGCACGCTCGGCGATCTTGTCGTCGGCGATGTTGCGGCGCTCGGTAGCGAAGGCAGCCTGCGGCAGCACCAGCACACACAGCAGAGAGAACAGAACGAGTCCACCCATGAGCCAGGCAGCCAGCCGTTTCATCGCGACATTCCAAGAGGCGTGAGGCAACGTTACAGACATCCCTCTCCCGCAACCTCAGCTGGCCGGCCGGCTTTTGCAGATCTTCAGATCAGCCCGCTCCAGCGTGGCGCCATCACGACCAGCCCCACAAACAGGGCGTCGACCAGAAGGGTTGTGAGCACGGTGGCCGCAGCGAGTCGGGCGGTGGGCCCCCGCTGCCACAGCCACAGGCTCAGGCTCAGCAGGGCCGCGGCAAAGGCTGCGACCAGCAGGGCATTGGCCGGGTTGAGCAGGCGCAGGGCGGCTTCCTGCAGCAGCACGCCTGCCTCACTTGCCTCGGCGGCGAGGGCGGCGGGCCACAGGGGCATCAGCCCGGTGAGGGCCATGGCGGCATCGGTGGCGGCGGTGCCCAGCAGCGAAGCGAGGTAGAAGCCGCCGGCCAGTTGCCAGCGGCTGCGCAGACCCCCCAGGGCCAGGGGCAGGGCCAGGGCTTCGATCGGCAGGTGCCAGAGCGGGTGAAGCCGGCACCAGCCCCAGAAGAGGCTGCCGCACAGCCAGCTGCCCGCAAAGCCCACCAGCAGGGCGCCGGTTCTGGAACGCTGCGCCGAGGGGCTGAGCCCCAGCAGAATCCCGGCACTCAGCAGGGGCACGGTCAGCAGGGTTGCCACGAGCGGATGCCCATGGACAAGCGGGGCCTGCACAAACACCGGCAGGCTCAGGCTCAGCCGGTTGGGCAGAGCCAGCCCCTTCGGGGCTGCTAGCAGGCTGGGCGAGGCGCCGATCACCAAGTCTGAGAAAACGTTGCGCAACCTTAAGCGCTCTGCCGCCATAGGGTTTGCCAGGGCGCCACGGGCGCCACTGCACTTGCCGCTGCGCCATGGATCTGGCTGTGACTTCTCTCGCTGCGACCTCTCTGGTTGAGTCCACGACTGTTCCGGGCTTGCTCGAGTCCTGCTGGCATGCCCTGGTGCTCGGAGTCGTCCAGGGGTTGACCGAGTTTCTGCCGATCAGCAGTTCGGCCCATCTCAAGGTGGTGCCGGTGCTGCTCGGTTGGGGCGATCCCGGCGTCTCCTTCACCGCCGTGATCCAGCTGGGCAGCATCGTGGCGGTGTTTGCCTACTTCTGGGACGACCTGCAGCAGGTGGGGCGGGGCATCGCTCGGGCCGTGCGCCATGGCCAGTGGTCTGATCCCTCGGCCCGTCTTGGCGTTGCCATGGCGATCGGCACGGTTCCGATCGTGTTGGCGGGCCTGGCAATCAAGCGCTGGCTGCCTGACTACGACACCTCACCGCTGCGCAGCATGACCAGCATCGCCATCGTCTCGGTCGTGATGGCCCTGCTGCTGGCCCTGGCCGAACTGGTGGGGCGGCGCCGGCTGGACATCGACCAGGTGACAGCCCGCGACGGTCTGCTGGTGGGCCTGGCCCAGGCCCTCGCCCTGGTTCCGGGGGTGTCGCGCTCGGGCAGCACCCTGACCGCCGCCCTGTTCGACGGCTGGCAGCGCCCCGCCGCCGCACGCTTTTCGTTTTTGCTGGGTCTGCCGGCCATCACCCTTGCCGGGTTGGCCGAGCTCAAGGATGCCGTTGCCGCGCCGGCCAATGGCGGCCCCCTGCCGCTCCTGGTGGGCCTGATCGCGGCCCTGGTGGTGAGCTGGTTGGCGATCGCCTGGTTGCTGCGTTACCTCCAGCGGCACGGCACCTGGGTGTTCGTGGTGTATCGACTGCTGTTTGGCGCCGCGATCCTGCTCTGGTTCCGGGCGGCCTGATGGCGCGTCAGAGTGGGATGAGCCCTTTCTGCGTCCTTCAGGGCGCTGCCCTGGCCTGTGTGGAACGAACCCTCCACTGCCCTTGCCACCGCTGATCTGGCGGGACCTCAGCGCCAGCCAGATCCGGCGCTGGTCGTCACGGTGGAACCCGGGTCGATCGGAGAGGAGCTGGGCTTTCAGCCCGGTGATCGGTTGATCAGCATCAACGGCAGGCGACCGCGCGATCTGATTGATCTGCAGATGCTCTGCTGCGAAGAGGAGCTGACGCTTGAAGTCGAAGATCCCGACGGCAGCCGCCATGAGGTCGAGCTCGAAAAGGATGCCGACGACGGCTTGGGCCTGGGGTTCAGCGAGGCCCTGTTCGACGGTCTGAAGCAGTGCAACAACCAGTGCCCCTTCTGCTTCATCGATCAACAGCCTCCCGGTCGCCGGCGCAGCCTTTATTTCAAAGACGACGACTACCGGCTCAGCTTCCTCTACGGCTCCTACCTGACCCTGACCAACCTCACGGCTGCCGACTGGCAGCGCATCGAGGCCCAGCGGCTTTCTCCCTTGTATGTGTCGGTGCATGCGACCGATCCCGAGCTGCGCAGTCGCCTGCTGGTCAATCCACGTGCGGGGCTGCTGCTCGAGCAGCTGGCCTGGTTTGACCAGCGCGACCTGCAGATCCATGCCCAGGTGGTGGTCTGCCCCGGTCTCAACGATGGCTCCGCCCTGCTGCGCACCCTCACCGATCTGGCCCGCTTTGCCGGAGGCGACTGGCCGGCCGTGCTCTCGGTGGCGGTGGTGCCCGTGGGGCTCACCCGTTTTCGTCCACCGGGCGATGGTCTGGTGCCCGTTGACCGGGCCGCGGCCCGCGCCGTGATCGCCGCGGTCGAGCCATTGCAGCAGGGGTTTCAGCAGCAGCTGGGCAGTCGTTTCGCCTGGCTGTCCGACGAGTGGTATCTGATCGCCGGCCTGCCTCTGCCGCCGCGTTCGGCCTACGAGGATCTGCCCCAGCAGGAAAATGGCGTGGGCAGCATCCGCGCCTTTCTGGAGCAGCTTGATCACGCCACGGCCGATCTGCCCGCGCGCGTTGAGCAGCCCAGACGGCTCAGCTGGGTGGTGGGCCGTCTGGTGGGTGAAGCCCTGGCGCCGGTGGTGGCTCGCCTCAATCGGATCGACGGTGTGCAACTTGGTCTCCATGCCCTGCCCAGTCCTTACTGGGGGCAGGACCAGGTGGTCACGGGGCTGCTCACCGGCAGCGATCTGCTGACCGGTCTGGCGGGTCAGGATCTGGGCGAGCGCCTGCTGCTGCCGTCGGTCACCCTGCGCCAGGGCGACCCGGTGTTTCTCGATGATCTGACCCTGGCCGAGCTGGAGCAACGGTTGCCTGTTCCCGTCGAGGTGATCGGGGGGGCAGAGGAGCTGGTGGCCGCCTGTATCCGCAATCCGGCGAAGTTTCCGTAAGCTGCGCCGGTATTGGTGAGTTGGATTCGTGCGGCGATCGCTGGCTGCTCTCTGCCTGATTGGCGCTGCAGCGTCCCCCCTCGCAGCCTGGGCAGAGCAGTCGGGGACAGGCTCCTCGGCCTCGGACACCCTCCCTGCCGAGCAGCTGCCTCTGGCACCCCAGGTCAAGGGCAACCGTCCCAAGGCGAATCCCTCGGTGCTCCCCCCTGCGGCCACCCAGCTGCTCCCCGACGTCAAAGATCTGGCCGCGCCCGCCTCGCTGGCTCTGCCGACCAAGCCCACCCAGGTGCAGATCCGCGACTCGCCGAAGTCAACAATCCCAACCTCAAGGCCATCGCGGCCCAGGTCGATCAGGCCCAGAACAACCTGCGGGCCCAGATCGCGCTCTGGTACCCCACCCTCAACATCAGCGCCAACGCGCTGCCCTCGTACACCGGCGGTCAGCAGTACTCCCAAAACTCCGCCAATCTCTTTAATCCTTCTGGACTCACCACCACCAACCGCTGGTTCTACGGCGCCAACGTGCAGGCCCAGTGGGCCCTGATCAACCCCCAGCGGGTGCCAGCTATTGCGGCGGCTCGTGATTCCTTTGAAAAGGCCAAGGACGCCTACCTGGTCACCCTGCGTGACCTGCGCCTTCAGGTCGAT
>RGUW01000270.1 GCA_010027605.1 Synechococcaceae bacterium WB9_2_112 | reverse complement strand
GGCACAGCGGCCCAGAGACGACAGCGGCACCCACGAGAATGAGAACCGTTATCATCTCTCCGGTGGCTGTGGTCTCCTCTCGGCCTGGCGCCTCGTTGTTCCCACTCGCGTGACATCCGTGAACCTGTTGCGAACCCTGCTGCTGGCTCCGGCTGCCCTCGGCCTGACAACCCTGTTGCCGCTGGCGTCCATCAGCGAAGCCGCAGCGGCCGAGAACGGCGCCGAGCAGGTCACCTCGATCAGCCAGTTCTCCGACATTCGCCCCACCGACTGGGCCTATCAGGCGCTCAGCAACCTGATCGAGCGCTACGGCTGCGTGGCCGGCTACCCCGGAGGCAGCTTCCTCGGCAGCCGCCCCCTCAGCCGCTGGGAAGCCGCCGCCGCCCTCAACGCCTGCCTGGATCGCATCAGCGAAATCACCGATGAACTCAAGCGCCTGCAGCAGGAGTTCGCCAAGGAACTCGCCGTACTCAAGGGCCGGGTCGATGGTCTCGACGCCCGGGTGGGTGTGCTGGAGGCGACCCGCTTCTCCACCACCACCAAGCTGAGCGGCCTGGCCACGTTTGTGCTGGGGGCCAACAGCTTCAGCGGAAGTGCGTCCGATCAGGTGCGCGCCGCCCAGGCCGCCTTCGGCGCCACAACCTTCAACTACGACGTTCTGCTTAACCTCGACACGAGCTTGTCGGGCAAGGACCTGCTGCGCACACGACTGCGGGGCGGCAACTTCGATGCCACGAGCAACAGCTTCGGCGGCGGCGGCCCCAGCAACCTCTCGATCCTGGAAACCGCCTTCCAGGAAGACCTGGTGGGTGGCGATGGGAGAGATGTGATCGGCATCGATCGCCTCTTCTACCAGGTTCCCCTCGGCGACTTCACCCTCACCCTCGGGGGCCGTGTGGAACAGGACGACATGCTGGCGATCTGGCCGAGCGTGTATCCCTCTGAATCCGTGCTGGATGTGCTCACCCTGCCGGGTGCACCCGCGGCCTACAACAACAATCTCGGTGCCGGTGCCGGCCTGTGGTGGAGAAAGGATGGGTTCGCCATCAGTGCCAACTAGTGGCCGCAAACGGCGATGTCGGCACTCCCGCGGCGGGCGGCATCGCCACCGCCGGAGCCGGCAGCACCGCCACGGTGCAGATCGGCTACAGCACGGATCAGTGGGCCCTGGCTGCGATCTATGCCTCGGTGCAGAACGCCAACGATCTGATCATCTACGCCAGCCGCTTCACCCTCAACAGCTTCAGCACTGCCGGCACCACCTCCGCCTTCGGCCTGGCCGGCTACTGGCAACCGGCCCAGTCGGGCTGGCTGCCTTCGCTCAGCGCCGGCTGGGGAATCAACAACACCCAGTACGCCAACGATGTGAACAGCAACGGCCTGGTCGCCAACAGCCAGTCGTGGAATGTGGGCCTGCAGTGGCAGGACGCCTTCCTCAAGGGCAATGCCGCCGGCATGGCGGTGGGTCAGCCCACCTTCGCCACCAGCCTCTACGGCGGAGACACACCCAACGACGGCAACCTGATCTGGGAGTGGTGGTACAAGCTGCAGCTCAGCGACAACATCGCCCTCACTCCGGCCCTCTTTTATCTGAGCCGGCCCCTGGGAGCCGATACCCCCGGCGGAACGAGCTTCCAGCAGCTGGGCGGCCTGATCAAGACCAGCTTCAGCTTCTGATCGGCGGGCCAGCCGCTCAAAAAGGCTGCTGCTCCAAAAGGCTGCTGCTCAGCAAGACAACCGCTCCCATCGGAGATCCACCCCGCATCACAC
>RGUW01000269.1 GCA_010027605.1 Synechococcaceae bacterium WB9_2_112 | reverse complement strand
CGAGCGGCAGGGGGTGCCGTGGTGCCCGGCTATCGGTGACGACCAGCGGCTGGTCGGTGCGGCGGCCTGTTGGGACAGCTTCTGCCCCTCGAGCCCGCTGCGGATCGGGGGCACTGGCTGGGGCGATTGCGTGTTGGTGCTCGATGAATGGCACGGGGCCATCGAGCACCTGCTGCTGAGCAACGGGACCGCACTGGCCAAGCGCCGGGCAGAGGTGCTGCGCACCACGAGCGCACTACTGCGCTCCGCTGTGCAGGTGATCGCTGCCAACGCACAGATGCCGCTGTTTGCGGTGGAGCTGCTCGAGAGGCTCACCGGCCGCCGCGTGCTCGTGTTGGGCAGCGACAGTCAGCCGATGAAGGGGCGCCGCGTGCAGATCCCGGCCGGCTTCAAAAGCCCAGACAAAGCTGCAGAGGCGTTTCGCTGCAAGTGGAGCGCCTTGGTGGACCGCGTCGAGCCCTTCCTGTGCTGGACAAGCAGCCAGAAGGCGGGGATGCGGAACAGCGCCCAGACGCTGGCCAAAGCCCACCGCGAGCGGGTGCCCGGGGCGCGGGTGCTTGTGATCGACAGCGAGAACGGGGAGGCCGCGGCAGACCTTGCCGCCGACCCCGACGAATACGCCAAGCAGTGGGATGCGATCTACTCCACCCCCTCGATTGACTCAGGCATCAGCCTCCAGCGATGGAAGCCAGCTGCGGTGATCGCCTACTGCGGGGGCCTCGTGACACCGGAGCGCGTTGTGCAAGCCGTAGCCCGCGTGCGCAACCCCGAGGTGCCTGTGTTTATCTATACCGCCGAGCGGTGCCCGGGTGGTGCTCTGCGGGTGGGCAGTGGCGCGACGAAGCCGGCCCAGCTGATTGCGCACCTTCGAGCGGTGGCGGGTCCGCTGTTTGGCCATCTCGAGGCGGGCGACGACGAAGGGGCCTGGCTGCACGCTTGGGCCGAGATCGGCGCCATCCGCAACCGGCAGCGCTTCGCCTACAGAGCAACCATTGCCGGGATGTTGGAGGCGGAAGGCTGGGAGCTGCAGGCCCCGGAGCCGGCCCCCGATCGTGCGGTGGTGGCCGCCGTCACGGCCGAGCTAACTGCTGTGGCTGATGCAGCCCGGCTCGCCGCTGATCTGGCTCTGCTGAACGCGGCGCCGAGCAGTGACGGGGAGGCAAGCGAGCTGGCCAAGCGCACCCGCCTTGAGCCAGAAGAACGGCTGCAGCTGGAGCGGCACCGGCTGGCAAAGCGCTGGGCCCTGGGCAGCGACCGGCCGACTCTTGAGCTGCTCGAGGCCGATCGGGACGGACTGAGCCAGCGCCTACGCCTGGGCTGGCTGCTGGTGACGCCAGAGGCCCACCAGCAACTGCCGGAGCGCGATCGGCAACGGATCACGGCCCTTGATGCGCTGGGCCGACCGTTTGAGCCGGATCGGCTGCGGGTCAGCTACGGCCAGCAGGTGCTTGGCCTGCAGGCGCTGGGCGTGCCTCAGCTGCTGGAGCGCTTCGCTGCCGGTGAAACGCTTGCCGCTACCGATCCGGCTGTGCTGGGGCTGCACCACAACGCCACCACACATCAACACCAGCTCACCATGGCGGCCGGGGTCACCCCCGGGAAGCTGGCCACAGGAACGCTGCGGAACGTTCTCAACGCGGTGGCATGGAACCTCGAGAGGGCCGGTCGGATCAAGACACGAAACGGCGAGCGCGACGTGTTGAAATACAGGGCCGAGCCAGTGCGCCTGCCTGCCTGCGTTGATGCGCCGACGCTGGCGGCGGCGTGGAGAGTGGATTTAGGGCTGGCACCCACTGGGG
>RGUW01000268.1 GCA_010027605.1 Synechococcaceae bacterium WB9_2_112 | reverse complement strand
CATGCATCTCGTCGAAGGGCACCACTTTGACGCGGCAACCGAGTTGCGCCGAGGCCCAGCCCATCAGACACTCGAACACCTGACCCACATTCATGCGGCTCGGCACACCCAGGGGGTTGAGCACGATGTCGATGGGAGTGCCATCGGGCAGGTAGGGCATGTCTTCACGCGGAAGAATGCGGCTGATGATGCCCTTGTTGCCGTGGCGGCCGGCCATCTTGTCGCCGACCTGGATCTTGCGGCGCTGAGCCACATAGACCCGTACCACCATGTTGGCGCCGGGGGGCAGTTCATCACCCTGCTCACGGGTGTAGATCCGCACGTCAACAACACGGCCGCGCTCGGTGCTGGGCACCCGCAGCGAGTTGTCGCGCACATCGCGGGCCTTTTCGCCGAAGATGGCGCGCAGCAGCTTCTCTTCGGGGGGCTGGTCGGATTCTCCCTTGGGGGTCACCTTGCCCACCAGGATGTCGCCGCTCTCGACGTAGGCGCCGATGCGGATGATGCCCATCTCGTCGAGGTTACCGAGGCTTTCCTCAGCGACGTTGGGGATCTCGCGGGTGATCTCTTCAGGACCGAGCTTGGTCTGGCGGGCTTCGATCTCGTACTTCTCGATGTGCACCGAGGTGTAGAGATCGTCGGTCACCAGACGCTCACTCACCAGGATCGCGTCCTCGTAGTTGTAACCCTCCCAGGGCATGTAGGCGAGCAGGATGTTCTGCCCCAGGGCGATCTCGCCACCCTCACAGGCGGAGCCATTGGCCAGAACTTGGCCGGCGATCACCTGATCGCCCTCTTTGACGATGGGGCGCTGGTTGAGGCAGGTGTCCTGGTTGGAGCGCTGGTACTTCTGCAGGAAGTGGGTGTGCTCGTTGCCCTGCTCATCACGGATGACGATGACGGTGGCATCGACAAAGGTGACCGTGCCATTAACGCGGGTGATCGGCACCATGCCCGAGTCACGGGCCACCTGGGTCTCCAGGCCGGTGCCCACCAGGGGGCGCTCGGGGCGCAACAGGGGCACCGCCTGGCGCTGCATGTTGGATCCCATCAGAGCACGGTTGGCATCGTCATGCTCCAGGAAGGGAATCAGCGAGGTCGCCACCGAGATGACCTGGACCGGTGACAGCTGGACGTAATCGACCTGCTCAGGAGGAACCTTCTCGAAGTCCTGGCGATAACGAACCGGCACCAACTCAGCGGTGATGCGTCCCTCGGCATCGGTGGCCACGTCACCGGGAGCCACGCGCGACTCGTCTTCGAGGTCGGCCGAGAGGTAGATCGGATCGCCCTGCTTGAGCACGATGCCGTTTTCGACCTTCCAGAAAGGGGTCTCGATGAAGCCGTACTCGTTGACGCGGGCGTGGGTCGCCAGCGAACCGATCAGGCCGGCGTTGGGACCTTCCGGCGTCTCGATCGGGCAGATCCGGCCGTAGTGCGAGGGATGAATGTCACGCACGGCAAAGCCGGCGCGCTCACGGGTCAGACCACCAGGACCCAGGGCGCTGATGCGGCGCTTGTGGGTGAGCTCAGCCAGGGGATTGGTCTGGTCCATGAACTGGCTCAGCTGGCTGGAGCCGAAGAACTCCTTGATCGCCGCCACCAGCGGCTTGGGATTCACCAGCTGGGCCGGGGTGAGGCTTTCGGTCTCACCGACGGTCATGCGCTCCTTGATGATGCGCTCGAGTCGGTTGAGGCCGACGCGCACCTGGTTCTGCAGCAGCTCGCCCACCGAGCGCACGCGGCGGTTGCCGAGGTGGTCGATGTCATCGAGGCTGGCGCCACCGACGTCAAGCTCCA
>RGUW01000267.1 GCA_010027605.1 Synechococcaceae bacterium WB9_2_112 | reverse complement strand
CGCCGCAGAGCAGGCCTGGGCCCTGCCCCTGGCCCGGCTGACCTGCCTGGCCGATGGCCCGGGCCCTGCAGAAGCGCGTGCAGCAGCTGCGCCAGCAATGGCAGCTGTTGGACGGACGAGAGCTGGAGCAGCTCGACGAAAGCCCACGGTTCGCCCTCCACAGCCAGCTCAGCGATGACCTGCCGGCCCTGCTGCTGCTGGGCAACACCCCTGCAACGCCGCTGCTGCAGCGCTGGCGCGATGGCGGCGATCCGCTGTTCCATCCCAGGCCGCCCCTCGACGGCGCGGTGCTGCAGCAGCGGCTGGGCTTGCCGCCGGGCCCCCTATTGGGCCAGCTGCTGAGCCACCTGAGCCAGGAGCGGGCCTTTGGGCGACTGGCCCGCGACAGCGCCAGCGAAACCGAGCGTGAGGCTGTGCTCAACGCCGCCCGGTGCTGGTTGCAGAGCCAAACCCAGCACGTGACGTGATTAACTTTGAAACGCAAAGGCGTTGAAGCAAGACAGCCCGCCCCAGCATTTCCCTTTTCCCTTCCCCCATGAGCGTTCGTCTCTATGTCGGCAACCTGCCGACCGCCTTCGATGCCAAGGAGCTTGAGGCTCTGTTTGCCAACGTGGGTGAGGGGGTTCGTTTCAAGGCCGTCAACGACCGGTGCCGCGGCTTTGGCTTCGCCAACGTCGACGACGCCAAACTGGCCGAGGCTGTGATCGAGCAGCTCAATGGCAAAGAGTTTGGCGGCAACGCGCTGCGCATCGAGATCTCCGAGCGCCGCGATGCCCGCTCGGGCGGCCCTGGCAACGACCGTCGCGGTCCCGCTGCCGGCAATGCCGTCGCCCGCAAGGCTGTCAACAAAGTGGTGCATGCCGACAGCGTCGACAGCGAAGCCCCTGACCCCCGTTGGGCCGGAGAACTCGCCAAGCTCAAGTCTCTACTGGCCAACCAGACCGCAGCCGTCTGAACTCAGCTGCTCTGCGGCAATCCGCAGGCTTCAGCCGTGACCCTGTCAGCTCCCAAGTGCGGGGCTGACAGGGTTTTTTGATGGCTTCAGGTGTCGCCGCTCAACGCACCTGGGCAACCACGAATGACCTGGGCAGGTCCAGCAGCTTGCCCGCCATCGGCACGAAGGCACGACGGTTGAACACGTCATAACCGTGCTGCTCGATCACATCAAGGATGCCTCGGTACAGCCGTAACGAGGCCCAGACGGGCCAGCGGGCATCGGCAGCGAGCCAACGCACACCTGCCTCACTGCGGGCGAACCAGTCGCGGGCGCGTTGCACCTGAAAGGCCATCAACGCCCGCCAGTTGTCATCGACCACACCAGCCATCAACTGATCTTCACTGACACCGAAGCGGGCTAATTCTTCGAGGGGCAGGTAGATGCGGCCCCGGCCACGGTCTTCGCCCACATCGCGAAGGATGTTGGTGAGCTGATTGGCAATCCCCAATGCCACGGCAGCCTGGGAGGTATCGGGAACATCACTCCAGGGAGCACTGGTGTAAGCCTGGTCGAGCCCCATGACTTCCTGGGTCATCAGACCGACGGTGCCTGCCACCCGGTAGCAGTACAGCTCGAGCTCCGCAAAGGTGCTGTAGCGATGCTGGCGCAGGTCCATGCGCTGCCCTTCGATCATGTCGAGGTAAGGCTGCAGCGGCTGGGGATAGCGATCAAGGGTGTCGCGCATCACCAGATCGAGGCCATCGACGACGTGCCCGTCAAACATCGCCCGGGTGCGCTCTTCCCAGGCATCGAGGCGAGCCTGGAGCTCATCGAGGGGACGCGCCTGAGCCTCGGCGCTGTCCATCAGCTC
>RGUW01000266.1 GCA_010027605.1 Synechococcaceae bacterium WB9_2_112 | reverse complement strand
AGCTGAACCTGCCGGTGTGGCTGGATGCCAGCAACGACAATCCGGCATTTGCACGCAACCGCATCCGCCTGGAGGTGCTGCCGGTGCTGGAACAGCTGCATCCCGGGGCCGGCCGCAGGATCTGCGCCCTGAGCGAACGGCTGGCCGAGGAGGAGGAGACCATGGCCGAACTGACCGATCTGGCCCTGGAGGGACTGATCAAGGCAGCGCCGGAACCGGCAGGAAGCCTGAACCGCCAGACCCTGATGGCGCTGAAACCGGCCGCGCAACGCCGCCTGCTGCAGCGGTGGCTGGAGCGGACGGGCGGACCAGCCCTGACGGCCCGCCAACTGGAGGAGCTGCGGGGCCAGCTGGAGCCGCAACGGGGGCCTGGCCGGCGCTGCCTGGCCGGCGGAAGGGTTCTGCACTGGGACCGGCAACGCCTGTGGCTGGCGGAGGCGGAGCAGCTGCCCTAAACAGGGACCCTGACGCGGCACGGCAGCAGCGATGAGCGGTTCCCTGGAGGAGGCCTATGTGGCCGTGGAGCGGGCCTACGGCCAGGGAGACTTCGCCACCGCCCTGCAACTGGCCGTAGCGCTGCGCCCCCAGGTGCAGGCAGGACGGCCCGACCTGCTGGATCAGCGCCTGCAGCTGCTGCTCGGCCACATTCATCTCTACGGACTGAACCAGCCCGGCCCGGCGGCAACGGCCTATGCGGCCGTTCTGGAGAGCTGCAACGAACCCGCTTACCGCGACCTGGCCAGCCAGGGGCTGGATCTGAGCCGGCAGCAACTGGCTGCCACTCCCGGCGGCGCGCCGGAAACGGCGGGGGCAACACCCTGGGCACCAGCCGCGCCAGGAACAGCGGCGGGGGACCTCGCCGGCACACCCGGTGTCAGCCCGGCCAGCTCACAGCACCAGAACGCCGTGGCTTTGCCAGCCACCCCCTGGCTGAGTCAGCTGCAGGATCCCCAGCTGGCCCTGCAGCAGATCCAGACCGCTCCAGCCACCGTGGCGACCCCTGCCACAACGGAGCCTGCACCGGAAGTCCAACCCGAGGTGCCCCCCGCCGCAACCGCAACCGAAGCCGTGGCCGAGGCTCAGCCCATGGCAGGCAGCAGCGATCTTGCCGTTCAGCCGGCCGATGAGCCCGGATCGGCAGCCGACACACGAACGCTATTGCCGATTACGGTAAATTCAATAATGTAAGAGTCATGCATAATACATAGGCTAATAACATGAACGCCCGCTGGCTTAAAATCATTTTGATTGGACTGCTCATCACCGCCAGCATAGTATTGCTGCGTGCAGGCATGCCGCTTATCGTCTACCTGCTGGGCGTGATCGCAGCAGTCGTGCTGTTTATCGAGCGTATTTTGTTGATCTCAAGCTTTTTTGAGCGCGTCAAAGGTCAGAAGCCCGTTTCGCAGGATGTGGCGCGCATGAAAGAAGATGAGGCGCGCGATATACTGGGTGTGGGAAAAGACGCCACAGCACAGGATATTGAAGCTGCACACCAGCGTTTGATTATGAAAAATCATCCCGATCAGGGTGGCTCAACCTATCTCGCCAGCAAGATCAACACCGCCAGGGATACGTTACTCGATTTGCTTTTGAAAAAATAGCTGATATACCCAGCCTCTATGAGCTATCGCTTTCACCCCACGATTTTGCGTGAATACGACATACGCGGCATTGTCGGCCAGACATTGTCTGCCGAGGATGCCTGTTGGCTGGGCCGTGCCTTCGCGGTGTATGTCGGTGCGGGTGATGTGCCGAAAAAAGTGGCGGTATGTTACGACGGGCGCCTCAGCTCGCCGGAGCTGGAAGCCGCATTGGTGAGGGGGTTG
>RGUW01000265.1 GCA_010027605.1 Synechococcaceae bacterium WB9_2_112 | reverse complement strand
GGCATGCCGCAGTACACGGTGGCCTGCAGCAGCACTTCGCCCAGTTGCTCCTTGGTGCAGCCGTTGCGCAGCGCCATGCCCAGGTGGATTTCCAGCTCGTGTGGCTTGTTCAGCGCCACCAGCATGCCGACATTGACCAGGCTGCGGATGTTGCGCGGCAGCTGCTCGCGTGCCCAGACGCTGCCAAAGCAGTACTCCACCGCCAGTTCCTGAAAGGGCTGGGTGAGAGCGTCGGCGTTGTTCATGGCGTTGTCGACATAGGCGTCGCCCAGCATTTCGCGCCGCACCTTCATGCCTTTGGCATAGGTCTCCGAATTCATGTGGGGCTCCTCTTGATCAGGCGCAGGGGCTGGTAGACCAGCACGACCTGACCGTGCTGGTTGGTGACGGTGTTGCGGGTACGCACCAGACCGCGGTCGCCCGCCTTGGTGGGGCGGGCCTCGGTCACTTCGCAGTGCACGCGGATGGTGTCGCCGACCTGGGTGGGGCCCTTCACGTCCATCTCCACATGCAGGAAGGCCAGACCGGTCCGGTCCATCGAGGGCAGCACCAGGCCTTCGGCCATCGCCATCACCAGCAGCGCCGGCACCGGGCGGCCCTGAATCGCGAAGCCCTCGCGGTCGTGCAGGTTGGTGAACAGTTCTTCGGTGAACCAGGTGAGGTTGACGTAGCCTGCCAAGTCGGATTCAAAGACCGTGCGGCCTGCGGTGTGCCACTGCGTGCCCGGCACCAGCTCTTCGAAGAACAGACCGCCGGTGAGGCGTCCGAGGTCTTTCATGCTCAGGAGTCCAGCTTGATTCCCGCCGCATCCACGGCCTTAGCGATGAAGGTGGCGTAACGCTGGGGCGTGCCGGTGATCACGATCGTGCCCTGCTCGCCCAGGGGGCGCTTGGTATCGGGATGGTTCATGGCCTTGCCGATTTCGTCGGCCAGGCGTTGCACCACGGCGGCCGGCGTGCCAGCGGGCGCCATCACGCCCTGCCATGCGCCCATGTCGAAGTTGGCCGCGCCGCTCTCGGCCATGGTGGGCACGTTGGGCAGGGCTGGCGAGCGCTGGAGCGAGGTGACGAACAGCGCCTTGACCTTGCCGGAGCGGATCAGCCCCAAGGGCGAATTGACGGAGTCGAATTGGAACTGGATGGCGCCGGACATCAGGCTCTGCAGGGCCTCGCTGCTGCCCTTGTGGGGCGCGTGTACGGCGCTCAGCCCGTTGGCCTTCAGGATCATGGCCGGCACCACGTGGGCCAGGTTGCCGGCTCCGGGACTGCCATAGTTGAACTTGCCAGGGTTGGCGTGCACCTGCGCGATCCAGTCCTGGTAGGTCTTCGCCGGGAAGTCCGGCGCGACCACGCAGACCAGGGGCAAGGTGGCGGTCGCGGTGACCGGCGTGAGTTCCGCCAGGGGCTCCACCACCTTCCTGGGATAGAGCACCGTGCTCAGCGCTAGCGCCGAGCTGTTGTACAGAAGCGTGTGGCCGTCGGCCGGCGCCCGCGCGACATGGGCGGCGGCGATGTTGCCATTGGCCCCTGGCTTGTTTTCGACGACGATGGTCTGCTTTAGCTGCTCCCCCAGGCGCACGGCCAGCTGGCGGGCCACCAGGTCGTTCGGTCCGCCCGGGGGAAACCCCACCACCAGCGACAGCTGGCGGGTAGGCCAGCCGGCCTGGGCCAGCAGGGGGCTTGCGAGGCTGGTCAGGCCGGTACCAAGCAGGGTGCGGCGCGTGAAGGTGAGCATGGGGTGGATCTCCTGGGCGGCCGCGGCGCGGCGATGGGTAGCGTGGAGTTTAGTTACTTGCTAGTGAACAAGCAAGTAGATTATGATGATCCCAC
>RGUW01000264.1 GCA_010027605.1 Synechococcaceae bacterium WB9_2_112 | reverse complement strand
TCGCCTCCCCTCCCAGACCGCTGCCGCCATGGTTGCCAGTGACGCTCCGGCGCTCGATCTGGAGCTGCCCGATCCCGACAACGACAGCCTCAGCAACCTGGAGTTTCTGGCCCGTCTTGAGGAGGCATGGGCCGTCTGTGATCGCTTCGATCTGCAGACCGAGATCTGGCGCGGGCGCATCCTGCGGGCCGTGCGCGACCGCGAGAAGCGAGGCGGCGAGGGGCGTGGCACCGGGTTTCTGCAGTGGTTGCGCGAGCGGGAGATCAGCAAGACCCGTGCCTACACCCTGATCCAGCTGGCCGAGTCGGCCGATCAGATGCTGGGTGAGGGGGTGCTGGAGGAGGCCAGCGTCAACAACTTCTCCAAGCGCGCCTTTCTCGAAACGGCCCAGGCCGACCCCGAGGTGCAGCTGATGATCGGTGAGGCCGCCAACGAGGGCCAGCAGATCAGTCGCAAGCAGGTGCGGCGTCTGAACGACGAGTTTCTGGCGGCCACCAGCCCGCTGCTGCCCGAGGAGATCCGTCAGCGCACCGCCGAGAACCTGCTGCCACCCCGCGCGGTGGCCCCCCTGGTCAAGGAGCTGGCCAAGTTGCCCGAAGACCAGCAGGACGACCTGCGCCGGGTGTTGCGCGATGAGCCCGAGCTGGAGCGCGTCAAGGATGTGACCTCCACGGCCCGTTGGCTCAGCAAGGCCGCTGAGGCTTCGCTGGCTGTGCGCGCCTTTCAGCAGGGTGAGCTCGACTTTGAAAAGGCCCTGCAGGAAGCCCAGAGGCTCGATGCCCTGGGATTGCTCGCCGATGCGGTCGGACAGGCCCAGGCCCTCGAGTCCGCCGTGCTCAAGCTGCACACCAGCTGGCGGCGCCTGGGCGGTCTGCAGGAGCGCCTCTGGCTCGAGAGCGGCAGCAGCACCCCGCACCTGCGTGAGCTGCTCACGGCGTTGCAGAGCCTCAGCGGCAACACCATGCGGGTCTCCCTGGGGGAGCTGGCCGGCGGTAAGCGGGTGCGTCTGCAGCTGGTCGAGGAGGCGGCCGATCAGCTCGAACCCCCGACGATTCAACCCCTGACCATTCCCACATCTGGTGTCTGACCAGGCTGGTTAAGCTGCGGCCGCACCAGGGGTGGGGCTCAGTTGGGCAAACCATGCGATGCCAGCGGTGCGCCCGAACCCCTGGCAGATGCCTTGCAGCGTCATTTCGGTTGGTCGGCCTTCAGGCCTGGTCAACGGGAGGTGATCGAGGCTCTGCTGGCGGGTCGGGACGCGCTGGCGGTGTTGCCCACCGGGGGTGGCAAGTCGCTCTGTTATCAGCTGCCCGCCTTGCTGCGCCAGGGCCTGGTGGTGGTGGTGTCACCGCTGGTGGCGTTGATGCAGGACCAGGTGGGCCAGCTGCAGGCCCGCGGCGTGGCGGCGGCCTGCCTGCACCGCGATCTGCCTTCGGCCGAGCGCCTCGCCTGCGGCAGGGGCGCCTGCGGCTGCTGTACCTGGCACCCGAGCGCCTGCAGCTCGAGAGCACCCGCCAGATGCTCGAGGAGCAGCACGGCAGCGGGCGACTGGTGGCCCTGGCGGTCGACGAGGCCCACTGCATCAGCGCCTGGGGCCATGACTTTCGCCCCGATTACCGACGCATGGGCAGCCTGCGCGAGCTCTGCAGCGGCGTGCCGCTTGTGGCCCTCAGTGCCACGGCGGCTCCTCGGGTGCGGGCCGACATCATTCGGTTGTTGCGGCTGCGGCGACCGCTGCTGCAGGTGCATTCGGCGCGGCGCAGGAACCTGGCCTATGCCATGGCCCTGCGTCCTGCCGACCCCCTGCCCGTGGTCCTCGAGGCCCTGCA
>RGUW01000263.1 GCA_010027605.1 Synechococcaceae bacterium WB9_2_112 | reverse complement strand
CGCGACAAGGAGGTGGAACTGCGCGAGCAGATCCGCTCCATCCTTCAGGCGCGCAAGGACGATGAACCGGGTGCCACCGACGCCACTGCCGAAGCCCAGGCCTCTGGCAGCCCTGAAACCACCACCGCCCCTGTGCCAGCCGCGGCCGATGGGGAGCGCACGCCGATGGTCACCGAAGAGGACATCGCCCACATCGTGGCCTCCTGGACTGGCGTGCCGGTGCAGAAGTTGACCGAGAGCGAATCGGCCAAATTGCTGAATATGGAGGAGACCCTCCACCAGCGGCTGATCGGCCAGGACGAAGCGGTCAAGGCCGTCTCTCGGGCCATCCGCCGCGCCCGGGTGGGCCTCAAGAATCCCAACCGTCCCATCGCCAGCTTCATCTTCTCCGGACCCACGGGCGTGGGCAAAACCGAGCTGACCAAATCCCTGGCGGCCTATTTCTTCGGAAGCGAGGAGGCCATGATCCGGCTCGACATGTCGGAGTTCATGGAGCGCCACACGGTCAGCAAGCTGATCGGTTCCCCTCCGGGTTATGTGGGCTTCAATGAGGGCGGCCAGCTCACCGAAGCGGTGCGCCGTCGTCCCTACACCGTGGTGCTGTTCGACGAAATCGAAAAGGCCCACCCCGATGTGTTCAACCTGCTGCTGCAGCTCCTGGAAGACGGTCGCCTGACCGATTCCAAGGGCCGCACGGTGGACTTCAAGAACACCCTGATCATCATGACCTCGAACATCGGTTCGAAGGTCATCGAGAAGGGCGGCGGCGGTCTGGGCTTCGAGTTCGGCGGCGGCGACGCCGAAGAGACCCAGTACAACCGCATCCGCTCGCTGGTCAACGAGGAGCTCAAGCAGTACTTCCGCCCCGAATTCCTCAACCGCCTCGACGAGATCATCGTGTTCCGGCAGCTCAGCCGCGACGAGGTCAAGGAGATCTCCGAGATCATGCTCAAGGAGGTCTTTGCCCGCATGCTCGAGAAGGGCATCAGCCTCTCGGTCACCGAGGCCTTCAAGGAGCGCCTCGTCGACGAGGGCTACAACCCCAGCTACGGCGCCCGTCCGCTGCGCCGTGCGGTGATGCGCCTGCTCGAGGATTCGCTGGCCGAGGAATTCCTCAGCGGCCGCATCGGTGAGGGCGATGCCGCCGTGGTCGATGTGGATGCCGACAAGCAGGTGGTGATCCGCAAGCAGGGCGTCGACCTGCCGGCGGTTCCCCAGCTGGCCAGTGTCTGATCGGATCGGATCCGATGCCCACCACGGCTCAGACGATTGCCCCTACCACCGTGTTGCGCGGCTCGGGTGCCTGGGCGGAGTCCCTGGCACCGATCCGGGGGCTCTGCCGCAGACCCATGCTCCTGGGCCGCAGTGCGGCCACGGCACCCCTGCGCCAGCGCCTGGGCCGTGAGCTGAGTGCTGCAGGCCTGGATCCCTGGCCTGCAGCGCTGCTGCATGACTGCTGCGAAGACGACCTGCAACCCCTGGCCGCGGCGGCGGGGGCGCACAACGCCGACGCCGTGATCGCCGTGGGCGGCGGCAAGGTGCTCGATGCCGGCAAGTTGCTGGCCCATCGCCTGGAACTGGCGTGCATCACCGTGCCCACCAGTGCCGCCACCTGCGCCGGCTGGACGGCCCTGGCCAACGTGTACACGGCTGCGGGGGCCTTCTGTCATGACGTGGCTCTGCGTCGCTGCCCCGAACTGCTGGTGTTTGACCACGACCTGGTGGCCAGCGCCCCGGGCCGCACCCTGGCCAGCGGCATCGCCGACGCCGTGGCCAAGTGGTACGAGGCCTCGGTGAGCAGCGGCGGCAGCGCCGACGGTCTGGTGCAG
>RGUW01000262.1 GCA_010027605.1 Synechococcaceae bacterium WB9_2_112 | reverse complement strand
CGGACAACTGCTGCAGATGGATCACCAAAGCGCGACCTTCAACGCACGCCAACAACGGCCGATCACGTCAAGGTGAAGCCAGTGAACGGGGCGCACATGGCCACTGCGAACGTTGCAAACATGATCAGCCCAAGCCCGAGCAGAGTCACCCACACCTTTGAAGACGGCATCACGGCCGAAGCCTTGATTTCAAAGTTGTTGGAAACCCTGATGGCCGATCTGGACATCTTCGGCAGCGCCATCGGTGACACCGAGAACACCGCGACGAATGAACGGGAGAATGCAATCAGGAGCATCGCCGACACTCTCGCCGCGATCTCCGGCCACGCCGGCACTCATGCGACGGGTCATGATGCATCTGATCATGATCCTTCTGGTCATGATCCTTCTGGGCATGATGGCCTGATTCAGCAGGATCTTGTGTCGAGCCAGCGGATCACCATTCTCACCGGGTCATGGTCGGGCGAACTGCTGGTCAATCACGTGAGCAGAGGCAGTCATGGCCGTGACATTCTGACGGCCAAGCCAATCACGGTTGGCGCTCCTGAACCCGCAGGATCTGTGCTGTCAGGTGGAAGTGGCAATGACGAGATCAACGGCAGGGCCGGCTGGGACATCCTCGATGGCGGCGATGGCGATGACCTGATTCACGGCGGCAATGGACGCGACATCCTCAGTGGCGGGACCGGACGCGATGAACTCCATGGCGATTTCGGCTGGAACACCTACCGCCCCGAAAGGGATGGCGTCTCCGACCTGATCGCGATCAAGTCGGATCAGGTCCTCACCAACTGGCTGTATGGAACAGCTGGCAACAACGCCGATGGATCCAAGTGCGACATCATTGAAGGGCTTGATGCCATCGACAGGATCCGAATCCTCGGCGTCGCCACCAGCCAACTCAGCTTTGCCGACAACATCAACGCCAAGGGCGTGCATGGCATCGGCATCTATGGCGCCGGCGCCCTGGAAGCGATCTACACCGGCGGTGATCTGACCCTCAGCCAGATCACGCAGATGACCAGTGGCGATGATTCAACGGCAGCACTGGGCAACCAGATCACCAGCTACACAACCTGGTGATCGTGTTCTGGTGTTCGGCTGTCAACCTGACATGGGCAGCGCGGAACTGCTCAATGGCTGTCATCTGGATGCTCCTCACAGGGCATCCACAGCGACCCCATGGCATGAACACCCTTGCATCCCAGTTGCCTTGCCTTCTGCAGGGCCACTTGCCTGCTGGGGTAGGCGTCACGGTTCTGAATCTGGCTCTGGGGTGAATGGTGGTGGGCGGCATGGATGGCATTGGGGGCGCCCCCCAGGCGCCTGGGGCCCATGCCATCCATGCCAACCCACCAGACGCCCATCACATTGACGCCCGTCACCAGGATCCCCATGCCCACCACGCAGGCATTGATCACACCCATGCCCACGGCACCGATGCTGAAGACGCCCATCGGCACCACACCAATGCTGACGACGCCCATGGGCACGATGCCGATCGAGACGATGCCCAGCGGTGCGATCCCGATGGCGAGCGGTTTGGGTTTGCCGCCGCAGCCAGGGGCCGGCTCAGTGGGCATGGGTCTTGGATTCGTCATGCTTGGCGCAGGGCATCCACTGGTTGCCCATCTGGTGCGCCCCGGTGCAGTTGAACCTGCTGGCGGCCTTCTCAGCTTCTGCCTTGGTGGCATACATCGCCGGTACAGCTCCCGAGTTGGTGTGCTGGGCAGAGGCGACAGCAGGCCAGCAGGCGGTGGCGAGTGCGATCAGGATCAGCCGCTTCATGGGCTCAGCGAATGTCGCGTCACCTTATGAGGGCTGAGCCGG
>RGUW01000261.1 GCA_010027605.1 Synechococcaceae bacterium WB9_2_112 | reverse complement strand
GGTGTCGGCCGGGGCCACCGGGCGAATGAACAGCTCACTGGGGGGCAGCCCCAGCTGGGCGCGCACCTTATCGGTGAGCGAACGGCCGATCAGCAGGGGGATGCGGCCGCCGGCACGCACCTCATCGGCAATGGTGCTGGGTTTCAAGTCAAAGCGGGCGATGATCGTGCCGGCACCGGGTTCGCCGGCGGCGCGTTCGATCGTGCCGGCGTGGGGCCGGATCGTGATCACATCGCCGGTGTTCAGGGCGGTGACGTCGCACTCGATCGGCAGGGCGCCCGAGTCTTCGGCGGTGTTGAAGAAGATCGGTGCGATCTTGCCCCCCAGGATCACGCCGCCACTGCGCTTGTTGGGCACATGGGGAATGTCGTCACCGGTGTGCCACAGCACCGAGTTGATCGCTGACTTGCGCGAACTGCCGGTACCCACCACATCGCCCACGTAGGCCACGGGGTGGCCCTTGGCCTTGAGCTCGGCGATCGTGGCCAGACCGCCGGGCAGGCGGGTCTCCAGCATCGCGTTGGCGTGCAGGGGGATGTCGGGCCGGGTGGTGGAGGTCATCGGTGTTGGTTTCCCCCTCGACCTTGAACACTGTCACCGTGATCTCTGAGGGCAGCTCGGGCTTGGCGGTGAACCACTCGGCGGTGGCCCAGCTGTCGATCACCTGCTGGGCATGGGGGTTGGAAGCCGCCAGCTCGAGCACCTCGTTGTAGGCGTCGTAGACCAGCAGGGTCCTGCTGAGTCCTGTGGATGCAGCAGCGGCGATCGCCGGGTCGGCGTGGCCCAGCAGCGCGATCAGGGCGCCCACGTTGTAGCCGCCGATCATGGTGGCCAGCAGCCGCACGGCCTGCAGCGGCGCCACCAGGGGGCTGGTCGCCTCGGCCTTGGCCACCGCCAGCAGCCAGCTGGCCTTCACATAGGCGGCCTCATCGACCCCCGGGGGGATGCGCTCGCTCAGCAGCTCCAGCAGAAAGGCCTCCTCGCCGGTGGGCGGCGCCGCCAGCAGCTCCATCAGCGAGGCGGCCTGCCCGGCGTTCAGGGGCAGGGCCGGGACGCCCAGGGCGGCGCGCTCGGCGGCGGCGGCGCGGTAGTCGGCAAGGAAGGTGCTGGCAGCAGACATGGGCAGGGCAGGCGGTGCGGGACGGGTCCCGCGCGAGCGACGTGAGACCGGTTGTTTTGAGACCCATTGTTGATGGCCGTCTGCCCCTGTTTGGTGGCAACGGCTGCACTCATTAGGGTGGAGCCCTGTTGTGCTGCGTTCCAGAGAGGCCTGAGCCCCATGCAATCCACGTCCGATCTGCATGTGGTCGAGACCCGGCCGCTGGTGCCGCCGTCGCTGCTGCACCGGGATCTGCCCCTGAGCGAGGGCGGAGCGGCCACCGTGCGTCAGGCCCGCGAACGCATTCAGGCGATCCTGCACGGCCGCGACGATCGTCTGCTGGTGATCGTGGGGCCCTGTTCGGTGCACGACACCGCCGCGGCCAAGGAGTACGCCAGCGCCATCGCCCGGCTGCGCCACCAGCACCGCGAGCAGCTCGAGGTGGTGATGCGGGTCTACTTCGAGAAGCCCCGCACCACGGTGGGCTGGAAGGGTCTGATCAACGACCCCTATTTGGACGAGAGTTTTCGCATCGACGAAGGTTTGCGCATCGCGCGTCAACTGCTGATCGAGATCAACCGCCAAGGTGTGCCTGCGGGCAGTGAGTTTTTGGACGTGATTTCCCCCCAATACATTGGCGACCTGATCAGCTGGGGCGCCATTGGTGCGCGCACCACCGAGAGCCAAGTGCACCGCGAACTGGCGTCTGGCTTGTCAGCCCCCATCGGCTT
>RGUW01000027.1 GCA_010027605.1 Synechococcaceae bacterium WB9_2_112 | reverse complement strand
CGGTTGAGCTGCACCAGGGGGGTGCGACCGATGCTGAGACTGTTGTCGGCGAAAATGCTGCTCACCGGGTCAGGTCGAGCGGAACTGGGGGCACCCTAGGCAGCGGTGGCGAAGCCGGCAGGATCAATTCGACCACCGCACCGCCACCGGCATGGCCGTGGTTGCTGGCCACCACCCGGCCTCCCTGGCTGGCCACGATCTGTTGGACGATTGCCAGGCCGAGACCGCTGCCGGTGCGGACCCCGCGCTCCCGGGAGGGATCACCGCGATAGAAGCGCTCAAACAGATGGTCCAGATCTTCTGGGCTGAATCCCGGGCCCTGATCAAGGACCGCCAGCACGCACCAACGCCCCCGCAGGGTGATCTGCACCGTGATCGTGCCGCCCTCGGGGCTGTAGCGCAGGGCATTGTCGAGCAGGTTGAGCAAGGCCCGATGCACCCGGGCGCTGTCGCCCTGAATGCGGGCGGTCGCCGGCGCCTCCTGCAGGGCCAGCTGCACGCCGCGGGCATCGGCCAGGGGCCGGAGCCCCTGCCACACCTGCTCCACCAGGGCAGGAGCCTCAAACCAGTGCCGACTGGCCTGGGGATCGGGCAGGCTGTTCTCCAGCCGCGAGAGTTCGAGCAGGTCACCGACCAGCTGCTGCAACCGCAGCAATTCGCGCTGCAACCGCTCCACCAGCACACCGGTGGCAGGGGTGACCCGGGCGGCAAGGCTTTCGCCCACGAGCAACAGAGCCGTCAGCGGGGTCTTGAGTTCATGGGCCACATCGCTGACCCAGCGTTCCTGCTGGGCCAGCTGGGCTTCCAGTGAGCGCCGACTGGTGAGCAACAGGGCGAGCCAACCACCGTCGGCCGGCATCACCAACAACTCCAGCTCGCCCTCGGGCGAAGCCCACGCGAGTCGCTGGGAGCGATCCTGACGGCGGGCGAGATGCACGGCCTCGAGCAGGGCCTGATCGCGGCACAGCTGGGCCAGGGCGATCCCGTGCCAGAGGCGTCCGTTGTCGACCTGCAGCAGGCGCTGGGCCCGCTGGTTGAGGTGCACCACCCGATCAGCCCGATCGAGGATCAGCCAGCCACTGGGTGAGCTGTCGATCCAGCCCAGCAGCCGGCGCAACGACAGCCCACGCAGGGCGGTTCGCCCATCACGCCAATGGACCAGCTGGGCCAGCAGCAGGCCCGTGGCCAACCCGATCAGCAGGCCCGCTGCCCAGGCAGCCAGGGCAGCGCTCATCCGAAGCGGTAACCGAAACCCCTGACCGTCAGCAGATGTTCAGGATCCGAGGGGTTGGCTTCAAGCTTCTCGCGCAACCAGCGAATGTGCACATCCACGGTCTTGCTGTCACCGATGTAGTCATAGCCCCAGATCTGCTCGAGCAGCTTGTCGCGACTCCAGACCCGTCGGGGGTTGCGCATGAACAGCTCCAACAGGCGGTATTCCTTGGGCGAAAGGTTCACCTGCAGCCCGTCACGGGTGACGCGGCACTCGTCGGGATAGAGGCGCAGGTTGGCGTGCTCGAGCACGCTGGGTTGCTGCTGCTGGGCGCTGGAGCGACGCAACAGGGCCCTGCAACGGGCCACCAGCTCGCGCATGCCGAAGGGCTTGACCAGATAGTCATCGGCTCCGACCTCCAGGCCGAGCACCCGGTCGGTCTCACTGTCGCGGGCGCTGACCACCAGGATCGGGATGGCATGGCGCGCCGCTCGCAGGGCGCGACAGACCTCAAGGCCACCCAGCCCGGGCAGCATCAGGTCGAGCACCACCAGGGCAAAAGCAGGTTCATCGCCTGCTTTCTGCAACAGATTCAGAGCATCGCGGCCATTGCCCACCGCTGTGACCAGGAAGCCCTCGAGCTGCAGGGCTTCGCGAATCGTCTCCCGGATCGTCTCGTCGTCTTCGACCAGCAACAACGGGAACTCCATCGCCCCATTGTCTGGGGTGGAGGGCTCGCTGTCATCCACCCGTTCAACAGAAGCCGAACCGACAGACCTTGAGGGGACCGAACCAATGGGTGACTGCACGCTGCCGTTCGGATCGAACGGTTGCAGGCTCATCGACTGGCTGGCAGGAAACCGATCACCAGCCGGCGCTCGGCATCGATCTGCAACCAACCCTCATCGCGCAGGGCCCCGAGGATCCTGGTCACGGTCACCCGGGTGGTGCTCAGGGCCGAGGCGATGTCCTGGTGGGTGAGCTTGATGTTGAGCCGGAGCCCCTGCTCACAGGGCTGGCCATAACTGGTGGCCAGCAACTCAAGAAAACCGCGCACCCGCTCCTCGATGCGGCGCAGGCCCAGCAGGGCCAGCAGGGCTTCACTCTGGCGATAGCGATGGCCCACGGCCTGCAGCAGTCCGACTGCCAGCTGGGGGCTGCGCGCGATGGCGTCACAGCTCACACACAGCAGGTCGGTGTCAACCAGGGTGATCGCCGCATAGGCGTCAACCTGGGTGAGGGGATCGCCGAAAGGTTCGTTGGCACCGGCCAGGCCCAGCAACAACTCGTCGCCCTGCATCGAGATGGCGGTGAGTTTGACCATGCCACGCACCACCAACCACACGCTGTTCTTGAGCAGGGGCACGGTGCTGCCCGCACTCAGATGCACGAGGTTGTTGTTGTGATAGCTGGCCTCGAGCAGATCGCGAAAGCCGTCAGAACGGCTTGCATCGCGGGCTGGAGTGAAGACCATGGCGAGCGCCCGTGTGGCTTGGCGTCAAGCTACGGAGCACAGGTGCGGCACGGGCAAAGCCTGGGTAGTGCAGGGTTTAAGAGCTGGTTAGCCCCTGATCTGCCGCGGAGCTGCAACAGTCAGGGCGCTGCCGCATTCACGGTGCTGCAGCACACTGAGGCATCGGTGTCCCAGCGTGCCGCCCCGTGAACCCACCGCCCCCTGCCCAGGCCTCGGCAGCCCTGCTGGTGGCTCTGGGGGCCGTGCCGGGGGCCTGGCTGCGTTTTCGCCTGGTCAACCGGTGGGAACCGATGCTGCCGCGCCGGCACTGGGGCACCCTTGCGGTCAACCTGATCGCCTGCCTGGCCCTGGGGCTGGTCGCGGCCCTCGCCCGGGGGTGCGGCGAGGCGACCAGGCGCGAGCTGTTGCTGCTGTCAACCGGCTTCCTGGGCAGCTTCAGCACCTTGTCAACCTTCATGGCCGAGCTGCATGCCGTGCTGCTGCAGCGTCACTGGCGAGAGGCCCTGCTGCTGCTCGGCGGCTCGCTGCTGGGGGGCATGCTGGCCGTGAAGCTCGGACTGGTGCTGGGGAGCGCTCCATGAACCGGACGCTGCGCCGTGAACTTGAGGAGCTCACCCTGGTGGCGGCCGGAGCCATCCCGGGGGCATTGCTGCGCTGGCAGCTCGACGGATTCGGCACGGGCTGGACCGGCGCACTCCAGGGCCTGGTGGGAGCCAACCTGATGGCCAACCTGCTGGGTTGCCTGCTGATCGGGGTGTTGCTGGGCCGACCGAGGCCGGCGACCCGGCTGGTGCTCTGGGGGGCGATCGGCTTCTGCGGATCGCTCACCACCTTTTCGTCGTGGATGCTCGAGCTGGTGCTGGCGCTCGATCGGGGCGCACCGCTGGCGGCGCTGGGGATGCTGCTGTTGAGCCTGCTGGGAGGTCTGGCCCTGGTGGCCGCCGGCCAGGCCCTGGGCCGCCTCGGGCTCAGACTGACGAGCAGCACACGAGCAGCTGGTCGAGCCAGAGGCGAAGAGCGCTGATCGCCTCGGTGCGCAGGCGGTAGTAGGTCCAGCGGCCCTGCTGGCGCCCCTCCAGCAGACCCGCATCCTTGAGCACCTTGAGATGAAAGGAGAGGCGCGGCTGCGCCAGGGCGAGCGCATCGGCGAGCTCGCACACGCAACGCTCACCCCCGGCCAGGGCTTCCACCACCTGCAACCGGATCGGGTCGGCCAGCGCTTTGAGCAGAGCCCTGGCCTCAGCGCTGGCCAGACAGCAGCCACCCGCCCCGTCGACCACGGGGACAACCGCGCTTAACCGCTCGATTACGCTCATCAAGATTTCTTGATGTGGAATAGGAGCGTACGCCCCTTTTCCCTTGAAACTCGGCATCAACGGCTTCGGCCGCATCGGCCGGCTGGTGTTCAGAGCCCTGTGGGGCCGCCCCGGCGTCGAGATCGTGCATGTGAACGACTGCGGTGGCGACGCCAAGACGGCCGCTCACCTGCTCGCGTTTGATTCGGTGCATGGCCGCTGGGCCCAGGCGGTGCAGGCCAACACCCGCGGCTTCTTTGTGGGCACCACCCCGGTCTCCTACACCCAGGAGCGCGACCCGGTGGCCGTGCCCTGGCGCGAGGCCGGCGTCGAGATGGTGCTCGAGTGCAGCGGCACGATCAAAACCCCCGAGACCCTGACCCCCTACTTCGAGCAGGTGGGACTCCAACGGGTCCTGGTGGCCTGCCCGGTCAAGGGCCAGATCGCCGGGGCCGAGGCCCTCAACCTGGTCTTCGGCATCAACCATCTCGACTACAACCCCGAAGTGCACCGCCTGGTGACCGCCGCCAGCTGCACCACCAACTGTCTGGCACCGGTCGTGAAGGTGGTGCACCAGAGCTTCGGCATCCGCCATGGCTCGATCACCACGCTGCATGACGTCACCAACACCCAGGTGGTCGTCGATGGCTTCACGAGCGACCTGCGCCGCAGCCGCTCGTGCCTGCAGAGCCTGATCCCGACCACCACCGGCTCGGCCCGGGCGATCGGTCTGATCTTCCCCGAGCTGCAGGGCCGTCTCAACGGCCACGCCGTGCGGGTACCGCTGCTCAACGCCTCGCTCACCGATGCGGTGTTCGAGCTGGAAAGCTCCGTCACCGTCGAGCAGGTGAACCGTGCCTTTGCAGAAGCCGCCAACGGCGAGCTGGGGGGCATCCTCGGCTACGAAGAGCGGCCGCTGGTGTCGGTCGACTACGTCAACGACGACCGCAGCGCCATCGTCGATGGTCTGTCGACGATGGTCACCGGTGGCACCCAGCTCAAGGTCTACGCCTGGTACGACAACGAGTGGGGCTACAGCTGCCGCATGGCCGACCTGGCCTGCCACATCGCCACGCTCGAGCGCGCCTGGTCATGAAGCTCACAGCGCTGCAGCAGTACGGCGTGGTGACCGCCAACTACTGGGCCTTCACCCTCACCGATAGCGCCCTGCGCATGCTGGTGGTCTTCCACTTCCACCAGCTGGGCTACACCACCCTTGAGATCGCCTTCCTGTTTCTGTTCTACGAGTTTTTCGGCGTTCTCACCAACCTCTACGGAGGCTGGCTGGGGGCCCGCTTCGGCCTGCGCCTCACCCTGTGGGCCGGAACCCTGCTGCAGATCGGCGCCCTGCTGATGCTGATTCCAGTCGCCGACAGCTGGCCCAAGGCGGCCTCGGTGGCCTACGTGATGGTGGCCCAGGCGATCAGCGGCATCGCCAAGGACCTCAACAAGATGAGCGCCAAGAGCGCCATCAAGACCGTGGCTGGCGACGCGCAACTGTTCAGCTGGGTGGCGATTCTCACCGGCTCCAAGAATGCCCTCAAGGGCGTGGGGTTCTTTCTGGGGGGCGTGCTGCTCACCACCCTGGGCTTCAACAGCGCCGTGGGCGCCATGGCGGCAGGCCTGGCCCTGGCCTTCGCCGGCACGCTGGTGCTGCCCGCAGAGATCGGGCGCATGAAGGAGAAACCGGCCTTCAGGGCCCTGTTCTCCAAATCGACGGGCATCAACGTGCTGTCGCTGGCACGGTTCTTCCTGTTTGGAGCCCGCGATGTGTGGTTTGTGGTGGCACTGCCGGTGTTTCTCGAGTCGACCCTGGGCTGGAGGTTCTGGGAGGTGGGCGGCTTCATGGGCCTGTGGGTGATTGGCTATGGCCTGGTGCAGGGGGCCGCACCGGCCCTGCGGCGGGCCTGGGGACGAAGCGCACCACCCGACGTGAGCGCCGTGCAGTTCTGGAGTGCCGTGCTCACCGCCATTCCGGCGCTGCTCGCCATGGCGCTGCTTCGCAATGCCGCCCATCCAGGGGTGGTCGTGGTGTCAGGCCTGGCGGCCTTTGGCGTGGTGTTTGCGATGAACTCGTCAATCCACAGCTACATGGTGCTGGCCTACAGCGAGCGGGAGGCCGTGAGCCTCAATGTCGGCTTTTATTACATGGCCAACGCAGCCGGGCGCCTGCTGGGCACGCTGCTCTCGGGCGCGGTGTTTCTGTGGGGCGGCCTGGTGGCCTGCCTATGGATCTCGACACTGCTGGTGGGGCTGGCCTGGCTGGTGGGCACGCGGCTGCCGGCCGTGGCCAGAGGCGCCCTGTCCCAGCCGGTGTGTTGACCGACGGGCGGGCGTGAGAGGTTGGCTGGCATGAAAAAGGGGCCCGTTTCGGGCCCCTGGCGAGCTGATGACAGCAATCGTGTTGCTCAGGTGGTCAGTGAATGACCCGTGATCAGCGGCCGATCGTGCCGACAGCCTGCTTGGAGGCCTTGAGCACGCTGCCCTTGAGGGGCACGTAGCCGAGGCTCTCGGCCTGGTTCTGGGCGCGGGGGCTCAGCAGATACAGCATCGCCTCGCGGATCGCAGGAGCCTTGTCACCGTTGCCGGTCTTGTAGGCCAGGATCCAGGTCAGGGTCGAGATCGGATAGCTGTTGGCGCCGGCGGGGTTGGGATCTTCACCAGCCAGATTGTCATCAAGGGTGATGTTGTTGAGGGCAGCGGCACCGCTGGCCTCGCTCGGCATCACAAACTTGCCGGCCTTGTTCTGAACGGCGGCAGCCTTGATGGCGCCCTTGACGTAGGCCTGGTTGAGGTAGCCGATGGCACCGGGGGTGTTGCTGATCACGCCAGCCACACCCTCATTGCCCTTGCCGCCCACGCCGACGGGCCACTTGACACTCTTGCCCTCGCCCACCTTGCTCTTCCATTCAGAGGAGAAGGCCGAGAGGCTGTTGGTGAAGGCGAAGGTGGTGCCGGAACCGTCGGAGCGGTGGGCAATGGTGATGGGGCCCTTGCCGCACTTCAGCTGATCCCAGGTCTTGATGTTGCCGAGGAACACGTCAACAACCTGCTTCTGGGTCAGGTTGAGGCTCTTGCAGTCAGCCTTGTTGAAGGCCACGGCGATGGTGCCGCCAATGGCGGGGAACTGAACCACACCGCGCTTGACCTTGGCGGCTTCCGAAGGCTTAATCGGCTCGTCGGTGGCACCGAAGTCAACGGAGCCGGCCACGAACTGACGCACACCGGCGCCGGAACCGACCGACTGATAATTGACGCGCACTGTGTTGGCCACACCAGCGAAAGCGCGCTGGTAGAAGGCAGCCGGGAACGAAGCGCCGGCACCGTTGATGGTGGCCTGGGCGAGCACCGGCAGGGCAATGCCGGCAGCAGCCGCGCTGAACGCGGCAGTGGTGAAGGCCTTCTTAGCGAAGGTCATGGAAAGGGCCTTTTAGGGGGCACATCTTGAATAGCAAAAGGGCAAATTGCAGGTCTTTATGAAAAGGTTAAGGCAAGCTCAAGATCTGGAGGAAAGTACGGGAAACCGCCTGAGGACAGGTTGGTTGGCAGATTGATTTGCAGGTTCATTGGCTGATCGACCAACAAAAAAGCCCCTCGTTTCCGAGGGGCCAGATCTGTGTGAGTGGGTGCCGCAAGCGGCTGTGAGGAGTGATCAAGTCGTGATCAACTGCGCAGGCAGAGATCAGAACTTGAACTGGGTCTGCACCAGGAAACCGGTGTTGTTGAAGGCATTGCTGCCAGTGGCCTGCTGACCGTTGGGGTTCGACAGGTAGAAGATCGCCGGGGTGACGGTGATGTTGTTCGACACGCGGAAGCGGTAGAACCACTCAAACGCGAAGTTGCTGTCGTTGGGATTGGTGCCATTGCGCAGAGCAGTGGCAAACGCACCCTGGCCGAGAGCGAAACCGGCGGAGTTGCCCTTGGCAAACGCGTCATCCCACTGGAACATGGCCGACCAGGACTGGGCAGCCGACACGTTGTTGACGCTGACCTGGTTCGGGGTCACAGCCACCGACTGGGAGAAGCCGGTGTAGCCCCAGCCAAGGCTGATCGAGGGGATCCAGCCGGTCTGCTTGGGCTGCCAGAAGGCACCCAGGCCCAGGGAGTTGGTCGAACCGGCGTTGGCAGGACCGCAGGCCACGCTGGAGGCGGCCATCGGAGTGCCATCACGCAGGTTGGTCCCGCAGGTGCCGTAGCGGTACAGAGCCGCCACGCCCCAGTTGGTGCCGCGGCCGCCCAGCTGAACGGTCATGTTGCTGCCGCTGTAGGCGTTGAACAGACCACCACCAGCAGCGGTGACGTCACTGCTGTTGGGGTTGGCGTTCTGACCGTTCTGGGCCACGTAGTTGGCCGAAGCCACCAGATAGGGCTGGCCCTTCTTGACATTCTGCTTCCACTCGATACCGAAACCGGTACCGGTGGCCTTGTTGTAGGCACCGGGGGCACCGGCCAGGGTGAAGAAGTCGAGAATGTCGGCGTTGTAGGCCTGCGGGCGGAACGAAACCATCTCGGTGTTCCGCACCCGGGGGCCGATGGTGGCGGTCAGCTCAGTACCGATGGGGAAGCGGTAGTACAGACGGTCAATGAAGACGTTCTGCTGAGCGTTGTTGGTGAGGTCGCTGCTGGACTTGTCCAGACGGTCCATGCCAATCGGGCTGCCACCGAACGCGCTGCCACCGAAGTTGCCGCTGCGCAGACGGGTGTACAGCAGGTCCTTGCCGGTGAAGCTGGTGTTCAGGTTCAGGCGCAGGTCGTAGTTGAAGCTGACGGCGTCACGTGCCGCAGTGCCGGCGGCAGCACCCAGCACCGTGTTGTTGGGGCCGGCGGCGCTGTAGCCAACCCCACCCAGCACCATGGTGGCTTCACCCTGGAGCTTGGTGGTGGTGCTGAACTGCATCGCTTCCAGCTTGCCGACCTTCTTCTCGAGGCCGTCGACGCGGCCGCGCAGCACGGTCAGTTCCTGCTGGAACTCGTCGAGCAGGCGCTTGAACTCGTCGGTCTGCTCGGTGACGCGGTCGAGGCAGGCATTCAGCAGGGCCGCCGCTTCAAAGCGGGTCATGGCCTGGCCGCCCTTGTAGGTGCCGTTGGGGTAACCGGCGACGCAGCCGTACTTGTCGATCAGGTTGGTGAGCGCCTGATAGGCCCAGTCGGTCGGGCGCACGTCGGAGAACTGGGTGACGCTGGTCACCTGGTTCTTCGATTCCCAGGCGCGGAAGCGATCCACGTCCTGCTGGTTCATGTACTCGTTGACGGCCGACATGCCGTTCAGCGAGGCGATCTCCTGGGCCGAAACGGCCAGAGGAGCAACCAGGCCGAGGGCGGCAGGCGCAACAAGCAGTTGCTTAAAGAGTTTCATCGGGGTCCTCACACCGATAGGTAGGAATCCCCAGACAGGGGATCTCGCCGGACCTTATCGGCTCACTCCCGGGTCAGGCAAGTCGAGCAGCACGGCTCGCTGTATCCCAGAACACACTCTGAGCCATTGGTCGTGACGCTTGGCCCGGCGTTGGTCGGCCTGCAGCAGCACCAGCAGCTGGCTGCCTCCGCCGCCCCCCATGGGTCCACAGGCCAGCGCGCGCCAGCTCTGCCAGCAACGGGTTTCGCTCTGGCTGAGCAGCTGGGCCAGCTCGGGGGCCTCCTTCGAGAGGGCCCCAGGCAACTGGTCTTCGAGGGCCCGCTGCAGCACCTGCAGGTCGTTGAGCTCGCCGAGGAGCTCCTGCATCTGCTTGAAGCTGGCCTGCCAGGAGCGGCATGGTCCCGAGAGCAGGGCCTTGCAGTTGTCGAGCTGGTAGCGAGCCGTCTTGATCTGTTTGCGCAGATCATGCAGCTGATCCCTCTGGCTCTCCTTGCGCAGGGCGGTCAGCTGCCAGCCAGGATGCACAAACAGCTGCGACAACCAGCCCAGCTGCCACTGCACCAGCCAACGGGCCAACGGCTCATCGGCCAGGGGGGTGAGCGCGGGTTTGCGCAACCAGCGCTGCATCTGGGCCAGCCAGCTCAGGTAGGCCGAGCCCTTGAGCTGGTCGACCAGCTGCCCATGGGCCTGCTGACGCTCACGGGCCAATTGCTTGAGCACCGGACGCAGCGTGGCGATTTCTGCCGCAGGCAACAACGGCAACCACTGGTTCTCAAGCCGTTCCTGCAGCACATCAAGATCACGGGCCAGCCCCAGGCGGCGCGCGGTCTTGGCCAGCCGGCTGAGACGGATGTCAGCCGGCAGCCGCAGCACGGGAGCAAACTGGTTGAGGCTCACCCGCAACCGGCGCATCGACACCCGCATCTGGTGCAGGGGCTCGGGATCCTTGTTGGCCAGCACCGGTCCGTGCCAGTCGACCAGGGCCCTGAGCTGGCGATCGATCAGGCTGATCGCATGGTCGCCGTTGCTGACGGTGGAGGCGAAGCTCAACGAAACTCAGGGCGTTTGGTCTGCTCGAGGCTGCGCTGCAGGGCCACACCCAGACTCATGCCCGGGGTGAGCTCGCCGTCGAAGGCGCTGCCCAGAACATGACGGTAGAGCTTCGATTCGACCAGCCGGTAGGTGCTCGAGGGCAAGGGGATGTAACGGGCCTGGCGCACCAGCTCGAGGCCGTTCTGCAGGAATCCGGTCAGGAAGCGGCGGGTCTGGGGCTCGCTGCGCAGCCTGGCGTCGTTCACATACACAAACAGCGGGCGCGACAGCGGCACATAGGTCTCGTTCTGCACCGTGGCCACCGAAGGTGCCGCCAGACCCTTGCTGCCGAGAATCCAGAGGGGTTTGAGCAGCTTGGCGTTGGTGGCGTAATAGGCGTAACCGAAGTAACCCAGTGCCTCGGGATCCTTGGCGACACAACGCACCAGCACCATGTCATCTTCGCTGGTGGTCACATCGGTGCGCGCATTGGCGCTGTCACCGTTGACCGCCTTGTTGAAGTAGTCGTAGGTACCTGAATCGGCACCGGGCCCGCACAGGCGAATCGGCCGTTTCGGCCAGCCGGCATTGACCTGGTTCCAGGTTCTGATCACGCCCTGGGCCTGACGCCCCCAGAGGGCACCCAGCTCCTTGATGCTGATGTGGCGGGCCCAGCTGTTCGCGGGATTGACCACCACCGTGAGGGCATCAAAGGCGATCGGCAGTTCGACAAACAGCACGCCGTTCTTGGCGCACTGGGCGAGCTCCTTGCGGTTGATCGGCCGCGAGGCATTGGCAATGGTGAGCTGACCGCTGCAGAACTGACGCAGACCTGCCGAGGTCCCCGACTCCTGCAGGTCAAAACGGGCCAGGGCATTGCGGCCGCCCTGTTGATCGGCGCGAATCGCCAGCTGCAGGATCGGATAGACCGTGCTGGACCCGCCGATCCTGATCACGGGATCGGTGGACGCAGGGCTGGCCGGAGTCCTGACCTGGCCCCAGGCAGGAGCACTCAGCGTCAACAGGGCCGTGGCAACCAGGGCGCGCTTCATGGGGAATCGGGCTCGCCTCCAAATCCTGGGCCCGGCCACCGCGGCAAGGGGTTAAGGCCAGGTTGTCGATCGCGCCGGCCCCGGCGTCAGCGCGGCAGAGTCCAGTCTTCGAACCAGCCCCGACGCCACAACCACACCACCATGACCAGGGCGATTAAAGCCATGACCAGCAAGGCCCCGAGGTAGCCATAGCGCCAGTGCAGCTCGGGCATCTTGTCGAAGTTCATGCCGTAGATCCCGGCGATGAAGGTCAACGGCGCAAAGATGCTGGTGAGAATCGTCAGGGTCTTCATCACCTGGTTCATGCGGTTGCCGACACTGGCGGCATAGGCCTGGGTGATGTGGTCGCACTGGTTGCGCAACAGCTCGATGTGCTCGAACAGCAGTTCGACCAGCTCAGCCATCTCGCGAAAACCACCGAGGGCCTCGGGGCCCAGCAGCTGCTGGCGTTGGCGCAGCATCACCCGGATCTGATGGCGCAGTGGCCAGATCTGCGAGCTGATCGTGCGCAGGTTGCTGCGGTGCTGAAAGGTGCGGTTGAGAAGCTTCGGCTTGGGATTGCTCAGCGCTGAGGCCTCGAGATCGTCGAGTCGCGAGGCGATCTGTTCGAGCATCGGGAACAGATCGTCCAAAACCTCATCGATCAGGTAGTGGAGGATGTCGTCGAGATCCCGTTGCTCCACCGCCCCCTCCTGCCGCAGCAGCCAGGAGGTGAGCTCGGCAAAAGGGGTCGCGTTGGGGGCCTCATCGAAGGTGATCAACAGCCCGGGCAACAGCAGCAGGCCCAGCTGACTGCTGATCAGCTGCGAGGGGTCGTGGGCAAAACCCAGGCGGTGCAGCAGCACAAGCACCGCGTCATCAAGACCGGCGACCCTGGCCCGCTGGGGCACCTGAAGCATGGGGGGCAGCAGCTCTTTCTGCACCCCCATGGAGCAGAGCCAGGTTGTGACCCGGTCGTGATCGCCGAGGCCATTGATGCGCACCCACAGAGGCATGCCCAGCCGCCGCAGCTCCAGCAATTGCTGCTGATCGCAGCCGCTGATCAGCTGGGGGCCTTCATCCGAAAACGCCACCACGGAGAAGCTGCTGGCCGAACGACCACCGCTCACAAACAGCGCCGTCGGCAGATTGGCCGGCCGCTGCTTCAGCGGGTGGGGGCTCAGAGCACCAGGTGTTGGCTGCAGCAAGGGCGGTGAGGGTTGAACCAGCGATCGACAACCACACCGAAACCGATCAGGCCGGCCTGAAGCATCAGGCAGCCCGCCACAGCCGGCGTCCAGGTTTTCAGCAACTGTGCCATCGCTCGCGGGTGGGTGCCACCGCATCGGCTCCTCATTGCAGCGCATCGACACCAATCCGGCGGTGATGCACATCACAGTGCCGATGGTTAGTCACTCGTTAACCTGGTCTTTCCTAAGGTTGCAGCGGCATCGCGGGCACCTCAACGTGACCAACCCAGTGGCTGTTCAGGATTCAGGCGATGGCGACGGCGACAGGTCTGTGCAGGCGCCGCTCGAAGGCCACAGCAGCTACCGCGGCAAGGACTGGAGCCCGCAGCGGCTGGTGTTCCATCAGAACCTTGAGAGTTTTGCCGACCGGGTCGGCCTGATCGTCGGCCTGCAGAGCAACGGCAAGATGAGTCAGGAGTCGGCTTATACCGAAATCCGCAAGATCTGGAAGGAACTGAAGAACAGCAAGGACCAATTGTTGACCGACGCAGACGACGACGCCGGTTGAATCCATGCCCCCCTGCGTCCTTGTGCTGAATGCGGGCAGCTCCAGCATCAAGGCCGCTGTGCTGGCCACGACGGGCACCCCTGCCGGCAGCACAGGCGAGGAGCTGACCCTGCTCTGGAGCGGACACCGGACCTGGAGCCCCCAAGTCGACGACCCCAGACAGCTGGCCGAAGCGGTGGAGGCCGCTCTGCGACCCTGGCTGCCCGAGGCCGTGGCCGTCTGGCGCGATCGGTTGGAGCTGGTGGGCCACCGCGTGGTGCACGGCGGCCTGCACTTCGCGGCCCCGACCCTGGTCACTGCCCAGGTGCGCCAGCAGATCGCCGCGATGAACACGCTGGCTCCCCTGCACAACGCCGTTGCCCTGGCCGTCATCGACTGGGTGGAGACCTGGTCAGGTCAATGGCAACGACCGGTGAGCCAATGGGCCTGCTTCGACACGGCGTTTCACAGCAGCCTCAGCGAGGCTGAACACACCTATGCCCTGCCGGCCCAATGGCGCAGGCTGGGTCTGCGGCGTTTCGGCTTCCACGGCCTCAACCACCAGCATCTGGCCGAAACGGTCAGTGCCCTGCTGCGCGAGGAGGGTCACAACGACGAGCGACTGGGCACTGTGCGACTGATCAGCGCCCACCTGGGTGCCGGCTGCTCCCTGTGTGCCATTGCGGGAGGGCGCAGCCGTGCCACAACCATGGGTTTCACGCCGCTCGACGGCCTGGTGATGGCCACCCGCAGCGGTTCGGTGGATCCCGGCCTGCTGCTGCACCTGCTCGATGAGCACGGCCTCAGCGTCACCGACCTGAGCGCAGGGCTCCATCACCAGAGCGGCCTGCTGGGGCTCTCCGAACTCAGCGGCGACATGCGCGCCCTGCGCCAGGCGGCTGCCCAGGGTCACCGCGGAGCAAGCCTGGCGATCGCGGTGTTCAGCGCCCGTCTGTTGCACGGGATCGGCGCCATGGCCGCCGTGTTGCGGGGTGTTGATGTGATCGCCCTCAGTGGTGGCATCGGCGAAAACGATGCCGAGCTAGCGGCGATGCTGCACAGCGAGCTGGCCTGGCTTGGACCGTTTCGGTTGCTGCAGATCCCTGCCGACGAAGAACGACAGATCGCTCGTCAGTGTCTCAACGCCCAGGCCCTGAGCCATCGATGAGGCGTTCCACCACCCGCATCAAGGGATCGCGCACGGCCGCCGGCGAGCGGTAACAGGGGCGCGTCTGCAACTGGCGCTGCGACAGCACCTCAACGCCGCTGAGATCACCAGACGGTGCATAGCGCAGCACCCAGAGGCTGTCGAAATCGTCGTCATCGACCGGGGGCATGCCAGGCCAACCCAGACCTGCCGCCAGCAGGGGCAGGCGGCGATGCTCCCAGGCCAGCACCAGCACGCCGCCGTCGTAGCGCGATTGACGACGGATCTGACGCCCCAGCGCCGCTGAATCATGGTCGGCCTCGGGGAACATGGTGATGTTGGCCCCGGTGGCAACCGCCAGGGGCACCAGGGTCTGGTAGCTGCGGGCGTTCTTGCCGCTGGCCGGCTCGAAGCCATAGCTGCCCAGATGCAGGGGGCGCCTGGCCTGCAGGCAGGCCGGAATCATGCGACCCAGCTGCAACGACTGGAGCAATCCGGTTTCCGAAAGGTTGTAATCAACCGGCTTCTCCGGTCGCGGCCGGTCCTTGTGACCATGGCGGATCAGCACCACCTGCTCGGGCCCGGCCCACGCGGTGCCAACGGCCACAAGCGGCAAGGCGACCGCAACCGCTGCGATCAACGCGGGCAAGCGCAAAGCCACGGAGGGTTCAACCGGAATCAACCGAGGTTGCCAGAGGAGGTTGCCGGAGTCAGTCGGTCAACAGGGGAAGCCCCGCTTGCGGCGCCACGAGCAACCGTTCGAGCTCGGGGCGAACCTGCTGCCTGAACGCCTGCCACTGGGGTGAGGCGATCACGTCGCGGCTGATCGCCTCGGCCAGCCGCTGGCTGGCCAGCACATCGCTGGGGTAGTGCACCACGCAGTAGCTGCGGGCGAAGCCCCCCTGACGGCCCACCTGCAGCAAGCGCTCCCGCCGCTCGGGCATCAGATCGGCCAGCAACAGCGACACGGCGCCGTACCAGGTGGCGTGGCCGCTGGGGTACGACCAGGTGGTCTCGGTGGGCAGACAGGGCTGCAGCTCGGGATGGCTCACATAGGGGCGAGGCCGTGCCACCGCATCCTTGAGACCATCCTTGACGCCATCGATGCGCTTCAGAAAGAAGGGCAAGCCCTTCACCAGGGTGGGAGCCGTTTTGCCCAGGTCGGAGCCCACCGCCGCATCGAAACTGCTCAGACTGCGGTCCAGAAAACGCCAGGCGTGCACCACCGCCTCGGGATAGCGGCTGCGCTGATTCCAGCGCAGGATCGCCAGATCCTCGAGCTCGGCCGGGCTGCCCGCTGCCGGCGGGCTGCCGATCACGGCGCGGTACCGCTCGGCCCGCAGGTTGAGGCCGTCGGCCGGATCCTGCACCTGAGCCACCACCTGGGCCGTGGCCGGGCCAAGCAGGGTCCCGGCCACCAGGAGCGTCAACAGCAGGGCCTGCATCGACAGAACGCGCGCGCTGCCCAGATCCTGTGATGCGGGGGTTAAGAACCGACCGTGACGGTGTTCAGGCACACGCGCTTAACCCGTTTCTCATCGCTGTGGTGGAGCCTACCCAACACCATCGGGCCCAACACCATCGGGCAGTCGTGTCATGGGTCTGCTCCACACAACGCGACGCTGGATCCTCTGCAGCCTGGTTGTCTCACTGGGCGGAGTGGCCGTGCCAGCCGCCTGGGCCGACGGCGGTTTGGTGGAAACCGTGAGCCCGGCAACCAGTCGCGACCTGGAACGGCAGGGTCTGCTGTTCAGCGGCGACTACTACGGCGCCCTGTTTGCCATCCAGACCAGCGAGAACGGCGCACGCACCGTCTGGGATGACGGCCTGCAGATGAATCTGGGCCTTGATCTGGCCAGGGTCAGTGACCTTCCCGCCCTCAAGGGTCTGCAGCTCAACGTCCAGGGCCGCTGGCGCGAGCCCAGCCCCCTGGCCGACCCCAACACCTTCGTGGCCGGCAACAGCATGTTTGACCCGAGCAACTGGGCCTCAGGCACGGGCTGGCGCTTTCTGCAGGCCAATCTCCAGTACACCAGCGCCCTGGGAACCAGCAACCCCGAAACCCTGTGGGTCAAGGCCGGCTGGGTGCAACCCCGCTACGAATTCATCCTGCAGAGCGGTGCCGACCTGGTGCTCAACAACGCCGTCAACAGTGCCAAGGGCATCGGCGGCAACATCCCCTTCTCGTCGAGCTTCAGCACCTGGGGGGCGATGCTGCGCTGGATGCCCGATGCACAGCTGTACATCAAGGGAGGGCTGTTCATGGCCTACCCCGACGCCACCAGTTCCAGCAACCACGGTCTGTGGTTCGGCGGCAACCCAGACCTGGGCGAGCAGACCGGGCTGATGGGCATGGTGGAACTGGGCTGGCTGCCCAAGCTGGGCCAGGCACGCCTGCAGGGGCGCTATGCCCTGGGTGGCTACAGCTACGACAACCGCACCAGCGCCAGCGCCCCCCGCAGCAACGCCAACGACGGCCTGCAGACGGGGCTGTATCTGCAGCTGGACCAGCAGCTGTGGCGCGGACTGAGCACCTTCAACCTGCTCAGCCTGGCGCCCCCGACCAACAACCAGTTCCCGCTCTACGGCCACACGGGCCTCAGCTACCGGGGGCTGTTCGGCAACCGTCCGAATGACACCCTGGTGGCCACCCTGGCCTACGGCGCCTATTCGCCCGACAACCCAGGCCGCAGCAAGACCTCAACCGTGTTTCTCGAGGCCGGTTACCACCTGGCACTGACCTCCTGGCTGGATCTGTATCCCTTTCTCCAATGGTCGATCAGGCCGGCCGGAACCAGCACCACCGCCGATGCCTTCGTGCTCGGCTTCGGGACCAAGGTGACGTTCTGATCGGGTGCTGATCCGCCCCGATCGCTCTTAACCGGATGACCATGCGGCTGCTGCAGGCTGCGGCAACACTGAGACCACACTGAGGCAGCGCCCCACCAGCCCATGGCCAAACGCAGCGTGCAGGCCTACATCGAGGAAGTGCCCAGCTGGGACGGTGGCGCCCGCCTGGCCGGGCCACCCCTGTCGGCCATGCAGTGGCTGGTGTGGTCGCTGGCCACCGCCGGCAAGTTCTTCGAGGGCCTGATCGTGTTCATGGGCGGCATCGCCCTCCCCCTGATCGCCGAAGAGTTTGCGATGACCAGCACCGACAAGGGTCTGGTGACCGCCGCCACCCTGGCAGGGATCCTGGTGGGGGCATTGGCCCTGGGCGGCCTGGCCGATCGGTTTGGCCGCAAACCGGTGTTCATCGGCGAGATGGTGTTGCTGGCGGTGGCCCTGGTCGCCGCGGCCTTCAGCCCCGGCACCACGACCCTGGTGGCGGCCCTGTTTGTGATCGGCCTGGCCCTGGGGGCCGACTACCCCACCGCCCACCTGGTGATCTCCGAGAGCATTCCGGCAGCGGTGCGGGGCCGGCTGGTGCTGGGGGCGTTCAGCTTTCAGGCGCTGGGTGCCGTGCTGGGCACGGCCATCGCGGCAGTGGTGCTGGGCAGCAAACCCGAACTGGGCACCTGGCGCATCTTCTATCTGATCCCTGTGGTGCCGGTGTTGCTGGTGCTCTGGGGGCGCCTGTTTCTGCCGGAGAGCAGTCACTGGCTGGTGAGCAAGGGTGACGTCAAAAAGGCCGAAAAACAGCTGCGCAAACTGCTGGGCCGCAAGGATGTGGAACTGCTCGATCTCGAGATCGCCGAAGAGGGCCACATCCACCGGAGCCACGACTGGAGTCAGCTGTTTCGCGGCAAGCTGCAGCGGGCCACGATCCTGGCCTCGGTGCCCTGGTTTCTGCAGGACCTCTCGACCTATGGCATCGGCATCTTCACGCCGGTGATCATCGCGGCCGCCTTCGGTGCCGAAGCCAAGGAGAACACCGTCGCTGCCGTGATTCACAACGACCTGCTGGGGGCCCGCGGTACGGCCCTGGTGGATGTGGGCTTTCTGGTGGGGATCGCCTGCGCCATCGCCCTGGCGGATCGCTGGGGCCGCATTCCGCTGCAGATTCTCGGGTTTGTGGGCTGTGCCGCCGGCCTGATCATTGCGGCCCTCGGGACTATCAACGGCCAGAGCAATCTGGTGGTGATCGTGATCGGCTTCGTGCTGTTCCAGTTCATGACCAATCTGGGACCCAATGCCCAGACCTATCTGCTGGCCGGCGAAGTGTTTCCCACCCGGGTGCGCGGACTGGGGGCTGGCCTGGCCGCCGCCACCGGCAAGGTGGGAGCCGTGCTGACCGCGTTCTTCTTTCCAACCCTCTTGGCCGACTGGGGCACCGAGCGGCTGCTGCCCCTGCTGGCGATCACCTCGCTGGTGGGCGCGTTGATCACCTGGATCTACCGCATCGAGACCACCGGAATCGACATGGAATCAATCTGATTGCAATTCATCTGATCGGCCGCCATGGAGACGCCTGGCCCACTCGCCCTGCCCTGCCCGCTGGGCGCCGGTTGGCAACGGGTTGAGCAGATCGTGCTGCCCCGCTCTGCGGGAGGAGGGTATTCAGCCGGTGCCTACAACGCAGACCGTGATGAACTGTGGCTGCTCAGTGATGCCCCGAGCGGCAGCATCAGCCGCTGGC
>RGUW01000260.1 GCA_010027605.1 Synechococcaceae bacterium WB9_2_112 | reverse complement strand
CGCCAGTCGATCTCGCGGGTGAGCAGCTCACGGGCCTGCTGCAGGGTGCAGCCGGCGTTGAGCAGCCCATCCACGCTCTGTCGCACCTCCCGGTCGATGTCCGGCAGGTGGCGGTTGCGGGGGCCCGGCGGCGGTTTGATCTCGCGCGGGTTCTGCTGGTCGCGCACGTAAATGCCGGAGCCGGCCATGGCCTCCACCACGCCGTCGTTCTCCAGCTGCCGGTACACCTTGCTGATGGTGTTGCGGTGCAGGCCGGTCTGCATGGCCAGCTGCCGGGTGCTCGGCAGGCGATGGCCCGGCATGGCAAAGCAGATCTGGTTGTACAGCTGGCTCGACGCCGGGATGTCGCTGTCCTGCTGGATGTGGAACCGCACGCCGGAGTGGCACAACCTGTGGGCGTCACCTTACGGAGCTTTGGCCCCGGTGACAATTGCGCTGTTGGCATACGGGGGGTGACGGCTCTGTGCCGGCTGCCTCGGTTGCCGTGGCTGTCAGCATGGAGCGGGCTGTTGGTCTTGCGTGGCGGCTGCTTGGTTGCTGAACCTGCTCCTCTACAGGCCTGGCCCCAATGGGTTCAGTCGCTACGTGGAGCGAGTGGTTCCCCGTCTGCAGGGTCGGCGGTTGAGCTTGGTGCCTGTGTTGGGCGACAACACGTCCGGCCGCTCGCAGGATGCACTCCTTGCGGTAAGGGACTCACCCAGGCAACGGCTCTTGCAGCAGCTTTCGCTGGCCCAGCATGGCCTGAGGCTCAAGACAAGGCTTTCTCAGCCTGACTGCAGTGATCTGGGAGCTGTTTATTCTCCTTATTGTGATTATCTGTTTGCAGCCTCGAACCTTCCGCAGGTCATTACCTGCCATGATCTCATCCCGCTCTTTTATCCCGGCAGCCGTCGTGCTTATTGGCGTTACCGCTTGTGGACCCCGGTGCATCTGCACCGGGCTGACCATGTGATTGCGATTAGCCGCTTTGTCGCAGATCAATTGGTCAACTTTGGATTGTCACACCAGCGAATTACCGTTGTTCCTAACGGCATTGAGGTGGAACCACAACGCGTGGCTGCCCCCCAGAGCCAAGATTGGCTTGTGTTGGCGCGGCATGACCGAAATAAAAATCTGGGTCAGGTCATTCAAGCCTATGGATTATTTCTGAAGCAGCATCCCCACTGGGGTGGCTCGCTCGTGGTTGTCGGACAGCGGGGCCGTGAAACAGCGACGTTGAATCGCCTGGTCCGTGAGTTGTCTTTGCAAGCTAGGGTTGAGTTTGTGTTTGGCCTTGATCCCGAGGGCTTGAAGCTGCGCTTGCGAAGTGCCTATGCCCTAATTTCTTCCAGTTTGATGGAGGGTTTTGATTATCCGGTGCTGGAGGCCAAGGCAGAGGGAATTCCCACGCTGATTAGCGACATTCCTGTGCACTGTGAATGGCATCATGATTCATCTCTTCTTTTCCCCTGTGGATACGATCCCACTGGTTTGTCCCAAGCGATGGGGGATCTGGTTGCTGATCAGTCGCTGTGGCGTCAACTGTCCCAGTCTGGCTATTCCTTGGTGAAACAATTGTCTCTGCGGCATCAGATCAGTTTGATCCAGCAGGTGATGGCCCAGTTGGTTGTGCAAGCGTCATGAGCATCCTGTCAAGTTGGGTGGACATTCCCATGCCTGCTGGCTTGATGCCCGCCTGGTGGTCGCGGCCGGCTGATGGTCGCCGCCCCCGTGCCGCCGTGTTGGTGCTGCCCGAAGTGTTTGGCGTCAATGCCTGGGTGCGCAGCGTGGCCGACCGTCTAGCCCAGGAGGGATACGCTGCCCTAGCGATCTGCACCTTCTGGCGCACAGCGCCC
>RGUW01000259.1 GCA_010027605.1 Synechococcaceae bacterium WB9_2_112 | reverse complement strand
CTGGAAGTTCTCCCGGGTCTGCAGCAGGCCAGCGAGGTTGGTGCGGGCGATCTCCAGCCGTTGCTGCAGGTTGTCGAACTCTTTGATCAGCGCCGGCTGTTGCCGGAACGCAGCCGCTAAGCGTTGTTGCTGGCGTTGGCTGGTGAGCGTGCGGTTGGCATTGGCCGTGAGCGCCGCTGCTAGGGCCTCCAACTGCGCCTGGCGCAGCAGCGGCAGCAGCCGGGTGCGGCGTGCCTGCAGGCCGCGCACCATGGGAGAGGCTTCTGAGAAGCGGCTGCGGGCTTCGGCCAGTTGCTGGTCGGCCTTGTCGAGCTGGGTGAGCAGGTTTTGGCCGCTGTCAGTGAGGGTGAAGCCCCCGCTGCTGCCGGCACCGTTGCTGCCGCCTGCGGCGCCACCGATGGCCTCCTGAAATCCGCGGGCGGTGAGGCTGCCGGCGAGGATGGCGCGGCGGGCCTGCAGCAGGCGCTGCCGTTCGCCAGTGAGGCTGAGCAGCTGCTGCTCGGTGCTGAGCAATTCAGTTTTGAGCGCCGTTGCGTCTTCCTGGGGATTGAGCAGGTTGTGGCGCTGCCGAAAGGCGGCAATCTCAGCTTGGATCCCCGCAAGCTTGGCTTGTAGTGCCGGGGCCTGACGATCGAGAAAGCGCAAACCCTCGCTCAGGCGCTGCTGGCGTTGGTTGAGCGAGTAGGCGAGATACACCTGGGCAACCCCCTGCAGCAGCTTCTGATCGCTGGCTGGATTGCTGCCGGTGATGCTCACGTTGAGAATGCCAGCCACCTGGCCGCGGCCTTCGCCGCCCACGGGCGCCACGCTCAGCCCCTGCGGAGCGCGGCCGTAGCGCTTGGCGATCTCATCGAGCAAGAGCGGGCTCTGCAGCACCCCCAGCAGGGTGGGAAGGTCGAAACGGTTGGTGTTGTTGAGTGCCAGGGCACCAAAGCTGGCACCGGCGCCCTGTGCCCCGCCCTCGGCTGAGGAACTGGAATCGCTCACCGGGTCGGCAATCAGCAGCTGGAAGCCACCGGCGTATTGGGGCTTAAAGATCCGTTGGTAGGCGGTGTAGGTGGCCGTGACCAGCAGCACAGTTGCGGTGGTGGCCACCACAATCCGACGCCGGCGCAGCAACGCTCGCCAGAGCTCATGAATGTCAATGCCCTCCTGTTCAGGAGAGGCGATCGCACCGGTTGGAAGCGTATGGGTTGGCTGCAGCGTTGAGGTGTGCACAGCACGTGAACCATCCGCTTAGAGAGAATAGATTCAGCGGCGTTCGATCCAATCCGGCTTGTTCCAGTTGAGACCGAGGCCTCTGGCAACAGCCGCTGTGGCGCTGGCCTGCGCCATTGCTTTGGGGTTGCCGTCCAAAGCCGCGGCCCGGCCCGTTGCCGCCCCGGAGGCCATGGGCACGGTGACGGCACTGCAGGACGACACCTACCTGCTGGGCCCCGGTGATCAGTTGGATCTGCGGCTGTATGACGCCAGCGAGCTGTCCGGCCCGCTGACGATCCTCAACGACGGCTCTGCCATGCTGCCGTTGATCGGCAGCGGCAATTGCTGCGGCCCCAGCTGCAGCTGCGGGTGCTGGTGCCCAGGCCGATCCGGGTGGCGATCGTGGGGGAGGTGGAACGCCCCGGCCTGTACTCGCTCACCACCAGTGAGGCCTCGCAAACGGCCGGGGCAAGCACCACCATTTCCGGATTGCCCACGGTGGTGGATGGCTTGCAGAAGGCCGGCGGTGTGGGTCTGAATGCCGATCTGCGCAGCGTGGTGCTGCAGCGACGGCTGCCAGGCGAGCCCGTTCGCTTCAAGCGGGTGCGGCTGAATCTGATCTCCCTGCTGCAGCAGGGA
>RGUW01000258.1 GCA_010027605.1 Synechococcaceae bacterium WB9_2_112 | reverse complement strand
ACAACGGCTTCAACCGCAACGTCAACGTTGACAACAACTTCTACAACCGCAATGTGGGCGGCTGGAACGACAACTGGTCTGACGGTGGGTACTGGGGCAGCAGGCCCTGGGGCTATGGCTGGTACAACTGGTCACCCGACAGCTGGGGCTGGTGGGGAGGCTCATCGCTGGGCTGGGGCCTGGCTGCACTGGCCGGCGCCGATGTGATCACCACCCTGGTGAATGACGCGGCAGAGCAGCAGTCACCGGTGATCAACGTGCCCGACAGCAACTACCAACTCAACTACGGCTCGGTTGACTCGGTGGGTTCGAGCGGCGCCGACTTCAGCTACGCGGTTGCCGGCAGCCCCCCGCTCAAGGGTGCGGCCAACTGCCAGCAGGGCCTGCTCGATGGCCAGGTGCCCAGCACGGCGGCCCAGGCCCAGCTGCTCAATGCCGCCTGCCAGGTGGCCTATGGACCTGATCCCAAGGGCACCCCCCTGCCCGAAAGCCTGGCTGGGCGCCTGCCCAACTGGCTGCGGGAGCTGCTGGTGCTGGCCCTTGGCGGCGGCATCGCCGTCGGCGCCTGGCAGCTGCTGGAGCGCCGCAAGGGGCCAACGCCAGGGCAAGGCGGCGGCCACCACGCCAGGGTGACCGGTGGTTGATGCCAACCGGCGCTCTCTTCTCCAGGCACACCACAACTGTTCTCGACCGGCAACCATGACCCTTCATCGCAATCTGGCCGTTGCTCTGGCAGCCGCTCTGCTCGGCAGCAGCGTGCAGGCACCGCTGGGAGCTGCCCCCCGTTACGGCGGCGGTGACGTTCGCGGAGCCGACGTGCGCAGTGGCGGCTACACCTTCAACCGAGGCGGCAGTGATGCCTACCGCTCCGGTTACCAGGGCTATCACCCCATGTATGGCGCCAACAGCCGCAGCAGCTATGGCAGCCGTCCGAATGTTGACGCCAGTGCCACACGCGTCGACAGCAATTCCATCAACCGCACCAACGGGAATTTCGACGACGACCGCGTCAACCGCAACGTCAACGTCGACAATAACTTCTACAACCGCGATTACAACGGCTTCAATCGCAATTGGTCCAACGGTGGCTACTGGAACAATCGCCCATGGAACACCGGTTGGTACCGCGGCTCCAGCAGCTGGGGCTGGTGGGGCGCCAGCGCAGCCGCCTGGGGCGTGGCTGGCCTGGCCACCGGGGCGGTGATCGGAGGTCTGGTCAACGCCGCAGCCAATGACCAATCGCCGCTGTTCGTTGTGCCCAACACCGGTTATGAGCTCAATTACGGCTCAGTTGAGGCGGTGGGCAGCTACGGAGTGAGCTTCAGCTATCTGGTCAATGGTTCCCAGCTGATGGGCGCCGCCAACTGCCAGCAGGGTCTGCTCAATGGCCAGGTGCCTAATAGCGCCAGTCAGGCGCAGCTGCTCAACGCTGTGTGCCAAGTGGCCTACGGCAGCGGCAATTGAAATCATGCCGGCATCGGCCCTGCAGTTGCTCTGCAGGGCCAGTGGATGGAGGCGTTCACCAACTTTCCTGGAGCAGGGAGATGGGTGATGTCTCATCCTGTCGCCAGGGGGGCGGGCGAGCCTGTGTCAGCGTCTGCAGACGTGACCGAACTCCTAGGATGGTGAGCTGCCAGGGAGCATGGCGGAATTGGTAGACGCAGCGGACTTAAAATCCGCAGACGGCAACGTTGTGGGGGTTCAAGTCCCCCTGCTCCCATTCACGCTCCCTGACACCAGGCAGCAGGCCAGGTTGCGAACAATGACAAACGGGTGCATGGCCTGGTGCGCCTGAACAGGCTGACAGGGCAAGTGTTTGTTTTCCATGCTTGAGCTGCTGCCGCCGCTCAACGA
>RGUW01000257.1 GCA_010027605.1 Synechococcaceae bacterium WB9_2_112 | reverse complement strand
GGTGGGAAACGCGGTGATTGGCCGGCTCAGGCCACGGGCTGCATGATGCCGCCGCCTGGGGAGGAATCGTCGTCGTCATTGCTGGGGTTGTCCCGAAGCAAAGCAAAAACACCAAGGGCTCCCAGGCAGAAGAGACCCATGGTGATGAAGGAGAGATCCAAACCACCACTCACATCGACGACATCACCCAGGTAGCCAGGCATCTCGGTACGTAACAAACCGTATCCAGATCTTAACGAAGTTTCGTTGCGCCTGCGACGTCGCTCCCGATGGACTCCGCCATGCCGCCCGGCCGAGGGTCGCGTTGCGCCGCCAGCGACTCACACCGAGAGCACCGCCGCGTTTCGCGCCGTGGCCTCCTCGGCCCGCTCGGCATCACGGAGCCCATCGGAGCCCGGAATCTGATCGGCCATGGCCCGCAGCCAGCCCATCAGCTCCTCCACCTGCCGTTCGATCGGCAGCACCCCCAGGCCGCGCGCGAGCACCTTCGCCGTGCTGCCGGCACCGCCCTGGTAGACCAATCGGCCATGCAGATGCTGGGGCAGGCCCTGGCGCAGCAGCCGGAAGGCTGGCTCCTCCATCGGCGTTTCCAGGGCAATGTTGGGCTTCTCAGGCTTGATGCGCGAGAAGCCGCAGCGCTTGGCGAGCAGTTTGAGCTCCAGCAGCTGGAGCAGGCTCTGCACCGGCGCCGGGATCGCTCCATAGCGGTCGGTCCAGGCGGCGGCCAGCTCCACCAGGGCCTCCTTGCTGGTGCAGTCGGCGGCGGCCCGGTAGGCGGCCATCTTCTCTTCGTTCTCCGGGATCCAGTCGGCCGGGATGAAGGCGGTGAGCGGCAGGTCGATCTGGGTGTCATCCACCGCCGGGATGTCCTGGCCCTGGATCTCGGCCAGGCATTCCTGCAGCATCTCCATGTAGAGGTCGAAGCCGATCGCCTCCATCTGGCCGCTCTGCTCCACCCCCAGCAGGTTGCCCACGCCCCGGATCTCCATGTCGCGCATGGCCAGCTGGTAGCCGGAGCCCAGCTGGGCGAACTCCTGGATCGCCCGCAGCCGCTGCCGGGCCGCCTCGCTGAGGGAGGCATCACCGGGATAAAAGAGCCAGGCATGGGCCTGGATGCCGCTGCGGCCCACCCGGCCCCGCAGCTGATAAAGCTGGGCCAGGCCGAACTTGTGGGCGTCCTCCACCAGGATTGTGTTCACCCGGGGGATATCGAGCCCGCTCTCGATGATCGTGGTGCAGAGCATCAGATCCGCCTCGCCGGCGTTGAAGGCCACCATGGCGCTCTCCAGCTCGCCTTCGGCCATCTGGCCGTGGGCCACCAGCAGCTTCAGGCCTGGCAGCATCTGGCGCAGCTGCTCGGCCACCTCCTCGATCCCCTCCACCCTCGGTACCACGTAGAACACCTGGCCGCCGCGGTCGAGTTCCTGGCGGATGGCGCTGCGCACCGCCTCCTCGTCGCGGGAGGCCAGGTGGGTTTTGATCGGCCTGCGCAGGGGCGGCGGCGTGCGCCGTCGTCGAGCACCGCACGTAACGCATCGACCGTCACCGCGCCAGGCCGCAGCACCTCCAGCACGTCACCCGTGCAGTCGACGATGGTCGACTCAAGCCCCACTTCGCAATCCCCACCGTCGAGCACGATGTCGATGTCGTCACCGAGATCTTCGGCCACGTGCCGAGCCGACGTGGGGGACACGCGTCCGAATCGGTTCGCCGAGGGCGCTGCGAGGGGTTTACCGAACGTCGCAATCACTCGGTGCGCCACCGGGTGCGACGGACAGCGGACGGCGACGGTGTCGCGACCACCCGTCACGAGACGGCTGACGGAGGCACTCGCGCGCACCACGAGCGTGAGCGGCCCC
>RGUW01000256.1 GCA_010027605.1 Synechococcaceae bacterium WB9_2_112 | reverse complement strand
CGACTAGGCCGGTGGCAGCGGATCGAACCGCGCTTTCTACATCTCCACCCGTCAGCACCGTTTTGGTGGCCACCTGGCCGATTGCATTGGCTGCAGTAGGGTATGCAGCGGCCAGCTCCGCGCCCAGCACCGCCTCACCAATGATGGCCGGCAATCCTGCGGCCACGGCCAGGAAACCGCCCACAATCTTGATGCCGCGCATGAAATCCAATCCCCCGCGCGTGCGGCGGCGCAGGATCACAATAGGCGCGCCTGGTGGGTCGATCCATTGCATCCAGGCCGTAAATTGCCCGTCATCGGTATGCAGCAGCGGGATTGCATCACCGTACCAATGGCCGGGGTACGGGGTTTCGAACATGGTCACCCCGTTGGAAGTCCACCTCCAAAAGTCATAGGGCAACAGTAGGTTTTCAGTCTCACCCTCGGCACCGGCCTGGCCGGCCTTGGGAATCGACTGCACCGCTTCTAGTACCGTTTTGGTCGCATCGATGTTCTTGAGGTCTGTCCAACCAATGTCGACCATCTTGTCGGCCACCTCGTCGATGTAGGCCGGTGGGATCGTCGTGATGTTGCGTGCGGCTAGCGCGGCAGCTTGCCCGCGCAGCTGGCCCGACAGTTTCACCACGCGCGGGTCGCGCAGCAGGGCAGCGGTTGCCACCTAGATTTCCTCGAATGCCATCACGGTCGGATCAGGTGGGGCCCACCCCATCGGGTGCGGCTCGGTGGCATCCATGTCCACCCATCGATCATCTAGCCACGCTTGAAGGTAAACATGCTCGTAATACGGGCCCGAATAGCCCGCCACCACGAACCTAGTCGGGACACCGATTGATTCCAACATTGACGCAAGTAGGACAGCCTGGTCATCACAATCCCCCAGCTTTAGGCCCATCGTAATGTGTGGTTCCTGCAGCGTTTCCACTCCATGCACATCACGCATGTATCGAATGCCATCGCGCACCTCGTTGAACACCGCTTCGGCCTCGGCCTGGTAGTCCTTTTCGGGCTGCAAAAAGGCCACCGTAGTGGCCGCCTGGCGAATCTGCGGGTCGGTCTTGCTGCGGTTGACCATCTGCCGCATGGTGGCAATGGTCGTTTCTGTGCCGGCCAAACCGTCAGGAATGGTCACCACCTGGCCGTTCAGACTCAAATAAGGTGCGAGCATCATGCGCCGATCATACTCGCGCCTTATTGTCAAGATCAATCGGCAGATTCCGCTTCATTGAATCGGCCCATTGCAATGGTTCGCACCTGGTTCAGATAGACCTGGTGCGGTTTCACCTCCGGGGCCACCGCTGCCAGCAAGTCAAACCAGGTCGGCAGCTCCATCAGGTCGATCAGCTCGTCGGGCAGCTTTTCATAGACAAAGGTGGCCGCCTCATCCACCGGGGCCTGGCGGTCTGCATAGTCCACCAGGGTTTTCAGATAGCCCCGCAGCTTGAGCATTTTCAAAGGGTTCACTTGTTCATCCTCGCCGGTTTGATTGGTCTGCTGCGTTGCGAATGCCGGTGGCAGCGTCACGGGTGACAAAACTGGATCGATGGCCGCCTGGTGCATGGGTGCATGTTCACCCATCGGCGCGCCCTGCTGGGCTTGCGCGGCCTGGCCGCTTGTGACCAGCTCCAGCACCTTGGGCAGCATTCCCATCAGCTCGTTGGGTTCCTCTTTTTCGGGCATCACTTCAGCAGCTGCGCCACGCAGCTCTTTGATTGCCTCCACGATCTCGCCAATGCTCGATTTTGTCGATGCCGGCTGCGCCTGGTTGAGTCCCATCGCTTCGCGCATCATCGTCATCATCGACAGCATCTTCGTCATTTCTTCCATCGGGTCTTTTTGCGGCTGTTGTTTCATGGCCACAAG
>RGUW01000255.1 GCA_010027605.1 Synechococcaceae bacterium WB9_2_112 | reverse complement strand
GCCTTCATCATGAGCCTCGCCGAAAACATCGCCCGGCGCGGCTACCGGCCGCTGGAGATCCTGGCCGACATTGAGGTGCTGCGCAAACGCGGCTACAGCGCCGAGATCATCATCCAGAAGACGGGCCTGTCACCCAAGTACGTCAAAGACATCGTCTTCCTGCTCGACCAGGGCGAAGAACGCCTGATCGAGGGCGTACAACGCGGCACCATCCCGCTGACCACAGCGCTGGAAATAGCCCGAGCCAACGAGAACGCCGCCACCGCTGGTGAAGATGGCCAAGCCAACCTGGGCGACCTGCTGCAAGAGGCCTATGAAAACGGCCAGCTCAAGGGCCGCCAGATCATCGAAGCCAAGCGCCTGATCGAAAAGCGCCTGGAACACGGCCCCGCATCCCCCAACCGCGACCAGATCAAACCACCCACCTCCAGCTACAGCCTGGTCCGCACCTACCAGCGCGAGGTGGAGCGCCAGCGCAAGATGGTCCTGAAAGCCGAGCACGCCCACCAACGTCTGCTGCTGGTGGTACAGGGCCTCAAAAAGCTGTTCGCCGACGAGCACTTTGTGAACCTGCTGCGGGCTGAAGGCTTGGACACCTTGCCCAAGTACCTGGCCGAGCGGATCAACACCCTGGGTGCCACCATGAACCCGATCACCCCCGAACCCGAAGGAGTCACGCTATGAACCTGGCCATGAATCCCACGCAGCCGATCCCGCTTAACAACCTGACTGAGATGTACCCCGGCATCTATCAGCCCGGCCACGGCAACGATCACCACGACGGCCCCAACCTGCCGACCGCCCCGCTCAACACGCTGCTGGGCTTCGAGCTGGAAACCTACCAGGTGCCGCTAGACCAGCTGCTGCCCAGCAAGAAGGTCCCTGACGGCGTGATGAGCACGCGCAAGTACAAGCAGATTGTCTCCAGCATCAACGAGGTGGGGCTGATCGAACCGCTATCGGTCATCCAGCCCGACCGTAAGAAACCCGAGTACCTAGTGCTCGACGGCCACCTGCGCGTGCTTGCTCTGAAGGAACTGGGCATGAGCGCCGGCCCCTGCCTGTTGGCACGAGATGAAGAAAGTTACACGTACAACCACCGGATCAACAGACTCTCGACGGTACAAGAGCACTACATGATCCGCCGCGCCATCGACCGGGGCGTGAGCAAGGAGCGCCTGGCCCGGGCGTTCAATGTCAACCTCAGTTCCATCAACCGGCGCATCAACCTGCTCGAAGGCATCTGCCCCGAAGCCATCACCCTGCTGCAAGACAAGCAGTTCACGCCAGACGTGACGCGCATCTTGCGCAATATGAAGGCCGCCCGCCAGGTGGAAGCGGTGGAGCTGATGATCGCCAGCAACACCATCACCGTGGCGCATGCCGAGGCCCTGCTCAAGGCCACGCCACCCGAACAACGCATCGACGTGAAGCCGGCCGAGCGAGAGAAGAAGACCGCGCCCATCGAGCAGATCGAAAAGCTCGAGAAGGAGATGAACCAGGTGCAAGAGAAGTACCAGGAGGCCGAAAGCTCCTACGGCTCCGACCTGCTCAACCTAGTGGTGGCCAAGGGCTATCTCACCAAGCTGCTGGCCAACGAGGCCGTGAAGAGCTACATCGGCCGCCACGAGCCCGAGATCCTGACCCATCTGGAGCTGGTGGTGAACACCGTCAGCATGGAAGAGGCGGTGCAGCAGCAGGCCCAGACCGCCGAAGCGGCCCCGGAGGAGGCAGCCACTGGAGTCTGATCCTGCTCGGTCAGCAGCTCAGACGCCAACTCGGTTCTCGAATCGAGAAATAATTCCGTTCAGCCGTAGAACAGACGTTGGTTCCGCGGTAGACTCGTTCGACTCCTTACAG
>RGUW01000254.1 GCA_010027605.1 Synechococcaceae bacterium WB9_2_112 | reverse complement strand
CCGGCGGTGGCTGAACAGTTGCGGGAGGTGGCGTGATGGCACTTCCAATCATCAGCGCATCGCAGCGTCTGGCAGAAAAGCAAGGCGTCAAGCTGGTGCTGCTCGGCAAGTCCGGCATCGGCAAAACCACCCAGCTCAAGACCCTACCCGAGGACAGCACGCTGTTCGTGGACTTGGAGGCGGGTGATCTCGCGGTCAAGGACTGGCATGGCGACTGCGTACGCCCCGCCACCTGGCCCGAGTTCCGCGACTTGGTGGTCTTCCTGGCTGGACCCAACCCGGCACTGCCGCCAGAAGCACCGTACTCGCAGGCTCACTTCGACCATGTCTGCGAGCGCTATGGCGATCCGGCTCAACTGGCCAAGTACGACACCTACTTCGTCGACAGCATCACGGTGCTGGCACGCCTGGCCCTGATCTGGGCCAAGGTCCAGCCGCAGGCCCTGTCCGAGCGTACCGGCAAGCCCGACACCCGCGGGGCTTATGGACTCCTTGGCCAGGAAATGCTGACGGCGCTGACCCACCTGCAACACGCCCGAGGCAAGCACGTCGTGTTTGTCGCCATCCTCGACGAGAAGCTCGACGACTTCAACCGCAAGGTGTTCGTGCCGCAGATCGAGGGCTCCAAAACCGCTGCCGAACTGCCGGGCATCGTCGACGAGGTAGTGACGCTGGCTGAGATCAAAGCCGAGGACGGGAGCAGCTACCGCGCCTTCATCACCCACACGCTCAACCCCTACGGCTACCCCGCCAAGGACCGCTCCGGCCAGCTTGAGCTGCAGGAGCCGCCCAACCTGCGCGCCCTCATCGACAAGTGCGCCGCTGCCACCCGTATGCCCTCTGGCAATCACACATCCCAAACACCCAAGGAGTAATTCATGTCCAACAACTGGTCCGATTTCAACGACGCCGAACAACAGCAATCCTTCGATCTCATCCCCAAGGGTACGGTCGCCAAGGTCCGCATGACCGTGAAACCCGGTGGGTACGACGACCCCAGTCAAGGCTGGGGCGGCGGTTACGCCACCCAGAGCTTTGAGACCGGTAGCATCTTCCTGGCCTGTGAGTTCGTCGTGCTCGAGGGCGAATATGCCCGTCGTAAGCTGTGGTCGAACATTGGCCTGTACAGCAGCAAGGGGCCCACCTGGGGCAACATGGGCCGCACCTTTGTGCGGGCAGCCCTGAACTCGGCGCGCAACGTCCGCCCTGACGACAACACGCCCCAGGCTGCGGCAGCACGGCGCATCCAGGGCTTCCATGAACTGGACGGTCTGGAGTTCGTCGCCCGTATCGACATCGAGAAAGACGGTCGCGGCGAGGCGAAGAACGATGTCAAGATGGCTGTGGAACCGGGTGAGCCTGAATACGCGCCCACGATGGCTGGCGCTGGGTTCATTCCCAACCGTACGGCAGCGGCCCCGATCGCAAGCCCAGCCTCAGTTCCACCCGTATCCCCGACCGCAGTCTCAACTGCAGCCGCGCCGGTATCAGCCCAACGCCCTGCGGTGTCCGGCAAGCCCGCCTGGGCGCAGTGAGGGAGGGCAATGAAATGCTGGGTCTGCTCAAGACAGGCCCGGGGGTACGGCCATACCGACAACCGGTATGGCATCGGCAACCCCCGGCGCTATCCCAACGACTGGGTCTTCTGTTCCCGCCGCTGCCAGGACGCCTTCCATCGCATGTACGGCAGCTGGGTGGATGCCCAGAAGTTCGGCAAGGAGGTCGAGATGATCGACGCCTCTGACATCGAACGCGCGGCCATGCGCCAGTGCCTCAAGGCCTTCGGTGAGGCCGCTGGCGAGATCGGCTTTGCCAAGCCCCTGGGTGATTACTCCGAGGCCGAGGCCCTGCGCGTAATCGACGCCATCG
>RGUW01000253.1 GCA_010027605.1 Synechococcaceae bacterium WB9_2_112 | reverse complement strand
GCAGCAGGGTCTGGGCCGTGGAGCGGTCGAGCTTCTTGAGCTGTCGCTTGGCCGTCTCAGAGATCCGAAGCGTCCAGTTCAAGATCTTCCATCACGCTGTCGAGGCTGTAGGTCTGCTCTTTGCCTGAGCGCACCCGCTCCAACACCGCAGCACCCATGTAGGCGTCCTCCAGGTCGTCGATGCCGGCTTCGATCAGCTCCCGCAGGACGTAGGCCTTGGAGCGGCCCGTGACTTCTGCGAGCTGATCCAGCCTTGCTTCGACCGCTGGGTCCAACCTGACGGACGTCGGCACATGGCCTCGTGAATCGGTGCATTCATTGTAGTCGCGGCTCAAGCCTGCGGTGCCGCCTCTGCGCCGCACGCCCCGCGCCTGCTCGATGAATGGCAGGTGGCACCCGAACTCTGGAATCAGGTGCGCAGAGCTGTCGACGCCGCCGATCAGCCCGGCCAGTTCCTACTGACCGGTTCAGCGGTGCCAGCGGATGATGCCAGCCGCCATACCGGCGCTGGCCGTTTCAGCTTCCTGCGGATGCGGCCGATGAGCCTGTTTGAAACCGGTGCCTCCAGTGGCGCGGTTTCGCTGCATCAGCTGTTCGCAGGCCAAGCTCCTGCCGTGGCGGATCCAGGACTGAGCGTGCGCGACCTCAGCGCGCTGATCGCCCGAGGCGGTTGGCCGGCCCAGCAGGACCGCTCGTTGAAGGCCGCGAGTCGTGCCGCTCGCGATTACCTCGAACAGGTCAGGCAGGTTGATCTCAGCAGGGTGGGAGACCGAAGCCGTGATCCGGTTCGCGTGGGAACGCTGTTGCGCTCCCTTGGGCGCCACTGCGCCACAGAGGCGAAGCTCTCAACGCTGGCCGCCGATGCCGGCGGTGCCGATGGCCCCCTGGACGCGCGCACCGTGACCGACTATCTCCAGGCGCTGGAGCGGCTGATGGTGATCGAAGATCAGCCCGCCTGGGCTCCGCATCTGCGCTCACGGGCGCGGTTGCGCAAGGCCCCGAAGCGTCACTTCGTGGATCCATCGCTGGCGCTGGCGGCCACCGGAGCTTCTGCGGAGCGATTGCTTGAGGATTTTGAGTGGTTCGGGCAGGTGTTCGAATCGCTGGTGATCCGTGATTTGCGTGTGCTCAGCCAGCCCCTGGGAGGGGAGGTGTTGCACTACCGCGATGACTACGGAATCGAGGTGGATGCCATCGTGCAATTGCATGATGGACGCTGGGGCGCCGTCGAAATCAAGCTGGGTGAAGGGCAGGTGGACGCCGCCGCCACCAACCTGAAGCGCTTTGCCGAGCAGATCGACAGCGAACGCTCCGGCTCACCGGCGTTTCTCGCCGTGATCTGCGGCAAGGGCTATGGCTACCGCCGGTCCGACGGGGTGTTCGTGGTCCCCGTGGGCGTTCTTGGGCCTTAGTCAACAGAAGGCAGAGGCGACATCAGGGTGCTGGGTCATGGCAGCACCCTGCCGGCGAGGTCGAGGAGTTTTTGGTCGGCGCTCAGTAGGGTTGACGTGGCCCCCGGAAATCGGTCCGGGGTGATCCGCGCAAACAGGTCCATGCAGCCACGGTAGGCGGTTCTGGCTGCCGCGCTGGGATCCGTTCCCGCTGCAGCAGTGCACGCTCAGCTGCGTGCATGCCGGCGCATTCCTATGTTGTGGCAACCATTGCGCATCCATTTTGGTTGCGTGTGATTGCGCTGATGCCCCTTTGCCAGCTCAGCTGGCGTCGAGCTCACGTTGCAGGGTCTGCCAGTCCTCGGGCAGCTCGCCGCGTTGCACCAGCCGCGTGAATCCGGCGTAGCAGTCGTTGTGATCGCCATCCTGACGCGGGTAGCCCAGCCAGAGGATCAGCAGCAGACGCCGGCCCTCCGCTTCAAAGGGGCGGAAAAAGAG
>RGUW01000252.1 GCA_010027605.1 Synechococcaceae bacterium WB9_2_112 | reverse complement strand
GCTCGTGGTTATGACCATTCACCAGGATCGACGCATCCGGCGCGATCGCGGCATAACGCCCACCGCCCATGGTGCCCTTGGTGATGATCCCGCCCCAGGCGCCGTGATGAAAGAACAGGGTCGTGCGCCGGGTCTTCTGCTCACGCTCGGCACCGGCTTGATAGAAGCTGAACCAGATGAAGCCCTGGTAGCGCATGTGCTCCACCGGCGAGCCGTAGCGGTCCCGCATCAGGCGGGTCAGGTTGCCAAGCGGATCGATCTCGTTGTGGCTGATGATGGCGGTTTCGTGGTTCCCGTCGCTCATCATCAAGATGGTCTGCGCGAACGGCTTGAGCCATTCAGCGGCCTCGTCAAACACCAGGTCAAAGTAGTTCGAGCCCAGGTGCTCCGGCCTGATGCTGCTCTTGCTGGCCCGCCGATCACGTTTGCCCTGCATCAGGCACAGGACATCGCCAAACATCAGCGCATGGGCGCCGCGGCCCTGAGCCTGCTTGAGGTGCTTGCGCAGGAGCTCCCGGTCACACTTCGGGTTGTCGAGGTGGATGTCTGAGCAAAGCAGGAACTCATGGGGGTCCGCCCGCTGGTAGGGAATGCGGATCTCCAGCAGCTCAGGGCTGTGGCGCTGCAGCCTGATCTTCCGTGGCTGGCCCATAAGATCCCGCCGGCCCCTGCAGGCTAGATCCCGCCGGCCCCTGCAGGCTAGGGATCTCAGGCTTCCTAGGCTGGTCTTGTGGGTGCTGCTTTGCCCCGGCCGTCTCTACGGGCCGGGGTTTTTTATTGGTGCATAACCGGCGCACTCTTTAGAAAGGTCCGGCAAAGCACTAGCCTCGTCGCAGTTGCAGCGGGCGGGTGATCATCGGTTACGCCAGGGTCAGCACGGACAAGGCCGAGCAGGATGTTTCGATTGCTGAGCAGGTCAAGCAGCTCAGGGACGCCGGCTGCGATCGAGTGATTGCCGAGCGCCGCAGCGCCCACAAGGAAGGCCCCAGGCCCGGCTGGGATGAGCTGCTGGCGCTGGTCGCCGGTGGAAGGGTGCGGCGGGTGGTGGCCATCAGCCTGAGCCGCCTCAGCCGCAAGGGTGAAGACGTGCCATTTCTGCGCATGTGCGCACGGCTTGGCGTGGAGGTCCGACTGCTTGACGGTACGCCGTCTGACACTGCCGATCCATCGGGAAAACTGCTCACCGGCGTGCTGTCGCTCGTCAACGAAATCGACAGCGACATCAAAGCGATCAACATCCGCAATGGCCTGGCCAGGCGCAAGGCCGCCGGCCACTACGCCTGTGGGCGCGTGCCGTTTGGCTACGCCTACAACGGCTCCCAGGTGGTGCCGCACCCTGAGCGGTTTGCCGAGGCGCGGGGACTCTGGGACCAGTTGGCCGCGATGGAGTTCAACCTGCCCGGCACCATTCGGCGCCATGGTCTTGATTGGAGCGCACGAGGCCTGGGCCGCTGGGTCAACAACCCAATCCTCAGGGGCGTCATCAACAGCCAAGCCGATCAAGTGGCGGCCTTGATCAGCTGGGAAGAGTGGCAGCAGGCCCGGCGGTTGATCGACTCCAGGAAAATTGCTGGCACTAGGGCGCCTCGAGTGATACGACCCTTCTCAGGCTTGGTGCGTTGCGCTGGCTGCGGCAAGGCAATGCATTACGCCGTGGCGCACGGGAAGCAGCGCCTCAAATGCACCCACCTTCATTGCCGCTTCTGGGGCCGCGGCCTGGCGGAATGGAAGGTCAGGGACCAGGTGATCGAGGAGCTGCGCGCAGCCGCCGCGGCCATGGGTGATGTCGCTGCATCGGCGCAGCCGACCAGGGACGCGCCAGAGCAGGCCGAGAAGCGCCAGCAGCTGGCCCAGCTTGAGGCGCTGGCTGCTCAGGGTGTGCCGGGCTTG
>RGUW01000251.1 GCA_010027605.1 Synechococcaceae bacterium WB9_2_112 | reverse complement strand
GCCACCAAGGACATGCGCCTGGCGCTCAAGGATCTTGAGACCAAGGGGGTCAACGGCTACGTGCTCGATCTGCGCAGCAATCCCGGTGGGTTGCTGATGGCCAGCATCGAGATCGCCCGGCAGTGGCTCAACGAGGGCACGATCGTCTCCACCAAGACCCGTGATGGCATCACCGACGTCAAGAAAGCCAACGGCCGTGCCCTCACCAACAAGCCCCTGGTGATCCTCGTGAACGAGGGGTCCGCCAGCGCCAGCGAAATTCTTTCCGGAGCCCTGCAAGACAACAACCGCGCGGTTCTGGTGGGTCAGAAGACCTTTGGCAAGGGTCTTGTGCAGTCGGTGCGCGGTCTCTCAGATGGTTCCGGCATGACCGTGACCATTGCCAAGTACCTCACCCCCAGCGGCCGCGACATTCACAAGCACGGCATCGCCCCCGATGTGAAAGTCAAGATGGGCGAGCAGGAGGCACAGCGCCTCAAGCTTGAGGATCTGGGCACCCGCAACGACAGCCAGTACCGGGTCGCCGAATCCACCCTGGTCAAGAAGGTGCGCGCGGCCGGCAGTATCGACAAGGCGTATCAGCCCGGCAGCGCCAACCTCCCAGCCGCCACGTCGGCAGCGCCTGCCTCGTCGTCGGCCATGCCCTGATCAGGGCGGTTGGGGCAACGCTCAGAGCGGTTGCAGCAGCCCAAATTGGTCATAGCGTCGTGACAGGCAGAGGCTGATCCCGGGTTCCGGTTCCCACAGGAGGCTCACCACCTCGGGGAGCCCGGGCTCACGGCCGGCCATGGTCGTGACGATCACACTGGGGTGCTGCTCCAACGTCCAGCGTCGGTGGTGAGGATCGACGATCTGGGGCTGCACCTGCAGCGGTGCTGCCGGAGGTGTGGGTTCATGGCCCGGTCGGCCCTCGCCCACCAGCACCAACGACTCGAGATCCGTGAGGCCATGGCGCACCACGATGCGACGGCGTTGCTCGCCCCAGACGAGGCACAGCTCGCAGACCCAGGGCCAGGCTCCGATGCGGTCTGGACCCAGGCTCCAGTGTCCAGCCGGGCTGATCTGCATCTCGGCAGGGGGGTCGTCGAACTGCATCGAGCGCACCGTGCCACTGCTGCGGTTGGTGAGATCGGCATGGATCGTGCCCTGGCGTTCGGCCACGTCGAGGTGGCTGTCGAAGCGTTCCCGTTCGCGGCCCTGACCATCGAGGCGGATGAACAGTCCCTGCCACACCCCGCCGTTGTGGGTCAGCAGGATCTCGCGAGGCGAGCCGGATGCCGCTGCGGCGGGTCGCGGTGACGCTGAGTGCGGTGAGGGTGAACGCGGTGAAGGTGTTGCCGGTGACAATGGAATGGTCCTCCAATGCTCGAGAGGCCTGGCTTTGTGACGACTGAGCCTCCGGTTGGTCCTCAGGGGACGTTGGATGCTCCTCAGGGGCCGTCACTCTGGACATCCAAGCCCTGGTGGTGCCAGCCCTGGTCGATTGTGGCGACCGGTCTGGTTGCGATGGCTGGCAGCTGGATCGTCATGCACCGCTGGTGGATCACGGTGCCGGTCAGCCTTGCTGTCGTGCTCTGGTGGGCCGTGTTTCTCGTGCTGGTTCCCAGGGCCTATCGGGAGGGCGGACCGTCGGGGGTGTGAAGCCAGGACTCGGGTCTCAGCACCCCGAACTCAGGCGGCGCCGGCGACGGGCTGCATCAGGCCGCCACCGGGGCTGGAATCATCGTCGTCGTTCTTGTTTTCACCCTGCAGCAGGGCGAACAACCCGAGGGCAGCCAGGCTGATCACAGCCGAAATCAGTCCGAGTCCGCTATCGAGACCAGGTCCCAGCTCGATCACCTCGCCCATGGACGCCCGTTACAGAACTTCTCAGAATTGTAACGGACTTTT
>RGUW01000026.1 GCA_010027605.1 Synechococcaceae bacterium WB9_2_112 | reverse complement strand
CCGCCGCTGCAGCGGCGGCACCCCCCGGGCCTGAGGATCCCGTGCTGGTGATCGGCTCGCCGGTGGCCCGCTGGGCCGGAGATCTGGCCGCCGCATTCTGGCGGCAGCCCAGTCAGCGCATGGCCTTGATCGGGGTCACCGGCACCAACGGCAAGACCACCACCACCCATCTGATCGAACACCTGAGCGCGGCCAGCGGCCATCAGCCGGCTCTGTTCGGCACCCTGGTGAACCGCTGGCCCGGTCACAGCGTCACCGCCCAACACACCACAGCCTTCGCCGACGTGCTGCAGGCCCAGCTGGCGCAGGCGGTGGAGGCCGGCGCCCAGATCGGCGCCATGGAGGTGAGCTCCCATGCCCTCGACCAGCAGCGGGTGGCAGGCACCCGCTTCAGCGGTGCGGTGTTCACCAACCTCACCCAGGACCACCTCGACTACCACCCCTCGATGCAGGCTTACTTCGAGGCCAAAACGCGTCTGTTTGAAGCCCCGCTGCTGTCAAGCAGCCACGGCGGCCCCGAAGCCAGGGCCGTGGTCAATGGCGATGACCCCTGGGGCAGCCAACTGGCCCAGGGGCTGGGGGAGCGCTGCTGGCGCTGTTCGCTCCAGTCAGGCAGTGATGCCGAGTTGCGCATCGAAGGCCTGACGTTTCACCCCAGCGGCGTGACCGGCACCCTGGTGAGCCCGGTGGGATCGGGCCCGTTCAGCTCACCGCTGCTGGGCCGCTTCAACCTGATGAATCAGCTGCAGGCCGTTGGCGCGTTGCTGCAACAGGGGTTGCCCCTGGCGGGACTGCTCGAGGGTCTGACCAGCTTTCGCGGCGTGCCCGGCCGCATGGAACGCGTGCTGGTGGCGAGCCAGCAGCCCCTGCCGGCGGTGTTGGTCGACTACGCCCACACACCCGATGGCCTTGAGAATGCCCTGGCGGCATGTCGGCCCTTTGCCGAGGGTCGCCTGATCTGCGTGTTCGGCTGCGGCGGCGACCGGGACCGCAGCAAACGGCCGCAGATGGGCGCCATCGCTGCCCGACTGGCCGATCAGGTGGTGGTGACCTCCGACAATCCCCGCACCGAAGACCCCCAGCAGATTCTTGAGGACGTGGTCGCCGGCATTCCTGCAGGGACCGACCTCACGGTCGAGGCCGACCGAGCCCACGCCATCGCCGTCGCCGTCGCCGGCGCCCAGCCCGATGATCTGGTGCTGATCGCCGGCAAAGGCCACGAGGACTACCAGATCCTGGGCACCACCAAAATTCACTTTGACGACCGCGAAGAGGCCGAAAAGGCGCTGCGGGCACGCTTGCACTGAGCGTTGCAGGCAAACGCGTGGGTCACAGGGCCGCCAGGGCCGCGAGCAACCGATCGATTTCGGCATCGGTGGTGGTGATGTGGATGCAGGCCCGCAGGCAGTCGGGCTGATCCAGCCGCCGGATCCAGATCCCCTGGCGACCGAGGGCCTCGACCACAGCAGCGGTGCGGCGTGGTCTGCCTGCACCGTCATGCAGGGTGAAGCTCACCAGACCGGCCGGCGGTGGTTCGCGCAGCAACGTACGGGCACCGGACAGCGATTGCAGACCCTGCCAAAGCCGCCTGCTGCCGGCGCCGATGGCCAGCAGACGCTCGGCAGGAGAGCCTGCATCAGCAAGAAGCTCCAGTGAAGTCGCCAGGCCACTGGCCAGAGGCACACAGCTGGTGGCCACCTCAAAGCGGCGTGCATCGCGGTGAAAGCTGCTGGCTGCCGAGGACTCGTGGCGCAGGCTGCGCCAACCGATCAAGGTGGGCTGGGCTTGTTCGAGCAGCCGTTCGGACAGCGCCACCCCCCCCAGCCCTTCTGGCCCGCAGCACCACTTGTGTCCCGTGAAGGCGTAGATGTCGACATGGGGTGCCGCTTCATCGACGGGAATCGCCCCCATCGACTGGGCGGCATCAACCAACAACCACGGTTGCCGCGAATGGGCCCGCAAGCGCTGCGCCACCGCTGCGATCGGCATGATCGCGCCGCTGTTCCACAACAGATGCGACAGCACCACCAGACGGGTGCGAGGGGTCAGCCGCTGCTCGAGCGCTGCGAGCACCGCCGCCGGCAGATCGGTCTGGGAGCTGGTGCAGCACAGCTCCAGCACAGGCAGCACCGCCACCGTGAGTCCCTGACGCCGGGCCAGCTCCTGGCAGGCCGCCACAACACCCGGGTGTTCGCAATCACCGATCAGCAGTTCATCGCCCGGCTCCCAGGGCAATCCCCACAGGGGGAGCACGCAGCCGGTGCTGACGTTCTCGGTCAGGGCCAGCCGTTGCGATGGCACTCCGCACAGGGCCGCCAGGGCCTGGCGCACCCGGGCCGTTTCCTGCTCGATGAAAGGCCAGACCTCAGTGGTGAACGGTCCAAGCTGCTGAATCGTGCGCCAGCTCGAAACCATCGCCTCCAGCGACGGATCGGGCAATGGCCCCTGGCCGCCGTAATTGAAATAGGTCTTGGTCGCGAGCGCTGGGCAGAGCTCACGCATGACGCACCGCAAACCAGGCAGGATTCATCATCCCAGCGGAGACTGGGGGACAAGGCAACACAACTCAAAATCGACGCACAAGTCCTGATTCAGAACGGAGCCATCGTGGAACGGGCGTGCACAAACAATCACCAACCACAACGCAATCGTGTCACCCCTGACCCCTCAGTTCTCAGGCTCCCGCGGGCTGAGGCAGCACAGGGCTGGGCAGCAGAGGATTTCTGACCACAGCCCGAGCGATTTGCACCTTTAACAGCATTGATAACAGCCGTCAAGGCCGATGCGCTGATCATGGTGCGGCGGCAGATGGAGGTCTGGGGTCGCAACAGCAGCGCCCGTCGAGGCTTGCGCAACTTGCAAACCATGACGCCCATGCACCGGAATTGGCGTAAAACTCCATCGAAGTCATACAGCCACGTTGCTGGCCAGATCAAAGCGATGTATCGATGGTGCTGATGAATCAACATCACAGCATGGCAACATCAGTACCCATTCAAAAGAAATGCCTGGCTGAGGCCTTCGGCACGTTCTGGCTCGTGCTTGGCGGCTGTGGCAGCGCTGCGATTGCCGCCAACTTCCCCTACCTGACCGGGTCAGACATTGCCCCAGGGAATCCGTTTGGTCTCGGATTCCTTGGTGTGTCCCTGGCCTTTGGCCTCACGGTGGTGACGATGGCCTACGCCATCGGACACATTTCGGGATGCCATCTCAATCCGGCCGTGAGCTTCGGACTGTGGGCCAGCGGCCGGATGAAAGGGTCCGATCTGCTCCCTTACATCGTGGCCCAGGTCATCGGCGGCGTCCTGGCCGGAGGTCTGATCAAAGTGGTGGTGGCCGGGGGACCCGCCTTCAACCTGGTGATGTCCGGAAGCAACCCTCTGGCGACCAATGGTTGGGGTGCGCATTCGCCGGGAGGCTATGGGTTCTGGGCCGCCCTGCTGATTGAGGTTGTCCTCAGCTTCTTCTTCCTGCTGGTGATCATCGGCGCCACCGACCGGCTTGCTGCAGCCGGATTTGCAGGGCTGGCGATCGGCCTGATGCTTGCCCTGATTCACATGATCAGCATTCCCGTCACCAACACCTCAGTGAACCCGGCTCGCAGCACAGGTGTTGCCTTGTGGGTGGGAGGTGATGCCGTGGGGCAACTGTGGTTGTTCTGGGTCGCGCCGATCGTTGGGGCCCTGCTGGCGGGTTGGTTCTACCGACAGGTGCTGAGCGATTAAGCCGGGCCATAGGCCACCTGGCAGGCCGCATTGACGAGCTCAGCTTCGGCAGCGCTGCTGGGCACAGCATTGTTGAGGGTCCCTGAGCGGCAATCGGCGGTCAGCTGATAGCTGTTGCCGTTGTCAGTCACCACAAACGTGACCCCATCGCTGCCACTGGGCTGCACAGTGCCATAGAGCAACTGCAGGTTGGTCTCAGGTACGACGATGGAGCTGACCTGGTTCTGTACTGCCGCGTTGACGGCTGCATTGATCACCGACGCCGTCGCCAGGGTCGTGATCCCCCAGGTCGCTGCCCGGGCTCCCCACCAGCCCCAGGCCGGAGTGGCCCAACCGCCATACCAGCCATAGCTCCAGGGTCTGGCGGCAGCCCAGCCAGGACGCGCCCAACCTGGGTAGAGGTTCACGCTGTTGAGGTTGACGTTGCGGCCCCAATTGCGACTGATGTTGCGGTTGACATCGCGGTTGCCGTTGCGATTCACCCCATTGCCATGGAATGCAGCGGCGTTGCGATCACCGATGCGGGAGCCCTCAGGGCTCAGCGAAGGCTGAGCACGGTCGCTGGGCACGCGCGAACTCCAGCCTCCGGTGGGACGAGATGTCCCACGGTTGAAGCCACTGCCTGCAGCAGCGAAGCCGGTGCTGGGTCGGGCGCCACCACCAGACGAAAACCCGCCACCGCCGCCACCCATGCGACCACCACCAGCGCCGCCACCGCCGCGGGCACCGCCGCCTCCACCTCGCGACAGCAACACGGCAGAAGGGTCTGTCACCGCCACAGGGGCCATGGAACTGGTCCCCACGCCGGCCGCAACCGCGGGTGTCAGGGCTGGCATCACAGCGGGGCTACTGAGACAGGCGAGCAGCAGCGCAGCTGAAGAACGTCTGCGTGAGGTCATTGGAGCTTCACCTCACAGCCGTCGTCGTAGCAGCTGGCATTGACGCGCCCATCGGCACCGAAGTGCACCTTGACCAGATCACGGCCGGTCATGGCCGCCGGGCTCTGTTGCAGCACGCTGTTGAGGTAATTGGGATTGACCACGCACAGGTCGCGTCCGTTGAAGCAGACGGTGTTGGTCGAAAAGCGCGCCGCAGCGGTGCTCAGGCTCTTCCACTGCCGGGTGGCACCATTCCAGAGCTCCATGCGCACAGGAGTGTCGGTGATGCGAACCGTGGCATCCACCGGCCCGATCATGTGGCGATAAAGCGTCGCTTTGCCCTCGTTCACCGCTTCGATCCTGCAGGGCACAGCGACTGCGGAGTGGAATGAGCAGCGCGTCTCAAGGGTGTAGAGAACCTCAGCGCGCGCCGAGAGAGGCACGCCCGACACAGCGAGTGCTGAAGCCGTGACTGCACTGCAGCCCAACGGCAGGAAACGACATCGCAACATCAACGTTCAAACCTGACGAGTTGACATCCCCAGACTGAATATGGGGATCATCACCGTCAACCGAAGCGCCAAGTTTTTGCGACATGTTTCATTCGCAATGATGCAAATGTGGCGCAAACAGCAAATACTCGCGCAACCGGAAATGCTCAGAAGACGATCTTGGAAGGCGATCTTGGAAGGTGATCGACAGATCTTCAGAGCACCTGGCCCACCATCACCGCAGCCACGGCCGAAAACAACGTGATGCCAAGGGCCGTGAGCGGGTTCTGGCCCTGGGCCACGGCAATCGAGGTGACAACGCCGGCGCCCAGGCAGGCCACGGCCAGCTGGGTGGTGAGTTCAGAGCGCGACTGGGGGCTGGGCAGCACGGCAGGACTTCGGTTGCAGCGACCCTATGGGAGACAAACAGGAAGAGCAGAGCTCACCACGCGAGTCGTTACCTGGATTCGAAGTTCTTCACAGTGCCGTTACAGAGATGAGGCTGGGCGGGCCCGGCCCGTGGATGCCCACAGCTTGAGTTGCTCGAGCTGCTCCCGGGCCGTGCGCGACAGCGGTACCACCTGACTGGCGGCGGCGATCAGATCGGCCTCACCGAACTCGCGCTGCTCGGCAAAGGCCAGATGCATCGCTTCGATCACGGTCTGCTCGAGCTCGGCGCCCGAGAAGCCCTCGGTGCGGTCCACCAGCACCTGCAGCGGGATCGCGTGAGCGGGGCGCCGGCGACGCAACTGCAGATCCAGGATCGCGGCGCGCTCGGCGGCACTGGGCAGATCCAGCAAAAAGATCTCGTCAAAGCGCCCCTTGCGCAGCAGTTCGGGCGGAAGCGCCTCAACGCCGTTGGCGGTCGCCACCACAAAGACCGCGCTCGTCTTCTCGGCCATCCAGGTGAGCACGGTGGCCAGCACCCGCTGGCTGGTGCCGCCATCGCTGCGGGAGCTGCCGCCAAAGCCCTTGTCGATCTCATCGATCCACAGCACGCAGGGAGCCATGGCTTCGGCCCGTTGAATCATTTCGCGGGTGCGGGCCTCACTGGCGCCCACCAGGCCCGCAAACAGACGGCCCACATCAAGCCGCAGCAGCGGCATGCCCCAGGTGTGGGCGATGGCCTTGGCGGTCAACGATTTGCCCGTGCCCTGGGGACCGACCAGCAGCACCCCCCGCGGCAGCGGCAGACCGTAGGTCTGGGCCTCCTCGCTGAAGGCCATGTGGCGCTGGGCTAACCAGTGCTTGAGCGCCTCCAGACCGCCGATGTCGGCAGTGGTGGCCTCGCTTGGGCAGTATTCGAGCAGGGCACTGCGGGCGATCACCTGGCGCTTCTCCTCGAGCACCTCGGCCAGATCGGCCTCGCCCAGGGCACCGCGCTGGGCCAGGGCGCGGGCGGCGATCTGGCGCACCCGCTGCTCGCTGAGGCCATGGCAGGCGGCGGTGAGTTGCTCGAGCACGCCAGGCTCCAGTGATTGGCCCGTCGCCGCAGCGATGCTGCGCAGCAGGCGACTGATCTCGGCCGGCTCGGGCAGGGGCAGATCGACCACGGTGATGCAATCGTCGAGCTCGAGCGGCAGCTGCCATTCGGGCGCGGTGATCACAAGCGTGCGGGGCACCTGGCGCAGGCTCACAGCCAGGTTGCGCAGGCGGCGGCAGATGCCCGCATCGTCGCAGTAGCGGTGAAAGTCGCGCAGCAGCAGGATCGCGCCGCTCTCTGCAGGCAGAGCATCGAGGGCAGCCAGGGCTGCCATCGGATTGCGGGCCGCCTCTCCGATGCGATTGGGGGCGCCGGCGAGACCCTCAATGAAATCCCAGCGCAACAGGGTGCGCCCCCCCAGGCGCTGGGCTGCCTGCTGCAGCAACGCCTCGATCCGCTCCTCTTCAAAGCTGCGGATCCACAGGATCGGCGTGCGCGCCCTGATCAACAGATCGAGCTGATCACTCCAGGCCTGGTTCATGGCAAACGTGGCGTCACAGAGGCCAACGGCTAAGGCTGGAGCTTTCTGAGGGCGGCCCAGCGAGGATCGATCGTGGGCTCCTCCGTTCCCCAGCAGGCGGGCCCCGCACAGCCGGGCCCGCAGCGGCACACCTGAGGCAGCTGCAAACTCAGCTGTTCGTAGAGCCACTGTTCAGGATCAAAGCTGCCAGCAGGGTCAAGCTGCTCGCTGATGCCTTCGGCATCGAACGCCAGGGCTTCTTCGAGGTCGCTGCCGGCGATCCCGAGGCCGATCCTCTCGCTGGCTCGGGCCTCGAGGCGATGCTCGTAGGGCTGCAGACAGCGATCACAGCGCAACTGCACGGTGGTTGCCGCCGCACCCTCGACACGCAACAGGGGGCCTTCCGCGACCACATGAATGAAACCCTGGACCGGTGTGAGCGTGGCGAGCTCTGCAAGGGGTTGTTCGACCTGCCAGCGGCAGCCCTCGGGCTGGGCCAGCAGATCCTGTATGGCAATGGGGCAGAGCTGAGTGCGCTGATCGGCCATGGCTTTCAGACCTGGCTCACTTCTTGCCCTTGGGCTCAAAGGGAAGGCGATCGGTGCTGGTGGGGGCTCCGCCGGCGGTGGCCAGCTTCTGCTGGGCCAGTTGCTGATCGAGGATCTGCTGCAGGTTCTCGGGCAGGGCTTCACGGCCCAGAAGGAAGGTCTGCAGGGCCTGGAAGATATTCGCCACCACCATGTAGAGCAACACCCCGGCCGGCAACGGGAAGAACAGGAACATGCCGGTGATCATCACGGGCGTGATCTTGTTGGCGGTCGACTGCTGGGGATTGGGCGGCATGCCCATGCCCGAGAGAATCTGGCTCACAAACAGGCTGGCGCCGAAGCCAGCCACCAGGATCGCGATATCCCAGTTGACCTGGCCATCGGTCATGAAACCGACCTGACCCAGCGCCTTGATGAACAGGAACCCGCTGCGGGCCGCCAGGCCAGGAATCTTGGCCTCAACGGTGGCATCACCGGGCGCCAGGGCCTTGATGGTGCCGTTGGCATCGACACTGACCACACCCTCGCCCTTGGTGACGCTCCAGCTGGGGCTGAAGGCGTCGCCGTTGTCGATGCCCTTGAGCACCGAGGCAAAGCTGTCACCATCCTTGGTGTGGAGATTGACCGTGGCCGATTCGCCCACACCGAGCTTGCTTCCTCCTTCGAGGCTGGCGATCACCGGCACGTGGTTGGTTTCGGTGATGAAGATCGAATGGCTGGCGCTGTTGAAGGGCTTGGGCTCGACCGCTGCGATCTGGTCGGCGGGCAGCACCTTGAGATTGAGGGTGTAGGGAACGTCGGCAAACGGCGATCCCCGCAGGGTGGCAAACAGGGCAAACAGGATCGGCATCTGCACCAGCAGGGGCAGACAGCCCGCCAGCGGACTGCCGAACTCCTTCATCAAATTGCCCAGCTCCTCCTGCTGCTTCTGAGGATTGTTGGCGTACTTGCTCTTGATCTCGGCCTGGCGTTTCTGCATGACCGGTTGGGCGATCCGCATGCGACGGGCATTGCGGATCGAGCCGGCACTGAGGGGAAACAGCGCCAGGCGGATCACCACCGTGAGGGCGATGATCGCCAGCCCGTAGCTCGGCACCAATCCATAGAAGAAATCGAGGATCGGTAGCAGCAGGTTGTCGGAGATGTAGCCGATCACGGCAGATGCGAAGCGCAGGGGTGGATGTGGGGTCAGTGTGACCGATCAGGGCGGCAGGCTCAGGCCGCCATGCCCTTGGGCGCGGCGGCCCTGGCCTGACAACGCTCGTTGATGTAGGTCTCGATCTCGCGGAACCGTGGCATGGAGCGCATCTCGAGACGGGCACCGTCATTGAGCACCAACACCATGTCACCCCAGGCACCGAAACCGCGGGGCACGCAGCGCACCTCGCGAACCTGGCTGTAGACCACTTGGGTGCGGTCGCGGCCCATCCAGCCTCCGTTGACCTCGATGCGCCGACTGGTGATGCGGAACCGCAACCACAGCGCCCTCACGATCGCCCCCACCGCAAAGGGAATGCCGATCAGGGTCAGGCCCAGCAGGAGGTTGAAGATCAGATCGCCGCGCGCCGGACCACCCTCGTAAACGACGGTTTCCTCCGGTTTGGGGATGGCAGCGATGGGCTGTTGACTCATGAGGTGAGGCCTGCCTTGCCGAGGAGATGGCGGCATTCTCCCAGCAAACGGTCCAGCTCCCAGTCGGCGCTGCCGGGTTTGAGGCTGATCAGCAACCAGGGGCCAGGAGCCTCGCAGCAGGCCTGCTGCGGCAGCTCGCGCCGCAAGGCCTCATGCAGCTGGCGCCGCAGCCGGTTGCGGCGCACGGCCCGCTTGTGAACCTTGTTGCTGATCACCACGCCACACCTCCAGGGGCTCGGACCCCCGGCCCCGGCTGGAAGCGGGTCACAGCCTGGCCCTGGCCCTGTCACCAAGGTTGCATCAGGAGGCATCCAACGCAGCACCATGGCCGAGCCATGAAGACTCTGGCCGCGCCGGTAGAGGGCATCAAAGATGCGCTGCCCCTTGAGCCGATGGCACTGAGGCAGGGCCAAGGGGTTCAGACGGCCAGACGGGCGCGGCCCCGGCGACGACGGGCCTTGATCACACGGCGACCGGTGTGGCTGCGCATGCGGACACGGAAGCCCGAGACCCGCTTGCGCTTACGACTGGTTCCTTCAAGAGTGCGCTTGGTCATCGGGGTGTCTGCGGACGCTGCCAGCCGGTCATCTTACAGGCCGGGGTGTGATCAGTTCCCCGACGGACTGATCTCGATCAGCCAGCTCCCGAGGTAGCCCGCCACCGGCACATCGCCAGGCGCCTGAGCCAGGGCGTTGAACTGGAACATGCCGACGTTGAAGGGATTGAACACGATCATGTAGACGCCGATGGTTCCTTTATCGGAAACAGGAGTGTCAGGGAAGACCTCGATCGTCCGTCCATCGGGCGCCATGGAGATGGTCGCCGGGATCTGCTCATTGCACTGGGTGCGCGACAGCATGCCACCCTCGGACATCTTGCAGAGCTTGATGAATTTGGGATCAATCGTGCCGTCGAAGTAATCGGGGATCGTGATGCTGAGCTTGAGAATCGCCGTCTTGCGATCCTTGGGCCTGAGGATCAGGTAGTACTCGGAGCGCTTGAGGCGCCCGCTGTCGGTCACGAAGTAGTAGAGCTTGCGGTAATCACCCCCGTTGTCCCAGCGAAATTCGAGCAGGCCGGGAGTGCCCTGGGCGCGGACAGGAGCCACGTCGGGTCCCAGGGTCGCCAGGGTGGTCAGGGCTGCGGCGCCGAGTCCGGCCACCAGGGAGGTCGCTGCAGCGACCAGCCCCAGCGGGCGGCTGGTACGACCGAAAAGAGAAGGACGGCGCGACATCTCGGCACACAGGAATGGACCCATTCTTGGGGGATGGCAAGCCCGGCTCATGCCGTGGTGGCCGGCCGCCTAGCTGGCGCGGTCGGGTCGCAGGCCAGCGGCCTGGCGCAGATAAGGATGCTGGGGCAGTTGGTCAACGGCCAGCCAGGCATGGGCCAGCACCCGGATGCAGCGGGGCAGATCACCCTGAACGGCCATCTGCTGACAGTCGAGCAGGGCCACCCCGTCCCAGCCGGGCAAGCGACGGGCGATCGCCGCAGGGAAGCAGGCATCGAGATCGGCCGTCACCGAGAAGGTGACCGACAGCAGCTGCTCGGCGCTGAGGTCATTGCGCTGCATCAGCGTCTGCACCAGCTCGGCGACGGCTTCGGCGATGGCGGCCGCGGTGTTGGCCGATGCCGTGGTGGCTCCCCGAAGGGCTCGCAGCTGTTCTGTCATGGCCGGTAGAGCCACAGGGGCTGCCCGTTCCAGGCGAGCTCGAGGCTGAGGGCCTCCTGCAGGCTGCGCCACTGGGACCGGCCCGGCAACAGGCCGCCGAAGCGTTTGGGTGCACGGCCAAAGGTCACGGGCCGGGTCCGGTCGGGGTCGAGACCGGCCAGCTCGGCCGCCAGACGCCGGGCCGACTCCTCATCGCCCAGCTGGTCGACCAGGCCCAGCTCCTGGGCCTGCTGACCGGTGAACACGCGGCCGTCGGCAAAGCTGCGCACCACATCGGCATCCAGATGGCGCCCCTGGGCCACCGCCGCCACGAACTGCCCGTAGCTGGCATCGATCAACTCCTGCAGCAGCTGCCGTTCGGCGGCGGTGAGGGCGCGATCGGGCGACAGGATGTCCTTGTAGAGGCCACTTTTGACCGTCTCGAACTGGATGCCGATGCGCTCCAGCAGGCGCGAGATGTTGTTGCCCCTCAGGATCACACCGATCGAGCCGGTGATGGTGCCTGCATTGGCGACGATGCGTTCGGCAGCGACACCGATGTAGACGCCACCCGAGGCCGAGATGTTGCCGAAGCTCGCCACGATGTGGCAGCCCTTGTCCCGCAGGCGGGTGAGGGCGGCGTGGATCTCCTGGCTGTCGCCCACGGTGCCGCCCGGACTGTCGATGCGCAGCAACAGAGCCGGACACTCCCGTTGCTCGATCTGGCGCAGGGCTTTGAGCACCCGCTTGCGGGTGGGGCCGGCGATCGGTCCCTCGATCGCAATGCGCGCCAGGGTTCGCTTGGCTTTGCGGCGCCAGGGCCAGGGCATCAGCACGGTCTGCAATGGCTGGATCTTAAAAAGAGACCGCCAGCCATTCGTTCTGCAGCCGGCCACACCGACCCCCCATGACCGAGGTCAAAGCCTGGCCCTTGCTGCGCCCCCTTGCCCTGGTGCTGCCGTTTGCCCTGTGGGGCACCGCCATGGCGGCGATGAAACCCCTGCTCGAGGGGGGCAGCGTGGCCGTGGTGGCCTGCCTGCGCCTGCTGCCCGCGGCGCTGCTGGTGCTGCTGGCCGCCCGGCTGCTGGGGCGCCCGCTGGCGGTCGACCGACGTGACTGGCTCTGGCTGACCCTGTTTGCCCTGATCGATGGCACGGTGTTCCAGGGCCTGCTGGTGCGGGGCCTCGGCCAGACCGGCGCCGGCCTGGGGTCGGTGTTGATCGACTCCCAGCCCCTGCTGGTGGCCCTGCTGGCCCGGGGCCTCTTCGGTGAAGCGATCAACCCGGTGGGTTGGTTGGGCCTGTTGCTGGGGTTGCTGGGCATCCTCTGCCTCGGGCTGCCGGCAGGCCTGCTGCAGCAGTGGTGGCTGCAGGGTCCGGCCGTGCTCAATCAACAGGCCCTCAGCCACGGCGAAACCTGGATGCTGGGCGCCGCGGCCGCGATGGCACTGGGCACCGTGCTGTGCCGCTACGCCAGTCGCCACAGCGATCCGGTGGCGGTGACCGGCTGGCACATGCTGCTGGGAGGGTTGCCGCTGCTGGCCGCCGGTGTGCTGGGCAAGGCGCCGCTGCTGCCCAGCTGGACGGCTGGCGACTGGGGACTGATGGCCTACGCCTCGCTGCTGGGCAGCGGTCTGGCCTATGGCCTGTTCTTCTGGTTTGCCAGCAGCGGCGATCTCACCGGCTTCACCTCACTGACGTTTCTGACGCCGGTGTTCGCCCTGATCACCGGTGTGCTGGCTCTGCACGAATCGCTGCTGCCGCTGCAGTGGCTGGGGGCCGCCATCGCCCTGGTGAGCGTGCTGTTGATCAACCGCCGTCAGGAGCTCTGGGAGCCGCCGCGATGAACATTCTGGTCATCAGCACCCCGGTGGGGGCCGTTGGCAGCGGCCAGGGAGGAGGTGTCGAACGCACCCTCACCTCCCTGGTGGCCGGTCTGCTGGAGCGGGACCACAGCATCACGGTGCTGGCCGCCTGTGGGTCGAGCCTGCCATCCCGCTGCAGCGCGGCACGGCTGTGGCTGGAAGCGGGTATCGACCAGCCCAGCTGGCAGCACCAGAGCCACCAGACACCGGTGCAGATCCCCGCGGGCAGCCTGCTGGCGGCCCTGTGGCAGCGCGCCCTGGCCGAGCAGGGGCGTTTTGATGTGCTGCTCAACCTGGGCTACGACTGGCTGCCCCTGTGGTTGACGCCGCACACGGCAACGCCCCTGGCCCACCTGGTGAGCATGGGGTCGGTGAGCGCAGCGATGGACGAGGTGATCGCCCAGGTCGGCCGCAGCCACCCCCGCCATCTGGCCTTTCACACCGCCAGCCAGGCCGCCGACTTCGACCTGGCGCAGCCCCCGGTGCTGCTCGGCAACGGCTTCGACCTCAGCACCTACCGGTTCAACCCTGAGCCTCTGGCGCAGCTGGGCTGGGCGGGCCGCATCGCGCCCGAAAAAGGTCTCGAGGATGCCGCCGCCGCCGCCGCCGCCCTGGGCCTGCCCCTGGTGGTGATGGGGTTGGTGGAGGACGCCGCCTACGCCGAGCGGGTGGAGGCCTCGGTGCCTGCCGGCACGCTGCGGTGGCGTGGATTTCTGGCGGCCTCCGAGCTCCAGGCCGAGCTGGGACGCTGCCGGGCCTTGCTGAACACCCCCAAATGGAACGAGGCCTACGGCAACGTGGTGGTGGAGGCCCTGGCCTGTGGCGTGCCGGTGGCCAGCTACGCCCGCGGCGGTCCGGCCGAGCTGGTGCAGGAGGGACTCACCGGTGCCCTGGCCCCTGCCGACGACGTGCAGGCCCTGGTGGCGGCCGGCCGCCGGGCCCTGGGCCTTGAGCGCCAGGCCTGTCGCCACTGGGCCGAGACCCATGGCTCCCTGGAGGCCTTCGCCGCCCGGGTCGAGGCCTGGCTGCAGCCCCTGTCGGGCGAGCGCCCGCAAGGGCGGCGATAGGGTCCTGGCAACCACGATCTCGGGCGTGAGGCTGCTGGGTCGCCATCGACTGGTGCTGGTGTGCCTGGGCTTCGGCCTGGCCCTGTTCGTGTGGCAACTGGGCAGCAATGGGCTGGTGGATGAAACCCCTCCGCTGTTCGCGGCCTCAGCCCGGGCCATGGCCGAAACCGGGGACTGGCTGACGCCCCGGGTCAACGGCCTGCCGCGCTACGACAAGCCACCGCTGATCTACTGGCTCATGGGGCTGGGCTATCTGCTGCCCGGCCAGCCCCAGTGGGATCCCCTGGGCACCTGGGCCGCCTGCCTGCCCTCGGCCCTGGCCACCATTGCCGTGATGCTGACCCTGGCGCTCACCCTGGAGCGCTGGCCCCAGCCGAGCAGCCCCGACAGCTCGGTGCGTGTGGTGGCCCTGACGGCCGCCCTGGCCTTTGCCCTCTCGCCGCTCAACCTGCTGTGGGGCCGCATGGCGGTGAGCGATGCGCTGTTCAGCGGACTGCTCAGCATCAGCCTGCTGCTGTTCTGGAGAGCCCAGGCCGGGCGTCAGGCCACGGCGACTCCAGGGGTCTGGCGGGGCTGGTGGCACGGCTGGCTGCTGCTGGGACTGGCGGTCCTGGCCAAAGGACCGGTGGCCCTGGTGCTGGGTCCGCTCACCCTGCTGCTGTTTGCCCTGCTCCAGGGCGACTTGGCGCTGCAGCTGCGGGGCCTGCGGGCCGGCCTGGGCCTGGCCCTCAGCGTGGCCGTGGCCGTCCCCTGGTATGCCGCCGAACTGGTGGTCGAGGGCAGGCCCTACCTCGACAGCTTCTTCGGGTACCACAACCTGCAGCGGTTCAGCATGGTGGTGAACCATCACCTGCAGCCGTGGTGGTTCTTCGGCCCGATCCTGGTGGCGGCGAGCCTGCCGGTGACACCACTGCTGCTGCTCGGTCTGGTGCGCGCGCTGCGCAGGCCACCGGCGACCCCAGCCGCATCGCTGGCCCGCTTTGCCGCCTGCTGGCTGCTGGTGGTGCTGGGCTTCTTCACCCTGGCGGCCACCAAACTGCCCAGTTACTGGATCCCGGCCACCCCTGCCGCCGCCGTGTTGATCGCCACCACGGCCGCCCTGCGACCCGGTCGACTGGTCTGGGGGCTGACCCTGGCCCTGGCGGCGCTGCTGGCGGGCACGCTGCTGAGCGCACCGCTGTGGTTCGCTGTGGTCAGCGATCCCGAACTGCCTGGCCTGGCGCAACGGATCCTCAGCAGCGGCCTGCTGATACACGCCGGGGTGTGGCTGGCGCTGGCAGCCCTGCTGCCCCTGCTGGTGTCAGCGGGAGGCCGCTTGCTGGCTCTGCAGCTGCCCTTGGTGGGGTTCGCCCTGCTGGCCCTGTTGCCGCTGTGGAGCCTGGGCGACAGCCTGCGGGGAGCACCGGTGCGCCAGATGGCCGCAGCGGTGCTGCAGCATCGCCAGCCCCAGGAACCGCTGGCGATGGTGGGCGTGCTCAAGCCCTCCCTGCACTACTACAGCCGCCAGGTGGTGCTGTACGAGGGCCACCAGGCCCGCAACCTGGCCAACCTGGCCGAGCGCCTGAGGCTCGAGCACCGGCGCGGCCAGCGGCCCAGCAGCAGCGCCAGCCAACCCACCCTGCTGCTGGTGATCGACCAGCACACCGCAGCCCTGCCCCACTGGCTCGGTCTGGCCCCCCAGCTGCTGCAGCGCAGCGGCATCTACCAGTTGTGGCGCCTGCAGCGCGACGCCCTCGAACGACGGGCCGAGGGGCTGAGCCGCTCAGGGGTCAGCCCCGACTGGCAGCAACCCCGCCCCGAACGCTACTGAGCAGGCCCGCTGGGGGCGGCCAACTGTTGACGACGGCAGAAGCCGCAACGGCCCCACCGCCCCATCTCGCCGGCCGGGGCAGGACTGCCGCAGTCGGGGCAGACCGCCATGCCGTGCACATCAACCCGACTGGGATGGCAGTGCCAGTCGTGCTGAATCTGATTGCCGGCCGGGGTGACCTCTGCCAGGGGTGCGGCCTGCTCAAAGCGCAGATCGCGCAGCGCGAATCCGGCTGCCCGCAAGGCCCCGAGCAATTGATGGCGGTTGTAGCGCAGGGCCTGCAACCAGGGACCGGGCGCCGCCCCCACGGTCAGCAGTCCGCCCTGCAGCCGCAGGGGCCGGCAGTGGGGTGCCAGCTGGGCCCCGGCAAGCCGGGGCCAGGCCTGCCAGAGGGCAGCCAGGTGGCCCGTGTGCTGCCAGTTGCGCTGCAGGGTGACCAGGCAGTCAGACAGGGCCACGGCCGGGTCGGCCGGCCTGGGCCCAAGCACCGACACGGTGCCGATGCGGCGGGCGACCCCTTGGGCGCCACTGCGGGCGTTGCCCCGGGTGTTGCCGCGGGTGTTGCTTGCGGCATTGCCCTTGGTGAGGCCTGATTCGGGCCGTTGTTCTGACATGGCCTGTTAAAGCATGGCCCCCTGAACAACGGCCTGGTGAAGGTCACGCCCACAGCAGGACGCCTCCTGAAAGGCTAGCCTCGCCCAACGCCCCCAGAACGCGCCGATGGGCTTCTTTGATCGCCTCAGCCGCCTGCTGCGCGCCAACGTCAACGACCTGATCAGCAAGGCCGAAGACCCGGTCAAGATCCTCGAGCAGTCGGTCGCCGACATGCAGGCTGACCTGGTCAAACTGCGCCAGGCCGTGGCCGCGGCGATCGCCAGCCAGAAACGCATCGCCAACCAGGCCGAACAGGCCGAATCACAGGCCAAGAGCTGGTACGACAGGGCGGAGCTGGCGCTCAAGAAAGGCGAGGAAGACCTCGCCCGAGAGGCGCTGTCGCGTCGCAAGACCTATCAGGACTCGGCCACGGCCCTCAACAACCAGCTGCAGAGCCAGGCCGGTCAGGTCGACACCCTCAAGCGCAGCCTGGTGGCCCTCGAGGCCAAGATCGCCGAGGCCAAGACCAAAAAGGACATGCTCAAGGCCAGGGCCCAGGCTGCCCAGGCCCAGGTGCAGCTGCAGAGCGCTGTCGGCGCCCTGGGCACCAACACCTCCATGGCGGCCTTCGAGCGCATGGAAGAGAAGGTGGAAGCCCTGGAAGCCCGCAGTCAGGCCGCCGCCGAACTGGCCGGTGCCGACCTGGAGAGCCAGTTCCTGGCCCTTGAAGGCGGCAACGACGTCGATGACGAGCTGGCTGCGCTCAAGAACCGCCTCGAGGGGGGCCCCGCAGCAGCCGAGCTCCCCCCGGCCCATGGGCCCGCTCCCCAGCTCGCACCGGTGAAAGTGGCCGAAGTCGACGCCGAACTCGAAGAGCTCAAACGCTCGATCGACAAGCTCTGAAGCCCAGGCGATGCCGCGGTCACAGACACGGGGCTCCATACAATCGCTGCACTGGATCCTCTGTTGTCGTGGCCGTCTCCGAGTTCACCGATGCCAACTTCGCCGCCGAAGTGCTTGAAAGTGGCGGGGCGGTGCTCGTCGACGTGTGGGCCAGCTGGTGCGGTCCCTGCCGGCTGATGGCCCCTCTGATGGACTGGGCCGCGTCCGACTACGGCGACCGGCTCAAGGTGGGCAAGCTGGAAGCCGACGGCAACCCGCAAAGCCGCGACGGCTTCCGCATTCAGGGCCTGCCCACGCTGATTCTGTTCAAGGCTGGCCAGGAGGTGGCCCGCCATGAAGGGGCCATGGCCAAACCCCAGCTGAAGGCCTTCCTCGATGCCCATCTCTGAGCGGCTGAGCCGCAGGGTCGCAGCGCTGGGCAACGGCGTCTTCGCGCGCAACGACCAGCGCAAGGCCGCCTACAGCCAGCGTGCCGCCGTTCCCGGTTCGGAACTGCCGCCCCTGCTGGATTTGTCGCTCGGTTCCACCGACCTGCAACCGCCGGCCGTGGCCCTTGATGCCATGGCCACGGCACTGCCCGAATCGGGCAGTGCCGCCTACTGCATGCACGCCGCAACGGCACCGTTTCGCCAGGCGGTGGCGGGCTGGGCCGCCCGGCGCTTCGGCGTGGCGGTGGAGTGCTGCTGCTGGTCGGATCGCAAGAGGGTACCGCCCATCTGCCGCTGGTGGTGCTCAACCCAGGTGACAAAGCCCTGCTGCTGGATCCGTTCTACCCGTCGCACCTGGGTGGGCTGCAGCTGGCTTCGGCCGAACCGGTGCTGCTGCCGCTGCGCAGCGACCAGGGATGGCGGCCCGATTTTGAGGCGCTCGATGCCGCCAGCTGGGACCAGATCCGCCTGATGGTGCTCGGCTTTCCCCACAACCCGACGGCCACCACCGGCGAGCAGGCCTGGGTCGATGCTGCGGTGACCAAGGCCCTGGCCCACGGGTGCGTGCTGGCCCATGACAACCCCTATGTGGATCTGGCGCTCGATGGGGTGGCCCCGGCCCTGCTGCGCAATCCGGCCTGGCGCCGCTGCGGCATCGAATTCTTCTCGCTGTCGAAGAGCTGGTGCCTGGGGGGCTACCGACTCGCCTTTGCGATCGGTGCCGAATGGCTGATCACAGGCCTCAGGCAGCTCAAGGGGATCGTCGATTTCAACCAGTCCCTGGCCCTGCAGGCCGGTGCCATTGCAGCCCTGGAGCAGGCCAGCGACTGGCCCGAGCAGCTCTGCGCCACCTACCGCGAACGGCGCGACCGCATGGCATCCGCCCTGGAAGCGGCGGGATGGCGGGTGCCCCGGCCATCGATGGCGTTGTATCTATGGCTGCCTCTGCCTGCGGCGGCCAAGGCAGCAGGCCTGGATTCAGAAGGCTTCTGCGCTGCCCTGCTGGAGGCCACCGGCGTGGCCCTCACCCCCGGCAACGGCTTCGGGCCTTCGGGCGAGGGTTGGATGCGTCTGGCGCTGGTGCATCCGATCGAGGAGCTCGAAGCAGGCGCCCAGCGCATCGGCCGATGGCTGGCCAGCCTCTGAGGCTCTGGCGCCTGCGGCGACTGCCGGTGTGTGCCAGCACCGAGCGGGAACTCGACCGCTGGCTGCTGCAGCTGCGGCACGAGCCAGGGCTGCACGTCAGCGGTCTGGCTGTCGTCGCCAGGCGTCAACGCCATGGTCACGGGCAGTGGGGTCGCCCCTGGGCCTCGGCCCCGGGAGGGTTGTGGCTGAGCGCAGCCTTCGACTGGCCCTGCGCTGCCACAAACGGGGCCCCGCTGACCCTGGCAACCGCCGTGGGGATGGCCCTGCAACTCGAGCAGCTGGGGCTGCGGCCCCGGATCAAGTGGCCCAACGACCTTCTCATCGATGGCCGCAAGCTGGGGGGCATCCTGGCGGGCCTGCGGCTGGCCGGTGGTCAGGTGCGCTGGGCCCGGGTGGGCCTGGGACTCAATGGTGTCAACCGGGTGCCCGATGGCGCCATCGCTGCAGGCGAAGCGATGCGGAACCGGCTGAACGGGCCAACCGGTTCCATCGGCCGCTTTCACCCCAGGGCCACGGCCCGGGCGCTGCTGCCACGGGCGCTGGCGGCGCTGAGCTGGGCTCGCGCGCACAGCGGTGAGCACGACCGGGTGCTGGCTCTGGCCGAGGCGCGGCTCGAGCGACCGGTCAGCGGCTACCGCCATGGGGGCAGGCTCTGGCAGATCGACGGACTGGCGGCAGGTGGCGGTCTGCGTCTGCAGCACCAGGGCGACCAGCTCGTTCTGATGCGCTCAGGGTTCAGCCCAGAAGATCCTTTCTGAGTTTCTGAATGCGTGCCAGCAGTTCAGCCCGTTTCTGAGATTTCAGCGCATTGCGACCCAGAAAGTTCAGGGCACTGATCAACCCCACCAGCTCAAGCAACCGCCCGAGCATGGGGATGTCATTGAGGGCATCAAGGGTGGCGCCGGTGAGCTTCACCACAAACCCGGCCGCCGCCAGGATCGCCACCAGGCGCAGCGCGGGCAGCAGTTCGGCCAGCGTCTGCAGGCGCAGCCCGGCCAACCGAGCCAACAGCTGGTTGAGCAACTGCAGGGGAAGTCCGAGCAGCTGGGGAGCCGTTTTGGAGAGTGCCAGCGGCGCCTCCAACGTCAGGGGAATCGGTAGCACCCCGGGGGCGGGATCGCCGTTGGCAGCACCGGGCTCAGCTAGCGGATCCTGGGGAAGGGTTTGCAGGGTGATCTCCTGCTGATCTGTCGGCACCGGCATGGCGCTCCGGATCGTGGGGCCAAGTCCTTTATAAAGGTTTCTTCACGTCAGAGCCATCCCTTTGGCGTCAAACACACCTTCAAACAACACCGACGACAGATAGCGCTCACCCGAGTCGGGCAGCACCACCACGATGGTGCGGCCGGCAAACGACGGCTCCTTGGCGAGGCGCACAGCGACCGCGGCGGCGGCACCACAGGAGATTCCGGCCAGGATGCCCTCCTCGCGCATGAGACGACGGGCCATGGTCAGAGCCTCCTCATCGCTCACGGTCTCGATCCGATCCACCAGGTCGAGATCCAGGTTCGAGGGCACGAAACCGGCGCCGATACCCTGGATCTTGTGGGGTCCCGGGCGTACCTCCTCGCCGGCACGGGTCTGGCTGATCACCGGGCTGCTGGAGGGCTCCACCGCCACCGAGACGAGGGGCTTGCCGAGGGTCGACTTGATATAGCGACTCACCCCGGTGATGGTGCCACCGGTGCCGACACCAGCGATCAGCACATCGACCTGGCCATCGGTGTCGTCCCAGATCTCGGGTCCGGTGGTGTCGTGGTGAATGCGGGGATTGGCCGGATTGGCAAACTGCTGCAGGAGCACATAGCGCTGTGGATCCGAGGCGGCCAGCTCCTTGGCGGTGTTGATGGCCCCCGGCATGCCCAGGCGGCCTTCGGTGAGCAGCAATTTGGCGCCATAGGCGGTGAGCAGCTTGCGCCGCTCCAGGCTCATGGTCTCCGGC
>RGUW01000250.1 GCA_010027605.1 Synechococcaceae bacterium WB9_2_112 | reverse complement strand
TCCATCGGCCTTTCTCCGCTGCATCGCCGGTCAGCACGCCGTAGGTGTCGGCCCATTCGCTCAGGCTCAGCCGCGGCGGCGGTCGCCAGTGGCTCAGGATTTGCCGCGCAAGCTCGCTCATGGCTCCATCTCCCAGCTGGCCAGCTCATCGAGAGCCTCACGGATCAACGTCGTGAGAATCTCCACCTCCTCCAGGCTCAGGTGAGGAATGCGCTGCTTGGCGGTGCTGGGCACACCCAGCAGCCTGGTCTTGCTGATGGCGATTGCCGCGGCCTGGGCCCGCTCAACTTCCTCGCGCTCCAGCAGCTGACCTTCCTTTTGCCGGCGCTCCAGCTCCAGCAGGTTGGCTTTCTCGAACTCGGTGCGCGCCCTGCTTTCGCCGTATTCAGGCAGCTGCTCCGGTGGCTTGGGTGGTGGCTTGGGTGCGGTGGGGGCCGAGCGCACGGCAGCCGGACGTTCGCGTTTCGCTGCTGGCTGCTGCGCCTCGGCCTGGTGTGGCGCCACCCGCGCCAGGTACTCACTCACCAGCAAGTCGCCATCGACCCGCAGCGGCTTGGCCTGCAGGATGCACGGGCTGCCTCGGAGCGCGCCACGGTCGCAGAGCTTGTCCAGGTTCTGCCGGGTGCAGCGGCGGCCGGTTTGCGCCTCGATCAGTTCTGCGCCCTTGGCGGCGTTTAACGAATTGGCCATTGCAACCAGCCTAGGGAGTGAGTTGCAACCAGGTTGCACTCAGGAGCCTGAGCCGCTCAGGCCAGCGCCAGCGCCAGCTGCTGGCCCTCAGGCGGGCGGGTCACCCGGCGGATGCGGTGGAGGCGGAGCTCACTGAAGAACGGCTGGGAGCGGTACCACTGCTCCATGCCGTGGCTGCGCTTGCTGGTGTTGCACCTGGAGCAGGCCGGCACGATGTTCCCGATGTCATGCGCGCCGCCCTTGCTGATCGCGCAAACGTGCTCGATCTCCATGTCGCCGCCGGCGCCGCAGTAGGCGCAGCAGTTGCCGAACTCGTTGAACCGCTGGCGGATCGCTGACACCGGGATCTGCACTGGCGTCTGGCCGCGATCTTGCATCTTGCGGCGCTTCGCTTTCTCTCGGTGATACAGGCGCAGGTCCGGCTTCGTCTGATACTCCAGCCACCAGCTCACCCGGGCCCAATGGCGGTCGTGCTCAGCCTTGGCCGCTGGGTGCTCGGCCCAATACCGGCGCTGCTCCGCCATCACCAAGGCCGCCACTGACGGCAGGCGGCCGGCGGTGCGAATGGCGCGGGCAAGTGCACGCTCAAGGTCGCGGCGCTCTTTGATCCCAGGATTGGCGCGGCACTTGTAAGCGTATTTTCTTCCGTGAATAGAGCGATAAATGCGCTTGGCTTCCCTGTTTCGCAATCGCACCGCATCCGGATCCGCAGCTAATTTTTCCGCATAGCGAAGCCTGGCGGCTTCGTTGTACATCTTTGCCAATGCAGGATCAGCTTTGCGTCGCTCTGTTCGACCGTGCCGCCTGGCTTGCTCGCATTGAAGACAATGCCCTCGCACCCGCAGCGAAGCGTCAAGCCCTTCCCACGAATGACCAGCAGGGCAAAGCTTTCCAAGGGTGCGGCCTGGCGGCCAGCCCATTGCCTCGTAATCCAAAAAAGACAGAAGCCAGTCTGATTTCTTTCTGCCTGAGCAGCCCATGCAATCAAAAGCAGTTGCTCCAACCCTTCTGAGGCTTTGGCTTGTTCCTGGCCAAGCGTGGCCGTGCTTGCAAAGCCTTCCAAGGCGAAAGCAAGCGCTATCGAATGCGTAGCGTAGTTCCATCGGCCTGTGATCGCAGGTTGGTCACGGGTCGGGAGTCCTACCTCGCCGGCCCACAATCAGGCTAGGAATTCCGACCGGCAACCTTGCTGAGAGCTGTT
>RGUW01000249.1 GCA_010027605.1 Synechococcaceae bacterium WB9_2_112 | reverse complement strand
AGGCCAGGTAGCGCTGCATGGTGTAGTCACCGGCCATGAAGAAGTTGGCGATCGGCGAGGTCTGATCGGGGCGCAGCTGCTGGCAACCGGGCACGGTCTTGTAGACCGACAACGGCGTCTTGACCACGATCGCCTTGCGCAGGGTCGCCTGATCATCCCCGGTGAAGTGCATCGGGAACAGGCGCTTGAGCTCTTCCATGGTGGCAGCGACGATGTCATCATCACTGCGGCCGATCCAGTCTTTGGCGGGGGCGAACACCAGCTCAAGCATCGAGCGATCGGGATCTTCGTATTCGCGGCAGGTGTTGCTCATGTCGGCGTAGACACTGAGCAGGGGGCTGCGGCTGAACAACAGATGATCGATCTCCGTGAGCTTTCGGTCGAACCAGAGGTGAATGTTGATCACCGGCACGCCGTTGAGGCCATCCAGTTTCTGGAAATAGGGCAGTTGCTTCCAGGGCTCCGGCAGCAGCAGCTTCAGGGGATCGACCGGCAGGGCGCTCACGTAGGCATCGGCGGTGGCGGTGAAGCCCTCCTTGCCCTTGATGCCGCCGATCCGGAAGCCGGCCACGGTGCCGTCGGCGTTGAGTTCGATCTCGCGCAGAGGGGTATCGAGATGCACCTCGCCGCCGCGGGCGGTGACGTAGTCAACGATCGGCTGGCAGAGACGCTGGGGCGGATTGCCATCGAGAAAAGCCATTTTCGAACCGTCGCCTTCCTGCAGAAAGCGATTGAGCGCGGTGAGCACCACCGTGCTCGAGATCTCATCAGGATCGATGAAATTCAGCGCCTTGGCCATGGCGATGAACACCTCGTCGTTGACCCGCTCGGGGATGTTGTGCAGCCTGAGCCACTCGGTCCAGGAGTACTGGTCGCATTCTTCGACGTACTGCTGGCCGCGCAGCATCGCCGGCACCAGACCCAGGCCGAAGGCGATCTTCTCGGGCCAGGTGAGCATGTCGTTGTTGCCCAGAATCGCCGCCACCCCGTTGAACGGGGCAGGGATCTCAGGGAAGTCGAAGCGGCTGTAGGTGCCCGGCGTCTCCTTCTGGTTGAAGATCATCGAGTGGCTCTTCCACTGCAACCGGTCTTCAATGCCGAGCTCGGCAAACAACTGGCGCATGTTGCGGTAAGCGCCGAAGAAGATGTGCAGACCGGTCTCGTACCAATCTCCCTCCTCGTCTTGCCAGGCCGCCACCTTGCCGCCCAGCACATCCCGGGCTTCGTAGACCACCGGGGTGTGCCCGGCGTCGCAGAGGTACTTGGCACACGACAGCCCGGCGAGGCCTGCTCCGGCAATGGCGATACGCATGGGATCAGGGGAGCCGGGAAACCGAAGGCAACCTTAAAAGGCTGGCCGGCCCGACCGCCCTGCCGGAGCGCTCGGGCTTCCTAAAGTCGAGGTCAAGCCTGCCAGCATGGCTGCCGTTCGCAGCAGCACCCTCTCCATGTCAGACGCCACGCTGCTCAAGAGCACCACACGCCACATCCGCCTGTTCACCGCGCGGGTCGACGACGGCGATCTGGTGCCCGACCCGGGCCAGCTGACCCTCGATGTGGATCCCGACAACGAATTTCTCTGGGATGCCGCCACGCTGGCGCTGGTGCAGCAACGGTTCCGCGAGCTGGTCGATGGCCAGGCTGGCGGGGAGCTCAGCGACTACACCCTGCGTCGCATCGGCTCGGAGCTCGAGGGTTATCTGCGGGAGCTGCTGCAGGCCGGCAAGCTGCGCTACAACCCCGACTGCCGGGTGCTCAACTACTCCATGGGCCTGCCTCGCACCCCCGAGAATCTGTGACGCGTTCGCGCTTCGACCGACGGGCTTACGACAGCCGCGGCTCTGAGGGTCGTGCCTACGAGGGTCGTGGCTATGAGGGTCGTGGATACGAGGGTCGTGGCTATGA
>RGUW01000248.1 GCA_010027605.1 Synechococcaceae bacterium WB9_2_112 | reverse complement strand
AGCGATCCAGTCGCAGACCGCAGCACTCGGATCCTGGCCCTAGCAAGAAGCCAAGACCTCTCCAGTTACGACGCCACCTACCTGGAGCTTGCCCAACGGATTGGCGCTGCGCTTGCCAGCTTTGATCGCCAGCTCAACCGGGCGGCCGCTGCCCTTGGTGTGACGCTGTTTGCGGATTCGTAGCCGTGTTGGGGCCATCAGACTCCAAGAACCGCGAGAACCCCGGCTCAAACCGAAACCGAAGCGTGCCCACGGGGTTGTCGCTGTTTTTGAGCAACACCAGCTGCGCCTCGCCGCGGGTGCTGGTGTCGGGGTTCCAAAACCGCCCGGCCGCAGCTCCACGCTGGGCAGGCTCTGGCAGGTGAGCAGCACGCAGGCCTCCAGCTCCGCCGCCAACAGCCGCAACTCCTTGAGCTGGCTGGCCGGATCACCGCCGAGGAGCTGCAGCGAATCAACCACCACCAGCCCAAGCGGCTGGGGGCTTTGTGCCGCCAGCTCCTGGCAGCGGGCGCGGATGGCAGCCACAGAGCCGATCTGCTGCCCTGAGAAGAACAGCGGAGCCGCGGAGAGCTCGGCCATCGCCTCCCCGAGGCGCGGCCATTCCTCTGGCGTGAGCCGTGAACCGGCGATGCGCGCTGCGTCCACCTCACACAGAGACGACAACAGGCGCTGCAGCAGCGAGATGGGGGATGAATCCAGTGAGCAGATGTGCACCGCAACCCCGCCCCACCGGCAGACATTGCGCGCCAGGTTCAGCGCCAGGGCTGTTTTGCCCATGCCGGTGGATCCAGCCAGCACCACCAGCGAGCCGCGGCGCAGCCCCTGAGTCATGGCGTCGAGACCGTCAAAGCCGGTGGAGATGTGTTCCGTGCGCGCCTGGCCCGGCTGCTGCCACACCTGCTCCATCCCGGTGAAGGCTTCTGCCACCAGATCGCGGGCGCTGCGGACGCCGCTGGTGATTGGTGCTGCAGGTGGTGTGGTGATGGTCATCGCGGCACCATCGCACCGGCTTGTGTGCGGCGCCAAGGGCAGGAAGGCACTGGCGTTGTTCGCATGAACAGCGGCTGACCGGGTGTCCACCGGCCCCATGCTGCTGGCTGTAACGCAAATAGAGCGATGAGCCGCATCGTGATCCAGTGGCAAGACCAATTCGGCCATTGGCAACGCTTCCAGGAGAAGCACAACCAGGGCGATGCGTTTCGCACCGCCCAAGCCCGTGCCCGCAGCACCGGCAAGCGCCACCGGCTGGTGGATGAGCAGGGCCGCCTGCTGGATCTGATCGAACCATGAGCCTCGAGTTCGCTCCCATGCATTGGATCGGCCAACACCGCCGCGCTGTTCTGATCACCGCTGCAGCAGCTGCGGCCACCGGCATCGCCGTTGGGGGCCATTGGCTCTGGCGGCAGCGGCTGCCCGCCGAGGTGCGCACGCTGCAGGCGGTGTTGGAGCGGCTGAACCATGGCGACAACCTGGGTCGGGAACCGCTGGCGTTCATGGTGGGATCAGGCAGCTACACCGCCCACCTGGCCCAGCAGCGAGGGCTCTGCAAAGAGGATGCCTGCGATGCCTTCGCGCAGCTGAATCCTTACCGGCGGTATGGCAACGGCTGGGATGAATTGATCCGGCAGGGGTATGCGATGGGTGACATCCAGGCCTGGTCGACCTCCAGCGGCACGGTGGTGGTTCCCCGCGCCACCTTCCGCGCCTACGGCTCCCACCTGGGCTACCTGGCCTGCACCGTGGCCCACGAGATCGCCCACATCCGGCGCCATCACATCTTCAAGAGCAGTTACCAGGAGCACCACAACTTCCAGGGTCTTGAGAAGAAACCCAAGGAGCTGGCGCTGATGCGGCTGTCGCGGCAGCAGGAGCTCGAGGCCGATCGCGATGCCGCCACCATGCTCGAGCG
>RGUW01000247.1 GCA_010027605.1 Synechococcaceae bacterium WB9_2_112 | reverse complement strand
CTCCAGTTCAATCAGCAGGGCTGGCTGGGGCTCCGCCACCCGCAGGGCCCTCAGCCAGAGATGGGTCTGGGTCGCACCATCCGCACAAACGGCGTGGCGAATCATGTTGGAGATGAGCTCCTCGCAGGCGAGCCTCAGCTTGTAGCTGGCCTGCCCGGCCCCCAGCACCGAATCCGCCTGCTGCTCAACGAAACCATTGAGCAGCTCCCAACTGTCCATGGAGGCAGGGGCATCGCAGGCGGCGATCGGGTTCACAGGGGCGTCCTGATCCATCGGAGGGGCGGAGGGGTCAGGCCTCGTCGTGGCTGGCCACGAGGGTTACCGCCTGGGTGAGGCCCGTCTTGGTGATCACATCCACGATCTCGTCGCTGGTGCCAACGAGCACCAGGCGGGAGCCATGGGGCATCTTCTGCTTGGCGAACACCAGGGCCCGCAGACCGGCGCTGCTGAGGAAACCCACCGCAGCCATCTCGATGCGCAGCTCAGCCAGGGCAGCCAGCTCAAGGGCCGTGAGGGCTTCCAACAGCTCCGGTGCCGTTTTGGTGTCCACGTCTCCGTTCAGGGAGATGAGGTGGTAGCCGTCCTGGGCGATGGATTCAATCGTGAGGTTCATGGTGGGGAAAGAGAAGGGGTCAGTCTTGAGGCAGTGGGTTAGCAGGCCAAGGCCGTCAACACCACCACCGAGCGATCGCCCACCAAGATGCCGCCGGCGTCGAGGGGGGGCTCGCCGGCATGGCAGGGCTGGGCCGTGTCGCCGGTGTTGAAACAGAGGTGCCAACGGAACCCCTGGGGCAGGGCTGGGACATGGAACCAACTGGCGTAATGGGCCATGTTGGTGGCCACATAAATGGCATCCACGCCCCCTTCGGACTCCGGCAGATTCGTGGACATCAGCCAGGCGAGCTGCCGCGACTGGTCGGACCAGTCGGGCGACCAGGCCTCGGTGCCGTGGAAGCTGCAGGAGGGGAAGAGGTTGGAGCCTGGAGCATCAAACTGGTTAACGCGCAGGGCCGGATGCCGGTGCCGGAACGCGATCAGGGCCTTCACCAGCCGGTGCAGCGGGGCGTTGGTCTCGAGCAGCGACCAATCCACCCACGAGATGGGGGAATCGATGCAGTAGGCATTGTTGTTGCCGTGCTGGGAGCGGCCAAACTCATCGCCCATCAACAGCATCGGGGTGCCGCGGCTGGTGAGCAGCATCACCATCGCATTCATCATCTGGCGTTGCCGCAGGGCCACGATGCCCGGGTCCTCGGTCCAGCCCTCGGCGCCGCAGTTCCAGCTGTGGTTGTCATCGCCGCCGTCGCGGTTGCCTTCCCCGTTGGCCTCGTTGTGTTTGCCGTTGAACGACACCAGATCCGCCAGGGTGAAGCCGTCGTGGCAGGTGATGAAGTTGATGGAGGTGGCGGGTGAACGTCCGCTGGGGCGGTAGAGGTCGGGGGAGCCCTGAACCCGTTGGGCCAGCTGGCCCACCTGGGCCTCATCACCCTTGAGGTAACGGCGCAGGCAGTCGCGGTATTTGCCGTTCCACTCACCCCAGCGCCCGAAGGCGGGGAAGGTGCCCACCTGGTAAAGCCCCCCCGCGTCCCAGGCTTCAGCGATCAACTTGCAGGAGGAGAGGATCGGGTCGAAGGCCAGCGATTCCAGCAACGGGGGATTGGGCAACGGTGCCCCCCAGGGATCGCGGCCAAGGATGGTGGCCAGATCAAAGCGGAAGCCATCGATGTGGTATTCAGCCGCCCAGTAGCGCAAACAATCCAACACCAAGTTGCGAACAATCGGGTTGTTGCAGTTGAGGGTGTTGCCGGTGCCACTGAAATTGAAGTAATAGCCCTCCGGCGTGAGCATGTAATAGGTCTTGTTGTCGAGCCCCTTGAACGACAGGGTGGGCCCGTGTTCGTTGCCCTCGGCGGTGTGGTT
>RGUW01000246.1 GCA_010027605.1 Synechococcaceae bacterium WB9_2_112 | reverse complement strand
TCGGCGCCAGCAGTGGAGCCGTCCAACGCGACACAGAATGCCGCGGCACCCCTTATCCTGGTCCTGCTATGCGCGACCCCTCTGCCCGTGCCGGCTGCGGCTGGTGGTTCGTCCCCGATCCGATGACCCCCTCTGTGGGCGCCTACGGAACACGGCGCGGACCGATGAGTCCCACACTGGATACACAGATCGGCCCCGGTCGCTGGATCTGGGATCCCCGCGAGGCGCAGCAGGCGGAAGGACAGAAGCAGGCCGCACGCATTCAGGCCTGTCCCGACATCGCCTACACGCAGTATCCAAATATCGGCTGGTGTCCCGGAACCAATATGGCACTGGTGACAGATGGTGCCGGCAATCCAGCCTATCCACAGTCGCCCGGCGGAGACTGCCCTGGGGGTGGAATTGTCATGAACGCCGCAGCCTGTCCGCCACCGCCTCCACCTGCACCCGGCGCACCCCCTGCGCTGCCATCTGGTATCTCGGGTCTCTGTGTTCCGCAGGCGAACGGCGCCCTCAGTCCGGCATGTCTGGCGGCGGTGGCCTCGTGGCAGTGTAGCGCCTCGGGAACTCTTGCGCTCAGTCTCAGCAACGGATACGCGGGCACCGATCCTACGTTCAACAGCATGAACAGCGTGCTCCAGCAGCGCGGCTTTCAGATTCATCCTGGTATCGTGAACGACGGCCAGCTATCAATCGGCGATGCGTTCCGTTCGGTGGTCGGCATCCAGCAGCAGGCGGCGGCGGGCGACGGCTCTCGGGCGACAGGAGCAGCGGCGAATCTCTGCTACGGCAGCCCGTTTGATCCGTGTGCGCTCTCCGATAGCGACACCGGCCCATTCTCTCCTGACTGTATTACAAAGGCGGCGCTAGCAGCGGGCTGGGGCGCAGCCGGTGCGCAGATGCCGGCGAACGGTGGCATGGCTTACTGGAACGCTCTGCCAAACTGGGGGGCCGTCCGCACTGCCATCGCTAATACAAAACGCCAGGCCGACAACCCACCGGGCGCCACCGGCGGCAGCTTCGCGGGACAGATGGCGGCAATCTATTCGGTCTATGGTGTCAAACCCCAGCCGCCCCGCATCGGCTGTAATTACCAGGGGATCTCTCTGCTGCGATGGCTTGCTCCCACCGGCAGCACCCCCCAGTCGCTCTTCCCTGCTGCTGGCGCCCAGACACATTTCCTCGGTCGTTATCTGGCCCGCAACGGCTTTCCGAGTCAGGCCGCGCCCACCGCAGCCGATATGACGCCTGCCGGTGGATTCCTGACAGAGTGCCAGCGCTACACGACGGTGTTCCAGCCGGCCGCGGGCGGCAACTACCAGTTTATGTCTATGTCGCCCGATCCCGTCCGCATGTTCCTGAATGGTAACCTGTTCATGGACTGGCAGGGCTCCGGCAACGCAGTGACACCGATAACCAGCATGATCGCGGAGCAGCAGTACACGCTGACCGTGGACATCATGAACAGCGGCGGCGACTGGGGATTCCAGATTCAGGCCTCGGTGAACGGTGGATCGTGGGGGCCGCTACCGACGGCGCAACTGTTTCTGCTGGTGGATCGCCGCCAGCCGCTGCTGGAACTGGCATTCAATAAGATGGCAACGGGTGCTACCGGCGCCACGCAGGATACCAACAGCATCATCCAGAACTGGACGCTATTCGGCAGCACACGCATCGGCACGGTCGCCGGTCGCCCCTGTATGGTGGTGGGTGGCCGTGGGCAGGGCTGCTACAACTTCAACAACTACGCGCAGGGGATTCGCAGCCGCGCGCTCAAGTCGTTTACCATGCTCATCAACATTCAGAGCATTACGCTGGGGCGCGACAGCCGCGGGGGCTCCTACACACCGAGTTTCGTGGCCTTCTACAATCTGCCGAGCACCAACACCGCGGGCTATCCGCGCACAGGTGCGCCGCCGG
>RGUW01000245.1 GCA_010027605.1 Synechococcaceae bacterium WB9_2_112 | reverse complement strand
TGTTGCTGCCACCCGGCGGAGAGCTCAAGCTGATCGCCCGCTGGGGCGACTACACCAAGCTCGGTGAGGCCAGCAGCCCCGACGCAGCCCTGAGCTCCAGCCGAGAGGACCAGATCTGGAAGCGTGAAGGTCGCCAGGAGGCCATGCCTCTCAGCCACGCCGAGATCATCAGCACCAAGGGGCTGGGGCATCAGGAGTGGCCCAACAGCCGTGGGCTAAAGCTCCACTGGCACTGCCGCCCCGCCCCGGATCACCAGGGCTATGTGGCTGGCACGGTGGCCGTCACCCTGTTCTTCACCAATGAGCGCCGCGAGGGGCGCAAGCAAGCGGCCACCCTGGTGGAACGCGATCAGGATTCAGCCTTCCAGGCCGAACTCGAGCTGCAGTGCCCTCAGGGCTTCGTGCCGCGCCTCGATCCCCAGGCCAACCGCGATGGCGGCGACTGGGATCAAGCCGTGAATGCCCTCCAATACCGCGACGCCAAGGAATACGGCGTTGGCCACAACGTTGGTGTGGAGGTGGAGTTAGGCCCTGATGGAGGGTGCTCACGCTTGCGCACCACCTGGATTCCGCAGGCCACGGTGGAGAAGGTGGCACCTCGGGAAGACGTGGGCTGCGAGCTCGGGATGGAGGCGCTCGACAAGGCCGCCACCGAGGGCTTCAGTGCCGTGCGCCAGGCCTTGATCCCCCTGGTGGAGCGCTACGAGAGCTGGATCCAGGAGCAAGCCAAGGTTGCTGGGCTGAAACCCCATCAACAAGAGACCGCAGCGCACCTGCTGGAGAACGCCAGCCGCCACGCCAAGCGCATTGAGCGCGGCATTGAAGCCCTCGCCGAAGACGACATCCGTGAGGCGTTTGCCATCGCCAATCGCGTGATGGCGGCGGCCGCCTGGCAGCGCTTTGCGGTGATGAAGGGCAAAGCCATTCACGATCCGACCATTCGCCCGCCGGCCTGGCGGCCCTTCCAGTTGGCCTTTGTACTGATGAACCTGGTGGGGATTGCCAGACCCGATGACCCCAAACGGGAACGCGACGCGGTGGACCTGTTGTTCTTCCCCACCGGTGGTGGCAAGACCGAGGCCTATCTGGGATTAGCCGCCTTCACCCTGGTGATGCGACGCCTGCGCCATGGCGGATCCCACCAGGCCGGTGGGCTCAGCGTGTTGATGCGCTACACGCTCCGCCTGCTCACCCTCGATCAGCTCAGCCGTGCCTCCACGCTCGTCTGCGCTCTGGAGCTGGAGCGTCAGCGGCAACCCAAGAAGCTCGGCAGCTGGCCCTTTGAAATCGGGTTGTGGGTGGGCCAGGCCGGCACCCCCAATCGCATGGGCAAAAAGGGCGACAACAACGAAGCCACAGCACGCATCCGCGTTCTCAAATACATCGACAACAAAGACGACCGCAAACCGATCCCGATCGACACCTGCCCCTGGTGCGGTGTGGAGTTCGGCAAGCGCTCCCTCGACGACCTCAATCCATCCCGCAATCGCGGTGATGTGTTCAAGCTGCTGCGCGGCGGCCGCGTCGATGGCGACAACCCCGATGAATTGCGGGTGGCTTGCCTCAACCGTAATTGCGACTTCCGCGGCACCAGCAAGGAGAGCTTTCTGCCCCTGGTCGCGGTCGACGACATGATCTACAGCCGTCTGCCGGCGTTCCTGATCGCAACGGTGGACAAATTTGCCTCGCTGCCCTGGGAAGGCCGCACCGGCAAGTTGTTCGGCAAGGCCACCCATGTGGTCGATGGACAGGGCTACTACGGCCCCGCCGATGGTGAGGACGCCACACGAGGGGTACGGCTCGGCGACCGCCTGGATCCACCGGATTTGGTGATCCAGGACGAGCTCCATCTGATCTCCGGCCCCCTGGGCTCGATGGCTGGCCTCTATGAAGCGGTGATCGACGAGCTCTGCAGCCGCGA
>RGUW01000244.1 GCA_010027605.1 Synechococcaceae bacterium WB9_2_112 | reverse complement strand
GGAGCTGCGCCAGGCCATCGCCAGCGACACCCCTGAAGCGGAGTTCACCTCCACCACTGATTCGGAGCTGATCGCCTTTGCCATCCAGCATGCCGTCAATGGGGGGCTGGGCTGGGATGCCGCCATCCGCGCCGCCGCCGGCCGCTGCCGCGGTGCCTTCAGCCTGGTGATCGGCACCCCCGAAGGACTGTTCGCCCTGCGGGATGGCCATGGCATCCGCCCCCTGGTGTTCGGCCACATGGGTGAGGCCAGTGCTGCCCAATGGGTGGTGAGCAGCGAATCCTGCGGGCTCGACATCATCGGCGCCAGCTTCGATGGCGATGTGGAGCCCGGCGAGATCATCCACTTCCGCCTCGGTGAGCCCACCCCCCAGCGCAGCCGGTGGACCAGCGAACCCGCCAAGTTGTGCGTGTTCGAAATGATCTATTTCGCCCGGCCCGATAGCCGTTTCTTCGGTGAATCGCTCTACAGCTACCGGGTGCGGATCGGCGAGGTGCTGGCTCGGGAAACCCCGGTGCAGGCCGACATCGTGATCGGCGTGCCCGATTCCGGCATCCCCGCCGCCATCGGCTATTCGCAGTGGAGCGGCATCCCCTTTGGGGATGGTCTGATCAAAAACCGCTACGTGGGCCGCACCTTCATCCAGCCCACCCAGGCCATGCGCGAGGCGGGTATCCGCGTGAAGCTCAACCCGTTGCCGGATGTGCTGGCCGGCAAGCGGGTGGTGGTGATCGACGATTCGATCGTGCGCGGCACCACCAGCCGCAAGCTGGTGGCCGCCATCCGCGATGCCGGGGCCACCGAGGTGCACATGCGCATCAGCTCACCGCCGGTGACCCACCCCTGCTTCTACGGGATCGACACCGACACCCAAGACCAGCTGATCGCCGCCCGCCTCACCCTCGAGGAGATCGCGGCCCACCTGGGGGTGGATTCGTTGGCTTACCTCAGCAAGGCCGGCATGGTGGAGGCAGCCCAGGCCAATGCGGGCCAGTTCTGCACCGCCTGCTTCGACGGTGCCTATCCGATCGAGATGGATGAGGCGGTGAGCAGCAGCAAGCTGATGCTCGAACCAGGCGGCATTGCGGCCATCCTCTGAAGGTTCGGCTTCAAACGCCGCGAACCTTGAGCAGGGTCTTGATCGTTTTGGCCAGGATTAACAAGTCAAGCCCCACGTTCCAGTTGCGCAGATAGAAGAGGTCGTAGCTCAGCTTGAGTTCTGATTCCTCGAGGCTGGCCGGATAGGCGGGTCCGCACACCTGGGCCCAGCCGCTCAATCCCGGAAGCATCCAGTAGCGCTTCCGATAGTGGGGGATGGTTTGAGACAGCTTGTCATCGAAATGGGGTTGCTCAGGGCGGGGACCGATCAGGCTCATCTCTCCGCGGATCACGTTGATCAGTTGCGGAAGTTCATCCATTCGCGTTCGCCTGAGGATTGATCCAATGCGGGTGATGCGGGAGTCTTTGCTGATGGTCCAAGGAGTGGGCGTTCCAGGTTGTTGCACCCGCATGGTGCGCAGTTTCCACAGCGGAAAGGTCTGGCCCATCCATCCAGTTCGTTGTTGCACATAGAGCACGGGGCCCCGATCTTCAAGCCAGATCAAGCAGCTGGTGAGCAGCAGCACGGGAGCCGTAGCGGCTAGCAGCAGCAGGGCAACGCTGATGTCGGCCATGCGTTTCAACTTGCGTTGAAGGCTGAACTCATTGCTCCAGGGCAGATCGGTGAGCGTCAGCCAATTCGGAGGCAGCAGGGTTGGCGGTAGCCGCTCGAGCTGGCGTTGGGCCAGGTCTTCCAGGGTCGTCACCGTCACTCCACGTTGCTGAAGCTGACGGATCAAGCCCCGTTGATCGACGTCAAGCTGGATGCCATGGGCAACCGCCAGGGCAACCGGCCTGCGGCTGGTCTCCGATGGCGCATCAGGGCT
>RGUW01000243.1 GCA_010027605.1 Synechococcaceae bacterium WB9_2_112 | reverse complement strand
TGCCACCGCTGGCAACGCGGCGGCCGTTCTGCTGCCAGCTCAAGCTGCTGCTCAGCCAGATGGCGCCAGGGTGAGGCGGCAGGCGAGTGGCCCGGCAGATCATGCCGCTGTAGGTGAAGTCGCCGGTGTCGACCCCAGGGCCGTTCTCCTTGGCGGAGATGTAATTGGCGCGCACCAGAAAGCACTCGAGCACATGTGCCGCCACAACAGCGGAGGTGGTGTCACCGGGGATGGCGTTCTCCGCCAGCAGCAGGCGTGCATTGGCAAATGGCTGCAATGGAGTTGCGGGCCAGGGCCCGGCCGCCCGTGGATGTTGGCCACTGGTGAAACGTCTGGGGCTTGTGGTCATCGCTCAACCCCGCAGCATCGGCGTTGTTCCCAGCTGCCCTGAGGCCTGGGCGGTGAATTGCACCCAGCTGCTCAAGGCCGGAAGCAGCAACAGCAGCTGGTCGGCGTAGCCGCGCCGCCGGCGGAGCAGTCCCATGGCGGGCGAGCTGGGGTTGGCATAGGTGGTCTCGCTCTCCTCGCGAAGCAGCGCCGTGTCGTAGGCGATCACATCGGCTTTCTGCAGGGGTGCCTCTCCAGCTGCGGCGACCGAGCCGGCGATTGGCCCGGAGTGGCTGCTCTTCTGGATCGCCTGGTCCTGCTCAGGACCAGCCGCCAGCAGCTGCTGATCGATCAGAGCCACCGCATCCAGCAGGGCACGGGCGCTCAGCACACCAGCCGGGTGTTGGCGCAGCAGATCCGCCATCGCCCGGTCGATGGCATCCAGGCAGGGAACCGTGGCCGGCAACCCCAGGCAGAGGCGGATGGCCTCCTGATCGCCGGGTTGCCAGTTGCTGCTGCTGCTCATGCAGAGGCCGGTGCTACACCGGCGAGATCCCCCAGCCATTGCCGCAGGGCCTGCTCGCTCACGATGCCGCGCTCATGCAGCTGCAGCATTTCAGCCACGGTTGGTTGTGGCTTGGGCGCTGGGGCCAGCGGGCTGATCTCCACCAGCAAGGCGGGGCCCTGTTGAACGGGTAGGGGTTCTCCGGTGATCGCACACCAGTGCTGCAGCAGTGAGGAGAACATCGACGCCTTCTGGATCGCCTGGCTCTGCAGCAGCGCATAGGCCTGCGAGGCCGCCAGGGAAATTTCGGTGGCGGTGCGCGGTGCCCCTTGGGCGCCGGATGGGATCAGGGCGTCACGGCGCATGCCCTGGTCGAGCGATTCCAACCAGGCGCGGTGCTCGGCCAAGGAGCGGGCCTGGATCTCCACAAACTGGAAGCTGGCTCCATCGGGCAGATCGATCACGCTGTTGGGCCCCAGCACCACCGGGTCGCTGCTCCCATGGCCCATGGGTCCAACCACTCCCGTGCGCACCCCCACCGGTAGGGCTGTTCGGTACAGCAGTTCCTGGTAGTCGCTCTGGCAGCGGAAGTGGTTGAGGTACTGATGCGCCAGGCCGAGATGCGGCAAATCACCCTCACCAAAGGCGGCGCCATCACTGGCGTACCAGATCAGGGGCAGCTGGGTGATGCCGAGGTACTGCTGCAGATCGATGCGATGGGGACGCCAGCCTGATGGGGTCTGCGGGTCTGCCACCAGCTCGAAGGTCTCGATACTCATTCCCTCGCCATCGAGGGCAACGGATCCGTAGAGCCATGGATGCTGAGGTCGATCCGGATCCAGGGTCTCGTCCTGGGCGTTGGGGTTAGTCAGCCGAAAGCTGACCGTGTCAGGTAGAGATTGGGGGCCCGGCAGGTGCCAGTTCAGAACGTCGCGGCGCTCGAGCAGCACCAACCGCGGCAGTGACAGCCGATCACCACGGCGCAGGGCCTGCTGGCGATCGCCCTCACTGGGCCAGAGGTGCTGCGGTGGAAGCACGCCAATCAGTGCTGCACCATCGCGAAGCACCAGCACGTCGGCACGCTCAAGGAACACGC
>RGUW01000242.1 GCA_010027605.1 Synechococcaceae bacterium WB9_2_112 | reverse complement strand
GGCCTACAGCTTCGCCATCGATCTGACGCCTCCGTCGATTGGCCTGAGCCCCCTCGGCGGCGGTGACAACACCATCTCCAGCCGCGCTGATGACCGCCTCCTCGCCGGGGTCGGCGAACCCAACCAGCCGCTTCAGCTCTCTATCACGGGCCCCACCAGCAGCCTCAACCTGCCCACCATCACCAGCGATGCCGCCGGCGCCTTCCGCTACGCCTTCACCGACAACGATCTCTCCCTCCTCGGCCAGGGTTCCTCCTTCACACTCACCATCAGCCAACGCGATGCCGCTGGCAACAGCACCACCATCACCAGCAGCTTTGCCATCGACACCGTGGCCCCTGCCGCTGCCGTGATCCGCTCGGCTGGCGGTGCCGACAAAACCATCTCCACCGCCCTGGCTGATCAGGCCATCAGCGGTTCCGCCGAGCCTGGCTCCCTGGTCGCCATCACCCTGATCGACACCAAGGGCAGCAGCCAAACCCTGGGCAGCACCCTCGCCAACGCTGCCGGTGACTTCAGCCTGCTCCTCTCCCCAGCCCAGCTGGGCGCCCTGCCCCAGGGGTCAGGTCTGCAGCTGCTCGGCCAGATCAGCGATGCCGCCGGCAACAGCAGCACCTCATCAGCCTTCACCATCAGCATCGACACCGTGGCCCTGCCGGCGCCCACCCTCACCGCCGGCGGTGCTGATGCCATCCTCACCTCTCTGACCGGCGATGCCTCCCTCACCGGCACCGCCACCCCCTACGCCACCGTGCAGCTGGAGGCCGAATCCCTGAGCCTGGGAACCGCCACCGCCAACGGCCGGGGCCTGTTCAGTTTTGCCCTCTCTCCTGCGCACATCGCCCAGCTGGGCCAGGGGCTGCAGCGCTTCTGGGCCTCGATTACCGATGACGCAGGCAACGTCAGCCGCTCCAGCGCCACCCTCGCCAGCATCGACACAGAAGCGGATCAGGCACCCACCCTGATCAGCGCCGGTGGCTCCGATGGCGTGATCTCGAGCCTCTCTGGCGATCAACAAATCGTTGGCCGCGATGCCGCGCCCGCTCGCCCCGTCACCCTGGCCACCGAGCGCTCCACCCTCCTGCTCGGCACCGTCACACCTGACGCCACCGGCGCGTTCCGCTACACCCTCACCAACCGCAATCTCCAGGATCTCGGCCAGCTCAGCGGCATCGAGCTGATCGCCAGCCAGCCTGATGCTCTGGGCAATGTGGGCCGCTCACAAGCCCTCACGGTGGCGATCGACACCCTGGCCCCCGATGCTCCCTTGATCAGCAGCATCGGCGGTGCCGACTCCGTCATCACCAACCAGATCACCGGCGATGGTCCAGACACCACCGTGTTGGGCACCGCATCACCCGGGTCGCTCGTAGGTCTCTGGGGCAGCGACGACGGCATCAGCTACCGCTTCCTTGCAACCACCACCGCTAACGCCGATGGACGCTTCCAGTACGTCCTCAGCTCCTCCAACCTCTCCAGCTTTCAGCAGGGCAGCGGGCGCTTTCTCCAAGCTCGCCTCTCCGATGCCGCCGGCAACAGCAGCAGCTCGACTCCCTTCCAGTTCAGCCTGGAAACGGCAGCGCCGGCGGCTCCCACTTTCGCGGGCCTGAGCGGTAGCGGCAGCCTCACCTACAACGCTGCTGCCTCCACTGCTGGGGGTCTGCTGGTGAGCGGGCGAGCCCCGGGCGCCAGTGAGGTGGAGCTGCGCCTGGGAGAAGGGAGAAGCGCCACCACAATCAGCCCCAGGGCATCCGTCACAAGTAGCGGCGGCTGGAGTGTGTGGCTCACTGCTGACCAGCTACCCAGCAGTGCAACGGGAACCACCACACCCATCAGCATCACCGCCCTGAACCGCCATGGCGATCGCTCCGAGGCAACGGCCACAACCCTCAACGTGGACACGACTGCCCCCAAGCTGGTGGATGCGATTCAGGAGGGGGGCAGGATCCGG
>RGUW01000241.1 GCA_010027605.1 Synechococcaceae bacterium WB9_2_112 | reverse complement strand
CGATCACCAGCCCGAAGACCCCATTGACCAGGCTGGCCACCTACAAAATCAGCTTCGGGCTCTCCCTGGTGGCCAGGGCTTCCGGTGAGGTGGCGATTTCCCAGAACTCAGCCGGGCTCACCCGAGCAGCTTTGATCAGCATCCCCCCCAAGGGGAGAAACAGCATCAGCGTCAGATAGACCCAGGTGATGCGCCATGACCAGCTGGGGAGCTGCGGCCGAGGCAGCCGCTTGAGGCGACGAAGAACAGCGGCCATGCGGGCAGGCGGCTTGCGTTGCGACGACCGTACCACCAACACGGGCCAATTACTACGGTATCCCGGTGGGGGTTATGGGCTACAGTCGCCTTGTCTGGTTCGTACCGGAAAGGTCGGCGCCAGCGTTCACCAGAATTGGCTCACACGATCAACCGCCATGGGCATCCGGGTCGCGAATGTCAGCAAGCGCTTTGGCGACTTTCAGGCTGTTGATGACGTCAGCGTGGACGTGGAGAGCGGCTCCTTGGTGGCCCTGCTGGGCCCATCCGGCTCGGGCAAAAGCACCCTGCTGCGCCTGATCGCTGGCCTGGAGGAAACCGACGACGGCCGCATCTGGATCACGGGGGAAGAGGCCACCGGGCGCAGCGTTCAAGACCGGCAGGTGGGCTTTGTGTTCCAGCACTTCGCCCTGTTCAAGCACCGCACCGTTCGTCAGAACGTGTCGTTTGGCCTGGAACTGCGCCGCTGGAAAGGCGATGCCATCCGACGCCGCGTCGACGAGCTCCTGGAGTTGGTGCAACTGCAGGGACTCGGTAACCGCTACCCCTCCCAACTCTCCGGTGGACAGCGCCAACGGGTCGCCCTGGCCCGGGCCCTGGCAGTGCAGCCCAGGGTGCTGCTGCTGGATGAGCCGTTCAGCGCCCTCGACGCCAAGGTGCGCAAGGAGCTGCGTGCCTGGCTGCGCAATCTCCACGATGAGATGCATGTCACCACCGTGATCGTGACCCACGATCAGGAGGAGGCCATGGAGGTGGCGGAAAAGATCGTGGTGATGAACCACGGCAAGGTCGAGCAGATCGGCACCCCCGCCGAGATCTACGACCAGCCCGCCACGCCTTTCGTGATGGGGTTCATCGGGGCGGTGAATGTGCTGCCGCAGGGGGCCATGGGCGTGGCCGGGCCGGGCCCTGAGGCGGGCGCGGCAGAGGCCCAGCTGTTTGTGCGCCCCCACGACGTGGAGGTGTTCACGGCCCAGCAGGAGGGCACGGTGGCCGTGGAGCTGAGGCGCCTCACCCATCTGGGCCGTGATCTGCAGGCTGAACTGGTCATGGCCGATGGCCAGGTGATCACGGCGCAGATCCCCCGTGAGCAGATGGCCTTCGACAGCCTTCAGCCCGGCTGCCGGCTGTTCGTGCGCAGCCGAGAAGCACGGTCATTCGTGCCTGACTACAGCATCTGAGATCAAGGGCGGGTTCTTAGAACACAATCCCGGTCGGGAATTGGATCTATGATGCCCAGGTTGCTCTGGCCCGCTTGTTTTCGGCGACCTTTCGCTACGCCCTGATCAGCCTTCTGGAGATTGCCTCCAGCGAAGAGGGCGTGAATGCAGCCGAGCTCGCCCGTCGCCATCAGGTTTCAGTGGCGTATCTCTCCAACGTGCTCAGCGAGCTCAAGCGCTTGGGGCTGATCAAGAGCCAGAAAGGGCGGCGTGGCGGCTATCAGCTGATGAAACCGCCTGGCGAGATTGACCTGCTCCGGCTTCACCAGGGTCTGGCCGGATCTCCGCCACTGCTGACGGGATCGTCCACCAATCCCGCCCTGCTGTGGCTGGACGGCCTGGAGTTGCGCTGGCAGCAACAGCTCGCATCGACGACGTTGCTCGAGGTTCAAGCCCAGGTTGCCGCTGCAGGGCAGCCCTAAACCGGCAGGCCCTTCTCGTTGAAGATCCCCTCGAACAGCACCGAGCTCAGGTAGCGCTCGCCCGAATCCGGCAGCACCACCACG
>RGUW01000025.1 GCA_010027605.1 Synechococcaceae bacterium WB9_2_112 | reverse complement strand
GCTGCCGGTCGCTGAGCGATTTCCGTCTCCGTTTCAGTCTCCGTCTCAGTCTCCGTCCCTTTCACTTCGCACAGCCATGACTGCAACATTGGTGGCCGTCCAGGACGTTGCCAAAGACTTCCCCCTCACCGGTGGCGGCAACTATCTGGCTCTCAAAGGCATCGATCTGGAGATCAAGAAGGGTGAATTCATTTCCCTGATCGGTCACTCGGGCTGCGGCAAGAGCACCCTCCTCAACATGATCGCGGGCCTTGATCTGCCCACCGGCGGCACCGTGCTGCTCGAGGGTGAGACCGTCAAGCGGCCCGGGCCCGACAAGATGGTCGTGTTCCAGAACTACTCGCTGCTGCCCTGGTTGTCGGTGCGCGAGAACATCGCTCTGGCCGTGGATGAGGTCATGCCCGACCTTCCCAAGGCCGAACGCGATGCCGTGGTCGAGGAGCACATTGCCATGGTGGGTCTGGCCCATGCGGCCGACAAACCACCCCTGCAGCTGTCTGGTGGCATGCGCCAGCGGGTGGCCATCGCCCGCGCTCTGGCGATCAAGCCCAAGCTGTTGCTGCTTGATGAGCCCTTTGGCGCTCTCGATGCGCTCACCCGGGGCAATCTGCAGGAGAAGCTCATGCAGATCTGCAATGAGCACGAGCTCACCGCTGTCATGGTCACCCATGACGTCGATGAAGCGGTGCTGCTCTCCGATCGCATCGTGATGCTCACCAACGGCCCGGGGTCCAGGATCGGGGGAATTCTTGAGGTTGATATTCCCCGGCCCCGCCAACGCCTGCAGGTGGTGCACCATCCCAGTTACTACAGCCTGCGTTCGGAGATCATCTATTTCCTCAACCGCCAGAAGCGGGTCAAGCAGTGGCAGGCCAAGCCGCACAAGGTGCTGGCTCGGCATGGCCTCGAGAAGGTGAATCTCGATCTCGGGTTCATACCGCTCGGTGCCTGCGCGCCGCTTGCGGTAGCCGAAGCCAAGGGTTTCTTCGCCAAGCATGGTCTCGACGAGGTCCAGCTGGTGCGTGAAACCAGTTGGCGTGGCATCACCGACGGTCTACTGGATCGCACCCTCGATGCGGCGCTGATGCCCTCGGGCATGCCCACCTGGATGAGTGCCGGTGGTCACGGCGGGGATCCCACGCCGATCGTCACGGCACTGACCCTGAGCCGCAATGGCAACGGCATCACCCTCGCCAAACGCCTGTCTGAACAGGGCGTGCGCAGTGTCAGCGACTATCGCGACTACCTGTTGCGAAACAACCGTGAACCCCACACCCTGGGGATCGTGCATCCAGCTTCGATGCACAACCTGCTGTTGCGTTACTGGTTGGCCTCCAACGCGATTGATCCCGATCGCGATGTGCACCTGCAGACCCTGCCCCCGGCCCAGATGCTGGCCGATCTCAAGGACGGCTCCATCGATGGCTATTGCGTCGGTGACCCTTGGAATCTGCGCGCTGAGCTCGAGGGGCATGGTTTCTCGATGGTCGGCGATCTGGAGATCTGGTCAGGACATCCGGGCAAGGTTCTGGGCGTGAGGGAGGACTGGGCGCTTGCCTACCCCAATGCCCACATTGCCCTCACCAAGGCTCTGCTCGAGGCTTGCCGCTATTGCGCCGATCCGACCCACTGGGATGAACTGAGTCAGTTGCTGAGCGATCGCCGTTACCTCGGTATGAAGCCAGAGCTGATTCGCTTTGGTGGGGGGCAGGGCGCAACCGGAGATGCCCCGGCCGCTCCGCACACCCTGTTCTTTGGTCAGGGTGTGAACCGTCCCAGCCGCAGTGAACATCTCTGGATCCTCACGCAGCTGGCGCGCTGGAGCGAAATCCCGTTCCCACGTAATTACGTCGAGATCCTCGAGCGAGTTTGCGCCGTTGGCGTGTACAGCACGGCTGCGCGCGAGCTGGGTCTGGAGGATGTCACCTACCAGCGCACGGGCATCGAACTGTTTGACGGGGTGCCGTTCAACCCTGATGACCCGATCGCCTACATCAATGCGCTTTCGATTCACCAGGACTTCAGCGTTGCCGAGATTCCGATCGGAGTTCCCCGAGCCCTGGCGAGCTGATCAGCGGCTCCATTCCGTTCTTTTTCATTGTTTGAATGCCATGACGACAACCCTTTCTGTTCAGGCTCCCGTTGCCGCACCCACGCTGCTGCGCTTTGAGGAGCTTGGCCTCACGTATCCCACGCCGAAGGGGCCCTACCCGGTTCTTGAGAACATCAATTTCGAGGTTCGTGCCGGTGAGTTTGTCTGTGTGATCGGCCATTCCGGTTGCGGCAAGAGCACCCTGCTCAATACTGTGTCGGGATTTGCCAAACCCACCAGCGGACGTGTGCTGCTCGATGGCCAACCCATCCAGCGACCAGGCCCGGATCGAATGGTCGTGTTTCAGGGCTATGCCTTGTTGCCCTGGCTCACGGCGTTCGAGAACGTCTATCTGGCAGTCGACTCGGTCAGGCCTGAACTGAGCGAGCGCCAGAAGCGGGAGATCGTGACCGAACACCTTGAGCTCGTCGGTCTGGGGCAGGCAGCCGAGAAGCTGATCACCCAACTCTCCGGTGGCATGAAACAGCGGGTCGCGATCGCCAGGGCCCTGGCGATTCGTCCTGAGGTGCTGATCCTTGATGAACCCTTCGGGGCCCTGGATGCGATCACCAAAGAAGAGCTTCAGGAGGAGCTGCTCAAGATCTGGAACACCCAGAAATGTACCGTTCTGATGATCACTCATGACATCGACGAGGCCCTGTTCCTCGCTGATCGGTTGGTGATGATGACCAACGGTCCTGCTGCTGGTATTGGCGAGATTCTCAACATCGATTTCGCCCGCCCGCGCAACCGTGAAGACATCATGGAAGATCCACGTTATTACGAGCTGCGCAACAGTGCACTCGAATTTCTCTACAACCGTTATGCCCATGATGACGATGCCTGATTGATCATCATGCGTAGGACCTTGACAGGTCGCGTGGAGCGAAGCAATCGAAAGCTTTGCGTTGTGCTCGCCTGCACGACATCGTGCAGGCTTTTTTGTGTGGCAGGCCGGCCTCCTGCATCACGTGCCTCCATGCTGGGATGGCATCAACTGTTTCGCTTGCCGATCATCGCTTTGCAGCAGCAGCAGCGTGTGTCGACCTGTGTCTTACAACTGCTGTCTTGCCTTTGGTAGTCAGGGTCTGGTTGCCACCAACCTTGGAAGGTGTGGATCCGGAGGGCCAAGGCGTTGGCCGGCCTGCGCCGGGATCAGTCATGGTCTGATCGGCTGTGCCTTGATGCGTCCGTTGGCGTCCGGACGTTCAGGCGTTGGCATTGGCGCCACGGCGCCAGAGCCGCCAGATCTTCTCCAGCTCCAGGAACAGGAAGAACAGAAGACTGAAGCCGATGCAGAGCAACAGATCCTCGCCGGCAAGTGGGGTTGTGCCAAAGAAGCCTGACAGCGCCGGCACATACAGGAGCAGCATCTGCAGCAGCGTGGTCAGGGTCACGGAGCCCAGCAGGGCTGGATTCGACAGCGGATTGACCTGAAACAGAGGCAGGGTGCTGCGTGCCGACAGGGCATGACCCATCTGTGCCAGGCACAGGGTCGTGAACACCATCGTGGCCCATGGTTCATCACGCCTGGCCGCAATCACCATCATCGCGACGGTCATGAGTCCGAAGACAATGCCTGTGCGCAGGATGTAGGTACCCGTACCAGCAGCAAAGATCGATTCGCCCGGTTCAGCCGGCGGACGCTGCATCAGTCCCTTCTCACCTGGCTCCAGTGCCAGGGCGAGGGCCGGCAGACCATCGGTCACCAGATTCATCCAGAGGATCTGTAGCGGCGTCAAAGGGACCCCCACCAGACCCAGCAGGGGTGCGGCAGCAATGGTGACCAGTTCACCGACATTGCTGCCGAGGATGTATTTCACGAAGCGCCGGATGTTGGCGTAGACCAGCCGCCCTTCTTCCACCGCATTGACGATCGTGGCGAAGTTGTCGTCGAGCAGCACCATGTCGGCGGCCTCCTTGCTCACCTCGGTGCCGGTGATGCCCATCGCCACACCGATGTGGGCCTGCTTGAGGGCCGGGGCATCGTTGACCCCATCACCGGTCATGGCCACGATCTGCTTGTTGGCCTGCAGGGCCTTGACGATGCGCAGCTTCTGCTCGGGTGCCACCCGTGCGTAAACGCTGCACCGGGCCACGGCCTGCTGCAGTTCGCCGTCGTCCATGGCCTCGAGCTGCCGCCCGAGGATCACGTCACCGGTGTCATCGGTCAACCCGATGGCGCTGCCGATGGCCCGGGCCGTGAGTGGATGGTCGCCGGTGATCATCACCGGGCGAATGCCGGCGAGCCGGCAGGTCGCCACAGCCTGGCTCACCTCGGGTCGGGCCGGGTCGAGCTGGGCCATCAGGCCCAGCAGCAGCTGGCCGTCGAGTTCGTGGTCGGGGCTCTGATGGTTGGGGCCGCAGGCAAACGCCAGCACCCTCAGGCCACTGGCAGCCAGCTCCTGGGCCTGTTGCAGCCACCAGTCGCGCTGGGTGTTGTCCAGGGCGACCACGCCGGAGCCGTCAACCCAGCGATCGCACTGCCCGATGATCACTTCGGGTGCGCCCTTGCTGATCAGCAGGCGCTTGGAACCACTGGCGCTGTTGCCAAGTGGTGCCTGCAGCGCGCCGCTGGGGTCGTCGATCCACACCGCCATGAGCTGACGCTCGGAGCTGAAGGGAATCTCGGCAGCGCGGCGGTACTGGTTGCGGAGGGCGAAGTCGTCGATGTCGAGCTTGCCCGCCACCACCGACAGCGCACCCTCGGTGGGATCGCCCAGAATCTCCCAGCTGCCGTCGTGATCCTGCTTGAGTTCGGCGTCGCTGCACAGCACGCCGGCCTGCAGCAGCAGCTGCTGCAGGCCGGGCACCACCCCTTCAGTGGCTCCAGCCGGTGGCGTGAGTGCTGCGGAGTCAAACGTTCCTGTGGGCACATACCCCTGGCCCGACACGACCACACGGCTGGTCCCCAGGCGCAGTTCCTGAACCACCTGACGGTTCTGGGTCAGGGTGCCGGTCTTGTCGGAGCAGATGACCGTCACCGATCCGAGCCCTTCGACAGCGGGCAGACGACGAATCAGGGCAGCCCGGCGCACCATGCGCTGGGTGCCGATGGCCAGGGTCACCGTGATCACGGCGGGCAATCCCTCGGGCACGATCGCTACCGCCATCGACAGCGACACCTCCAGCAGGTTGAGCAGCGACTGGCCGAGGAACCAGCCGAGCATCACCACCACGGCCACCAGGGCCAGGGCGCTGGCCACCAGAACATTGGCCAGGCCATCGAGGCGATCCTGCAGGGGGGTGTTGCCGCTGTCGGCCGTGTTGATCAACTCGGCGATCTGGCCCAGTTCGGTGGCCATGCCGGTCGCACCGATCACGGCCACACCGCGACCGCGCACCACCTCGGTGCCCTGGAAGACGCAGTTCTGGCGCTCGAGCACCGGCGTCGCAGGGTCGAGCACCAGATCGGCCTTCTTGAACACAGCGTCGGCTTCTCCGGTCAGGGCCGCTTCGCGCACGCCCAGATCGGCCACTTCGATCAACCGGGCGTCGGCCGGCACCCGGTCGCCGGCCTCGAGGCGGATCAGGTCACCCGGCACGAGCTCTTCGCTGGCAAGCCTGAGCCACTGCCCATCGCGGCGCACCTGAACCAGGGGCTGGGCCATGTCGCGCAGGGCGAGCAGCGCCTTCTGGGCGCGGCTTTCCTGGGCATAGCCCAGCAGGCCATTGAGGATCACGATCACCAGGATCGCGATCGCATCTTTGGGAAACGTCTGCTGGTAGAGGTCGATGCCCGCCGAAACGGCGGCTACCACGAGCAGCATGATCAGCATGATGTTGCTGAACTGATCCCAGAGGATCTCGAGGGTGCTGCGGCCCGCCTTGAGTTCCAGTCGGTTGAGGCCGATCTCGGCAAGCCGCCTGGAGACCTCGGCCGTGCTGAGACCGTCAGGACTGGACTTCAGATCGGCGAGCGCATCGCCGACGCTGAGGGCGTGCCAGGTCGAGGTCTGGTTGCTGCTCACCGAACGCCGTTCTGAATGAGGTCAGACGTTAGATCGCACGACTCGACTTTCTGTCGGTTTCAGGCGGATCCGGTGGTTCATTTTGCAGCCGTTGCTCTAGCGCTGCTGCCGAGCAAGCGGGCTTCCAGCAGCATCAGTCCCAGCACCGTGGTCACGGTGACCATGATCACCAGCGCCGAGAACTGCTGGTCGCTGATCACGCCGGCATTCAGCGCACTCGAGGCAAACACCAGGCCAGGCAGTCCGCGGGGGATCAACCCATACACCACCGTCCAGCGGTCGATGCCGCTGCTGCGGTCGTCGGCGGTGACCCCAAGGCCACAGGCAAGTTTGCTCAGCAGGGCCGCCACCAACAGGACCGCGGCCAGCAGCCAGGCCTCACCGTTGAGCAGGGAGCCTGCCGAGACCCGCATGCCCACACTGATGAAATACAGGGGCAGAAAAATGTCGGAGAGCAGCTCAAGCAGCCTGGCGTCCTGGCTCTCCTGGGGTGTGAGACGGTTCACCAGCACGCCACCCCAGAGCGCACCCAGCAGGGAGGTGAGTCCGCTCACTTCGCCGACCCAGGCTGACCCGATCAGCACCATCAGCACCGACAGGTTGCCCCTGGGGCGTTCAGGGCGGTGATGTCTCCACCAGCTGGTCATGCCGTAGCTGAGTGCTGCCATCCCCAGACCAGCCATCAGGCTGAGCCAGCCGGAGCCGCCTCTGGAGAGCGACTGCGCGCCAGTGGCAATGGCCAGACTCAACAAGGCGATCGCCGGCAGGTCGTCCAGGACCGACACCCCGACCAGCAGGCGGCCGCTTGGGCTCTGCAGAGCCTGGCGCAGGGCCAGCAGGCGCAGGGTCACGCCGGTTCCGGTTGCCGAGAGGCAGGCCAGACAGAGCAGGGCCGTGGCCGGTTTCATCGCAAACCAGCTCACCAGGGGCCCGTAGGCCAGCAGCGGCATCAGGAAGCTGAGTGCCACCAGCCGCAGAATCGTGCGTCGCCGGGAGACGAGCAGGTCCCCACGCACTTCCAGTCCGACCTGGAAGAACAGGCTGAGCACCCCGAGTTCGGTCAGCCCGCTGAGCGGTGCCACCGCCTTGTAGGGGAGCACGGTATTGCCGAGCAGAAAGCCGATTCCCAGTTCGACCACGATGGCTGGGATGGCCCAACGGGACAGAGGTCCCTCCATGAGTCGAGCCGTCGCCAGGCCCAGCATCAGCACCAACAGGGTGGTCAGCAGGGATGGATCCTGCACACTTTCGCCATCACGGCGATGCACCCTAGGTTGAACAGCTACTGGATGAAGCCAAGGTGCCAACCAAGGGTCTGGTCTCGCTGGGGAGGATGAAGTCGGCGTTGCTGGGAGCGCCCCTGCCCACCAGCGCCCATGCCGAAGAGCGCCTCAACAACGCCGAGGCCCTGGCGATCCTGAGTTCCGATGCGCTCTCGTCGGTGGCGTACGCCACCCAGGAGATCGTGCTGGTGCTGGGCATGGCGGGGGCGGCCGGGCTGCTTTATACGCTGCCGATCACCGGGCTGATCATTGGCCTGATGGTGATCGTGGCGATCAGTTATCGCCAGACCATCAAGGCCTACCCCAAGGGTGGGGGCTCCTATCGGGTCAGCCATGAGAACCTGGGTCCCCTCACCGGGCTGGTGGCCGGCGCGGCTCTTTCGATTGATTACGTGCTGACCGTGGCGGTCAGCACGGCAGCGGGCATCGCCGCCCTCACTTCCTACTTTCCCGCTCTCGAGCACTACCGGATCGTCCTGTGCCTGGGGGCCCTGGCCCTGCTGATGGTGGCCAATCTGCGAGGGGTGCGCTCAAGTGCCCAGCTGCTGAGTCTTCCCACCTATGGCTTCATGGTGGTGGTGTTCATGCTGCTGATCGGCGGCGCGCTCAAGGCGGCCCAGGGTGATCTGACCAGCCTTGCGGCTGCCCAGCAGAACCTGGTGCTGGCCCATGAGCACCACCAGCCTGCTGAACAGCTGGGTGCTGCCCTGACGCCGGTGCTGCTGATGCGCGCCTTCAGTTCGGGCTGCGCGGCCCTGACCGGCATCGAGGCGATCAGCGATTCGGTGCTGGCGTTTCGGCCGACCGAGTGGCGCAATGCCCGGCGGGTGCTCACCGTCATGGTGGCCATGTTGGCAATCATGTTTGGGGGGATCAGCGTGCTGGCCCACCAGGTCGGCACGGTCTACCGGGAGCACGGGCCCACCCTGCTCTACCAACTGGGCCAGGCGGTGTTCGGCAACGGCCCCCTGCTGCTGGTGCTGCAGCTGACCACCCTGCTAATCCTGCTGCTGGCGGCCAACACCGCCTATGCCGACTTTCCGCGGTTGGCCAACTTTCTGGCCCAGGACGGCTACCTGCCGCGCCAGCTCACCTCGCTGGGTGACCGCCTGGTGTTCAGCAACGGCATCCTGGCCCTGAGCGGCTTTGCCGCCCTGTTGCTGGTGGTGTTCAACGGCAGCGTGTCCCGGTTGATTCCGCTGTATGCGGTGGGGGTGTTCCTCAGTTTCACCCTGTCGCAGGCGGGCATGGTGGTGCACTGGTGGAAGCAGCGCGGCGGCGGTTGGCTCGGCAAGGCCACCATCAACGGTGTCGGCACTGTGGTCACCGCCGTCGTCACGGCCGTTCTCCTCTTCAGCAAGTTTGTGCAGGGGGCCTGGCTGGTGGTGCTGGCCATCCCGCTGCTGGTGATGCTGTTCCTCAACATCAAGCGCCATTACCGCCAGGTGGCCTCCCGCCTGCGGCTCGCTGCCGACAAGAAGCTGAGCCTGCCGCCCGCGCCCGCCCAGGGCGGCGCCCCGGTGGTGGTGCTGGTGGGCCAGCTGCACCGCGGCAGCTTCGAAGCGGTGCGCTATGCCCGCAGCATCGCCCGCGAGCTGGTGGCGGTGCATGTGGATCTGGGGCTGGGCAAGGCCGAGGCCTTCAAGCAGCAATGGCAACGCCAGCTTCCCGAGATCCCCCTGGTGGTGCTCGACTCGCCTTATCGCTCGTTGATCGATCCGGTGCTGGAGTTCGTTCATAACTTTGAGATCGAGCACAGAAAAGACCGCGATCACTTCTGCACCGTGGTGCTGCCGGTGTTCGTGACCCGCCACCGCTGGGAGAACCTGCTGCACAACCAGAGCACCATCGCCCTGCGCAGCGCCCTGCGGGCCCAGGGAACCCGGGTCGTGACGACCGTCGGTTTCTACCTCTGAGGCGCCACAATCGCGCCATGCTTCCTTTTCACTGGCTCACCCAGACCATCGCCCTCGGTCTGGGGATCTCCTTCAGCCCCATCAACATTGCCCTGGTCGCCCTGTTGCTGCTGGGCCGCAACCCCCTGAGGCGCTGCGCCACCTACCTGGGAGGGTGGGTTCTTGCCAATGGCGGCGCCCTTGCCGCCGTGGTGCTGATCGGCAGTCGCTACAGCGGCGCCCTGCACATCGGCAGCCGTGGTCAGGTGCTGATGGATCTGATCGGTGCCGGAGCCCTGGTGGGCCTGGGCCTGTTTCAACTCACGCCGGCGGTGGCCATGGGTGAGGAGAACTGGGCGATGCAGCTGATGGCCCAGCTGCCCGAGCTCGATTGGTTCCCGTTGCTGGGCCTGGGGGCCGGCTGTGCCCTGGTGAGCCCCGAAAATCTGGTCTTCTATGTCAAGGAAGGCAGCATGCTGCTCACCAACCACACCGGTCTTCAGGGTGATCTCACCGTGGGTGCCGTGTTTGTGGCCGTGACGACCTCGCTGTTGCTGTTGCCGCCCCTGGCCTGGTTGCTCAGCCGGGGCCAGTTGCGGGATCCGCTCACCAGGCTCAACGATTGGTTGGTGCACAGGGCTGAATGGCTGGTGGGCGTGTTCGCCCTGGTCCTCGGCGTCTATCTGGGCTGGCAGGGCATTGAGGGGCTGCATCAGATGGCTCTGCTGTCTCAGTCAATGGCCTGAGCTGCCATGGGCTGGCACCCCCATCTCTGGCACCCCACCACCCAGGTGGCCACCAGCCCACAACCGCTGCGGGTGCGTGGTGCCCAGGGATGTGAGCTCGAGCTGGACGATGGGCGTCGCCTGATCGACGCCATCAGCAGCTGGTGGGTCACCCTGCATGGCCACAGCGAGCCGGCGATCGCCGCCGCGATCGCCCGCCAGGCCCAACGGCTCGAGCAGGTGATCTTCGCCAACTTCAGCCACGAGCCGGCTGAAACCCTGGCCACCCGCCTGAGCGCCCTGACCGGGCTGCCGCGCCTGTTCTTTTCAGACAACGGGTCCACCGCCGTCGAGGTGGCGCTCAAGATCGCCTGGCAGTGGTGGGCCAACCAGGGTGAGTCGCGTCAGCGGCTCATTGCCTTTGACGGCGCTTACCACGGCGACACCGTTGGTGCCATGGCCCTGGGTGAGCGCTCCCTGTTCACGGCACCGTTCCAGCGTCTGCTGTTTGATGTGGCCCGGGTTCCCTGGCCCCACACCCATTGGGGTGACAACGTTGTCGAGAGCGCTGAGCAGCAGGCGCTCGATCAACTCGACATTGCCCTGCAGACGCCGACCGCGGCGGTGATCCTTGAGCCATTGCTGCAGGGAGCTTCGGGCATGCGCCTGGTCCGCCCCGCGTTTGTGCGCGCTGTGGCCGAGCGGACCAGGGCGGCCGGAGCGCTGCTGATCGCCGATGAGGTGATGACCGGTTTCGGTCGCACCGGTTGCCTGTTTGCCTGCCAGAAAGCGGGTGTGCAGCCCGATCTGATGGCCCTGTCCAAGGGACTCACCGGAGGCTTTCTGCCGATGGGGGTGACGATGGCCAGTGAACGGCTCTATCAGGGTTTCATCGGTCGTGATCCTGCGTTGACCTTTTTCCATGGCCACAGTTTCACCGCCAACCCCCTGGGTTGCGCGGCGGCCCTGGCCAGCCTTGACCTGCTCCAGGCCGACCCTGAACGGTTTCAGCAGTTCGAGGCGCGCCATCGGCCCTGGCTCGAGCAGCTGGCCCAGCATCCGCGGGTGGGTCGTCCACGCTGCTTGGGCACCATCGCCGCCTTCGACGTCGTCGCCGGTGCCAGCGGTTACCTCAACCCGGTAGGTAAGCAGATCCAGCGCACTTGCCTGGACCGGGGTGTGTATCTGCGCCCCCTGGGCAACACCGTTTATCTGCTGCCGCCGTTGTGCATCAGTGAGCTGCAGTTGCAGCAGTGTTACGACGCCTTGGCGATCGCGCTGGAGCAAGTGGGCTGAGCTGTGGAAAGGGCTGACTCAGCCCGGCAGGATCACCCGGTCGATCACGTGCACGACGCCGTTGTCGCAAGCGATGTCGGCGTTCACCACCGTCGCGTTCTTGACCTCGAAGGGTTCACTGCGGCGGATGGCCACCGGTGCGCCTTCGAGGCTTGCCCATGCGTTCTGGCCCACCAGTTCGGCGCGCTGGTGGGCTCCGGCGAGCACGTGAAACTTCAGGATGCGCGCCAACTGTGGTGGATTGTCGACCAGGGTCTGCACCGTGCCGGGGGGAAGCGCTGCAAAGGCGTCATCCACCGGGGCGAACACGGTGAAGGGGCCGGCGCTTTCGAGTGCACCGCGCAGGCCGGCTGCATCGACAGCGGCCAGCAGGGTGTTGAAGCAGCCGGCTGAGGCTGCGGTTTCGAGAATCGTGGCCATGGGTGGTGTGGGTGAAACGGCGATCAGCGGTAGTCCTGGCTTTGGATGTCACTCAGGCGAGCCTCGGGCCGCAGGAAGCGATCCATCTGGGCTTCAAAGAAGCGCCGGTTGGCCATCAGGTGCTCGGGGTCGGTGTCGTCGAGCGGGTAGAGCAGGGCGCAGCGCAGGGCCTGGATCACGGCCGAGGTCACGTTGTACATCGAGCGCTGGAAGGTGATGCCGAGCTGAATCAGCTCGTCTTCCTCACCGCGCTTGTGCTGCTTGTAGATCTCCTTGAGATAGGGCGGCAGGAAGTGCAACATGTCCTGCATCAGGAGGGTCGGCGGAATGCCTGCTGAGCCCACGGGGTAGACGTCGGCATAGAGGATGCCGTAGTGAAAGTCGGCCTGGTCGCTGGGCACCTGCCCGGCCTGGGCGTTGTAGCTCTTGGTGCCGCGGAACGGTGAGGTGCGGTAGAAGACGGCCTCCACATAGGGCAGAGCGGCTTCATAGAGCCAGGTGAAGCCTTCGCTTTTGGGGATGATCTCGTAGCACTCACCACCGATGAACACGTGGTGGTAGATGGGACGGCCGGCCACGGCGAAGATGCCGTTCACCAGGAAATCCATCGCATCGGGCACACCGTTGAACCCGCCCTCGTCGTAGATGTCGCTCATCTCGAAGAAGACCGGAGCCATCACCTCCCAGAACAGACCCAGGTTGGCGTAATACGACAGTTGCCGGACCTGCTCCAGGAACATCTCCGGGAACAGCTTGTACAGGCCAAGCATCAGTGGGTTGCCCCTGAAGTAGGCCCGGATCGCCCGATCGGCATTCGCCTTGTAGGCGTCGCTGTCCAGGTAGTCGTTGAAGCGCCCACCCATGCCCTGGTGCCAGAGCATGGCCTGCATGCAGGCCTCGGCGAACTCCATGTTCACCCGGTCGTGCCAGAGGTGATGCAGGAGTTTCGGCATCTTGCCCGTCTCACCGCGGGCCATGAACTCCAGCAGCTCGGGGTGTGCTTTCTCACCACCGCGCCAGATGCGTAGCTTGGACTGGTCCCCGGCATAGCTGTTGGGCCTGTCCAGGTACTCCTGGGAGATGAAGTACTTGAACGCCGGCAGTGGGTTGAGAAACACCTTCTCGGCGATGTACAGCAGATCGCGCCAGTAGAAGTCCATCGGCACGGCATAGGCCTTGTAGATACCGATGATCTGTTTGAGGTTCTCGGGGGTGTCGGGCAACATCGAACCGCCCGCCTCCAGCCGATGAATCACCTCGGCATAACGGTGGGTCGACGGCGGGATCAGCGGCGTCGTGGTTGCAGCTGCAGGGGCGGTGGCGGGGAGGGTCATGCGTTGAGCTCCTGGGGGGTCGACGTCGCGATCACGGTCACGGCCTCGCTTGAGCGCAGGGCCAGGGGGGCCGTGTCGCCTTCACTGAGTCCGGTCAGAAGGGTGGGCCAGATGCCTCCCAGGACCACAAAGGCCGTGAGCACGAGAGCCGGAGCCCGTTCGCTCCAGCTGGTGCTGGCCCAGTCGGCCTTGGCATTGTCGAGTCGTCCGAAGCCGACCCGGTTGAACAGGCGCACGGCATAGACGGCCGTGAATCCTGACGACAACAGACAGACCAGGGTTGGCCATGGATAGGCCACCCAGCTGCCTTCAAAGACCAGCAGTTCAGCGACGAAGCCCGCTTGACCGGGCACGCCGGCGGCTGCCATCAGGGCCAACAGCATCAGGCCCATCGTGAAGGGCAAGCCACGCTGGGCATTGAGCAGACCCGAGAGTTCGGGGATCGCACGGGTTCCTGTCTTGGTCTCGATCAGCCCCACCAGGCAGAACAGCAGGGCAATGATCAGACCATGGGCCAGCATCTGCGCGATCACGCCCTGCAGGCTCAGGGGTGTTGCGGCGGCGAGAGCCAGCAGCAGAAAGCCCATATGCCCAAGGGAGCTGTAGGCGACCAGCTTGCGCATGTCGAGCTGGGCGATCGCATTGAGGGCGCCATAGATGGCGCTGATGGCTCCCACGGCAGCGATCCAGGAGGCCCAGGCTGTCCAGGCATCGGGCAGGAATTCAATGCCGAAGCGCAACAGGCCATAGGCGCCGAGTTTCGACACTGCCCCCGCCAGCACCATGGCCACCGGTGTCGGAGCTTCGCTGTAGGTGAGGGGCTGCCATCCGTGCAGCGGCACAACGGGGAGCTTGAGGCCAAAGGCCAGCAGCACCAACGCCAGGATCCAGCGTTGCTGACCTGATGGGAGGGTGTGCTCGGCGAGGGCCCTGAAACTGAAGTCGAGACCACCGTTCTGCAGCCAGCCAAAGGCCAGCACTGCCGTGAGCAGGGCGATGCCGGAGATCGCGCCATACAGCAGAAAACGCACGGCAGCCCCGGCACGTCGGGGGCCACCCCAGATCGCCACCAGCAGGGTGGTGGGGATCAGGATCAGTTCATAGGCAAGGACGAACAGCAGGGCGTTGCGGGCCAGGAACGACCCAACCAAACCAAGGTTGGTCGCGAGCATCAGCCCGTAAAACAGGCGTGGGCGGTTTTGATCCTGAGGACTCGTCAGAATCGCCATTGCCGTCAACAGCGCGGCCAGCAAGACCAGCGGCAACGACAGGCCGTCGAGACCGAGATCAAGCCTGAGGCCGATTTGGGGCAGCCAGTTGAGCGAGAGATCGTCAGATGGGTGTCGCCACAGCCAAAGTCCGAGGCCAAGCTGGGCCAGCGCAGCGACCAGGGCTCCAGAGCGCACTGTGGCCGCGGGCAGCGGCAGAAGCGGCAGCAGCACCCCCGCCGCCAGAGGAATCAGAAGAAGCAGAAGCAGGGTCATTGCAGTGTTCTCAATGGGGTCCTCAACGGGCCAGAAGCCAGGCGGCCATCACCAGCACGCCAAGAACCAGGGACAAGGCGTAGGCCTGGGAGTTCCCGCTGGTGGTCAGGCTGAGCCTGCGGGCTCCGGCCATGGCGGCCTGTCCACTGCCGCTGCTGAATCCATCCACCAGAGCGCTGTCGCTCCAGGCGCTCAGCTTGGCCAGACCCACCACCAGAGCGACCACGGTGCGGTGATAGAAGCTCTCGGTGTGCATGTCTTCAGCCAGCCAGTGCTGGATTCCTCCCAGGCCTGAGGGCAGTTCGGCCAAGGGGTGGGGCCGCAGGTAGAAGAACAGGGAACTTCCGGCTCCGACCATGGTTGAGACAACCAGTGGCCAGGCCAATGGTCCCCAGCCGGGCAACGGGTTGAGCTGGTAGACGCCGATGTGGACCAGCAGTTGCGGAATGTGCAGCACCAGACCCATCAGCACGAGCGTCGGCAGCACCATCAACCACAGCACTTCAGGCGAACGCACGGTGAACGGCTTGGGAACGCCGCCCCAGATCAGGCCGAACACCCGCATCAGTGAGGCGCTAATCAGGGCATTGGTGATCAGCACCAGCCCACCCAGCAGCCAGGGCAGCTCGCTGTTGACCGTGAGTTCCAGCAATTCGCGCAGGGCGGCGAAGCCCCCGAAGGGAGGCAGCGCCATCAGTCCCGCCGCGCCGCTCAGGAACGCCAAACCCACAAGGGGGCGTCGGCTCCAGAGCCCCCCCAACTGGGTGAGGTCCTGGGTCACATTGCCGATCACGATCGTGCCGACCGCCATCAGCATCACGGCCATGGGCAGGGGGTAGACGAGCATCAGGTGATCGGCGACGTTGATGCCGCCAAGACCCACGGCCACAAAGAGCAGACCCAGCCAGCTGCTCACCAGAAAGCTCATGGCCCGTTTGACATCGACCTGGCCCAGGGCGATCAAGGAGGCGACCAGGGCTGTGGTGCCGCCGACCACCACCAGCACGCTCCGGGCCAGAGAGCTCAGCTCGATCAGCGGCTCGAGCCTCAGCAGCACCCAGGCGCCGCCGATCACCACAACAGAATTGCGCAGCACGGTCGAGGGCAGGGGGCTTTCCATGGCTTCATCGAGCCACAGGTGCAGGGGGATCTGGGCGCATTTGCCCATCGGGCCCGCGATCAGAGCCAGAACAATGAGTTGAAAGCCCACGGGCAGGGGTTGGCCGTTGTTGATCAGGTCAGCCGCCCAGCCCTGCAGTCCATGAAAGTTCCAGGTGCCGGTGACCGGCAGCAGGGCGATCACCCCGGCCAGAAGCACGATGTCGCCGATGCGCTTGGTCAAGAAGGCATCGCGGGCCCCTTTGACCACCAGGGGTTGGTTGTACCAGGTGCCCACGATCACGTAGGTGCCGATGGTCAGCAGTTCGAGCAGCACGTAGCTGAAGAACACCGAATCGGTGAGCACCAGGCCGCACAGACCGGCCTCAAAGAAGCTGAGGCTGCCGAAGAAACGCGGCCAGCCCCAGTCCATTTCGAGGTAGCCGATCGAAAAGATCTGCACCAGCACGTGCAGACCTGTGATCACCGTCATGGCGATCAGAGCCGGCTCGCTGATCAATCCGTCAAAACCGATGCGCAGGCCAGCGGTGTTGACCCAGGTCCAGGCGAAGCTCGGGGGGGCATAGATGGCTGCAGCCCCTGCCGCCGAGTTGTTGTGGAGGCTGATCAGGGCCAGCAGGCTGTGCGCGAAGGCGAGGGTCACCAGCAGCAGGTTGATGTAACCGCTGGGCCGTGGACCGGTGCGCTTGATCAGCCCCGGAGACCACAACAGGCTGAAGGCCGATCCCACCAGGGGATACAGAGGGATCAGCCAGGCCGTCGCAAGCCAGGACAGGGTCATGGGGCCACGTCACAAGCGAAGTGGCGCGAAATGTCAGAGGCTTTGCTGATGGTTCCGTGCAGTGCTGCTGATGGGTCAACCACTCCGGCCGCTATCGCAGTTGGCTGACCCCGAGCCGCCTCAACCGAAGCGGCGGCGACCGTCGTTGAAACCGCTGAAGCCGTTGCTTTCGCTGCTTCCGTTGCTCTGGCTCAGTTTCCACACGTTGCGGCTGACGCGTCGGGCCTTGAGTCCGCCCCGCTCGACCACCGCAGCACCCGGACGTGCACCCATCAGATAGGTCACTTCGGCCGTGCTCAGTGGCGCGCCGGTTCTGAGGGCCAGGTCGGTGAGCTCGAGGCGGTTGCGCAGGGCCGTGGCATCGCAGCTACCACCGTCTTCGCTCTCGCTCCAGCTCCAGGGCAGTTCGCCGTTGGCAGCCATTTTCTGCAGCAACCCCATGCCCACGAGGGCCAGCGCCTGCTCAGGCCGCACGTCGCCGTGATCGGCGCCGCCCTCGCCGGTGAGCACGCTGGTGGTTTTGGTTGACCCGCTGGCAGTGCCGTTGGATGTGCCGTTGGAAGTGCCGTTGGACGAAGAACGCTTGGCAGCCATTGGCGATTCAGGCATGGATGGGCGGACGGTACCGGCTGCAGGCGGTGGCGCAAGAGTCCGTACCCCTGGCCGTAAAGTCAGCCATCTTCTGCGCGATGGCTGCCGCAGCGAGCGCCTGAATCTTTGCCCGAGTCCACTTCCAGGCGACGCTCGCGGCCGGTGCAAGTCACCGGGACCGACCTCGGTCTGGGCATTGCGCGGGCCGTCGGGGGCGCTGACCTGCACCCCTCGGCCGCCAGCTGCGTGATCACCACCGACAGCGAGACCTCGCGCCTGGCGCGTGAATCGAGCCATGTCGAGTCGATCGAGCTGCGCACCTACGTCTTTCTGGACAGCCTGCAACCCCAGCTGGCGGCCTACATGGGCACCGTCAGTCAGGGCTTTCTGCCGATCCCCGGTGATGCCTGCCTGTGGCTCGAGGTCTCACCGGGCATGGCCGTGCACCGGGTCACCGACATCGCCCTCAAGGCCAGCACCGTGCGCCTGGGCCAGATGATCGTTGAGCGGGCCTTCGGCTCCCTGGCGCTCTACCACCGTGACCAGAGCAATGTGCTGCATTCGGGCGACGTGGTGCTCGAGGCGATCGGCAGCAGTGTCAACCGCCGCAGCCGCTGCGAGGTCAGCTGGACCGAGATCATCCGCGCGATCACGCCCGACCATGCGGTCTTGATCAACCGCCAGAACCGCCGCGGCTCGATGATCCAGGCGGGCATGAGCATGTTCATCCTGGAGACCGAGCCCGCCGGCTACGTGCTGATCGCCGCCAATGAAGCCGAGAAGGCTTCCAACATCACCGTGGTCGATGTCAAGGCGGTCGGTGCGTTTGGCCGCCTGACCCTGGCGGGCCGCGAGGGCGATGTCGAGGAGGCGGCCGCCGCGGCGATGCGGGCGGTCAATGAGGTCAACCGTTCAGCCCAGGGCTGAGGCCAGCCCCAGCAGTTCCCTGAGTTCGGCCGCCATCTGCCGGGCCGCCTTGCCCCGGCTGCCCAGCTTCAGCCGCAGGTGTTCGCTGAGCTCGGCATAGCTGCAGCCGGCTTCGCGCACCCAGAAGATCGGGTCATAGCCACCTCCGCAGCCCTGGGGGCTGTGCAGGATCTCGCCGCGGCAGATGCCTTGGGACTCCAGCACGGTGATCCCATCCGGGCCTGCCAGGGCCATGGCGCTGTTGAAACTGGCACTGCGGTAGGGCGTGTCAGCCAGTTCACCCAGGAGCCGGCTGATGCGCTCGGCATCGCTGGCGGCATAGCGGGCTGAGTAGATGCCGGGAGCTCCGCCCAGGGCATCCACCTCGAGGCCCGAATCGTCGGCCAGGGCCCACTGGCCCGTCAGCTGGGCCACTGCCTCGGCCTTGAGCCGGGCATTGGCCAGGTAGGTGCTGCCGGTCTCCTCGATCGACAGGCCCCGGGGCTGCTGCTGAACCTCCAGTGGCAGATCGCCGAGCATGCCGGCGATCTCCGCCACCTTGTGCGCATTGCCGCTGGCGATCACCAGAACAACCAAGACCGACTTGCCAGGGGCCCGGCCATTGTGCCTGGAGGCTTCAGGAAGAGAGGGAACCGGCTGGGTTGAACAGTCCACCCCCCGAACAGGTCCGGAGGCACCGGTTCCGCAGCAAGGCTAGGAATCAGGACTCGATTTGGGCCACCACGACGTGCTTCGGATCAGCAGCTGCTGACCACAGAGCGACCTAGCTTGAAACCCTGAGGTCTGGGCTGCAGCCGATGGATTCCTCGCTGGTGCTCCAGAACCTGCTGTCGCCCCCCGTGCTCTTTTTCGGCCTCGGGTTGCTGTCGGTGGTGCTGCGCTCGGATCTGGAGATCCCCGCACCACTGCCGAAGCTGTTTTCGTTGTATCTGCTGCTCGCGATCGGTCTGAAGGGCGGCATGGAGCTGCAGCACAGCGGCCTCGATCGACTGGTCGTGCTCACGATCACGGCAGCGCTGGCGATGGCTCTGCTGGTGCCGATCACCAGTTTTCTGCTGTTGCGCACCCGCTTTGACACGTACAACGCGGCTGCGCTGGCGGCGGCCTACGGCTCGATCAGTGCCGTCACCTTCATCACCGCCGAGACCTTTCTCGGAGCCCTGGCTGTGCCGTTCGATGGCTTCATGGTGGCCGCGCTGGCCTTGATGGAATCGCCGGCGATCATCATCGGCCTGCTGCTGGTGCGACTCACGACCCCCCGCGACAGCGGCCCTGGCCTGGGCTGGGGAGGGTTGTTGCACGAGGCCTTCCTCAACAGCTCAGTGCTGGTGCTGGTGGGTTCGCTGCTGATCGGTGTGCTCAGCGCCGCCTTCAGCCCTGCGGGCATGGCCAAGATGGAACCGTTCACCGAGCAGCTGTTCTACGGAGCCCTGAGCTTCTTTCTGCTTGACATGGGCATCGTCGCCGGCCAGCGCCTGAGGGAGCTGCGTGAAACCGGCGCCTTTCTGATCGCGTTTGCCCTGTTGGCTCCGCTTGTGCATGCCGCGGTCGGTCTGGCTGTGGCGGTGGTGCTGCGGTTGCCCCAGGGGGATGCCCTGCTGTTCATGGTGCTGTGTGCCAGTGCCAGTTACATCGCCGTACCCGCCGCCATGCGCATGACCGTGCCGCAGGCCAATCCGAGCCTGTACATCACCGCTTCGCTGGGACTGACGTTTCCCTTCAACATCGTGGTGGGGATCCCGCTCTACATGGCAGCCCTGCAGCGCTTCATTCCCGCCACCTGATCGCCATGAAACGCCTCGATCTCATTGTTGCGGAGCCAGAGCTGGAACGGCTGTGTGGAACGCTGCGCCAGGCGGGGGCACCCGGCTACACGGTGATGCGCCATGTCACCGGGCTGGGCCATGGGGGCACAGTCTCCGAAGGCATGGATTTCAGTGGCTTCGGTGCCAACGCCCACGTGGTGGTGTTTTGCGAGGCGGCCCAGCTTGAGGCGATTGCAACGGCCGTCAGGCCATTGCTGAACCACTTCGGTGGGGTGGGGTTCGTGGCCGACGCCGAGCCTCTTTAGGGCTCTGCACCGGGGCTGAGCACTGGATCAGAGCGTTGTCTCTGTACCTGTGAACACCGTTGCAAGCCTCTGTCAGGACCTGCTGCGCAAGGATTGCCTAACGATTTGTTTTGAACGCATCAGTTCTGCTTATTGAACCGTCCCAGGAACCGTGATGGCTGCGGCGCCCCAAATGCCTTGACGGAGGGTTTGCCCACAGACCAAGGTTGTGGGCGAACATTCCACCCCCCTCCTCAAGGAGCAGGTAATGGCAAACGAAACCATGGGCATCGCCCTCGGCATGATCGAGACCCGCGGCCTGGTGCCCGCGATCGAAGCGGCCGACGCCATGACCAAGGCTGCCGAAGTGCGCCTCATCGCCCGCGAATTCGTCGGCGGCGGCTACGTCACCGTCATGGTGCGTGGCGAGACCGGTGCCGTGAACGCTGCTGTGCGCGCTGGCGCCGATGCCTGCGAGCGCGTCGGTGACGGTCTGGTGGCCGCTCACATCATCGCCCGCCCCCATCGCGAAGTGGAACCGGCCCTGGCTGGCAGCGCCGGCTTCGTTGGTTCGAAGGACTGAGGTCGTCTGATCAGCGCGGTCGCTCGCAGCTGAGTTGACCCGTTGTCATTCCAACCCGCCCTTTAACCCGACCCAACTGGAGAACCTCCATGAGCAAGAAGTACGACGCTGGGGTCAAGGAGTACCGCGACACGTATTGGACTCCTGATTACGTCCCCCTCGACACCGACCTGCTGGCG
>RGUW01000240.1 GCA_010027605.1 Synechococcaceae bacterium WB9_2_112 | reverse complement strand
GCGGCCAAACAACGCTGCGACACGATCAGCAGCGACGACCCCTTCGCGGCAGTGGAGCAAGCGCGCCTGCAGTTGGAGATCGCCGAGGCCGAGCACCGTCAGCTCGTGCGGCTCACCAAAGCCCACGAGCTGCTGCGGGATGAGTTCATGAAGGCCCAGGCAGATCTGTCCAGTCGCTACAGCGAACCCCTGGCCCGCGCCATCGGCGACTACCTCAAGCCGCTGGTGCCCGATGGCCAAGCCGCTCGCCTCGACTATGACCCGAGCAAAGGCTTCCAAGGCCTGCAGCTCCGGCGCGGCCAGGAGTTCTACGACTTTGAAGCCCTCAGTGGCGGCATGCGCGAGCAGCTGGCGGCAGCCCTGCGGCTGTCGATGGCGGATGTGCTCAAGGAGGCCCATGACGGCTGCTTGCCGCTGGTGTTCGATGACGCGTTCACCAACTCAGACCCTGACCGGATTGACCTGGTGAAACGCATGCTGAGCACTGCCGTGGATCGCGGTTTGCAGGTGATCCTGCTTACGTGTGACCCCAACGCCTATGGATCCTTTGCGGATCAGGTGGTGGAGCTGGCCGGCGTCTAACGCCCAAGCCCCACCCAGGCTGCGTTCATTAGCCTGATCCCAATCGTTGAGCTGGGGCCATGGCGCCCAAGGACAACCTGCTTAGCCGGCTTCAGCACCTGGATCAGGCCGCCAGTGCCGAGCGCCAGGCTGCACGCCGCAAGCGCCAGCAGCAGAACAGCGGCGAGATTCTGCAGACCTTCCTGGCCTACAAGCTTGACCACGCCGCCGAGAAGATGGAGCTCGGCATCGCCATCGGCGATCCACTCATCCTGCTGCATGAGCCAACAAACGAGTGGGATCGCAATGCCGTCAAGGTCTTCTGGCAGGAGCAGTGGATCGGCTATGTCCCAAAAGACATGGCGGCCTTGATCGCTGCCGAAGTCCCGGAAGCTGCTACGGGCCTGGATGCGGTGGTGACCGGGCTCACCACCACGTCCCGGCGGGATGCCTTCCGGCTTCAGATCTCCATCCCCATCCCCAAGGCCAGTCGCCGTCTGCGGGAGCTTGGAGTCACCAGCACGTTTGCTTGGGATTTCGATCGCACCACCGGAGCCGACAAGCTTCGGCTTGTGATGAGTTGCACCGAAACTGCCTTCCGCGAGCTGCAGGAGCTGCTAGCTGCCACCTACGACGTGAGCAAATGCGGCTACAGCTACTACCCCAGCCAAGACGGCCGCCATTACCCCTGGGAGCAGTTGATTCGCTCGCTGTTTGGTGTGCCCAGCGAATCCACGCGTGCACGGGAGCGCAATGAGCGGCTCAAAGACCTCGAGAAGCAGCAAGAGCAGATTGCCCGGCGCTTGGAAACCAGCCAGGCGGAGGAACGGCGCCTGCGCCGGGAGTTCGACTTCAACAAGGCGGCCTGGGAGAGGCGCACCGAAAAGGCCCAGGAACAGGGCGAGCAAGCCATGGAGCTGGCTTCGAGCGTAGAGGGCGAGCTCAAGCAAAAGCTCGACCTGCGCGACCAGGAACTGCAGTTGGTGCTAGCGGAGAACCAGGCCCTAGAAGACCAACTGGCCCAAATCAGCAACCAGGTCTCAACACTCCAGTTCGAGCTGGACTATTGGCAGCAGGCGGGTGGATCCGTCGCTAGCGATGGACCGGGGGGTTGGGCGCTGACGGCCGCTGGCAAGGCTGAACCTGAGATGGCAGAACGGCTCCTCAGTGGCCTGCGCAGCATCGCAAACAAGGAACGGCTCAAGCCGAAGGCCTGCCTGCAGCTGATCAGTGAGGAGCTCTGCCCCGGGAGCCTGTTGGTGCTGGAGAGCGCCTGGAACGCAGCGGAACAAGCCAGGGGTTTCGAGCACGGGGGGCAATTGTTTGAGTTGCTGTGGCTGTTGGCCACCGATTTCCGTCAGCGAAAACTGGACGGCGCACCGGACATGGTGGCGGGCCAGGTTTTTGGCGCCAATAGCTAT
>RGUW01000239.1 GCA_010027605.1 Synechococcaceae bacterium WB9_2_112 | reverse complement strand
GGCTCCACGGCGTTGGCGTCGGCAGGGTCGACGCCACGGGTCTGCGCCAGCCAGGTGACGCCCCGGTACATGGCCCCGGTGTCGAGGTAGATCAGGCCCAGCCGTTCGGCGAAGGCTCGCGTCACCGTGCTTTTGCCCGCACCGGCAGGGCCATCAATGGCAACGATCGGGGCTCGGTTCATCAGAAACACGTGGTCGATCAGGCGGGTGGAGCCGCAGTGGACCGCCGCCGCCAGCAGGGTCAGCCCCGTCAACTGGGATCGGGGCTGCAGGCTGGTGGGGCAGACCGCCTCCACATAGTCCACCACCAGCTGGGCCTGCTCCAGTCGGGCGCGCAGCCTGGCCAACACTGGCGCCAGCTCCAGCGGCGTGCCGGCGCCGGCGGTGCCCCGATCGTCGCTGGCCTGGGCCAGCGCCTTCGGCAGGGTCGCGGCCTGGCGGCGCTGCTCGGGATCCAGGTAGCGGTTGCGGGAGCTCATCGCCAGGCCATCGGCCTCCCGCAGCGTCGGCACCCCCTGCACGGCAATTGGCAGGCCCAGGTCGTGGATGACCCGCCGCAGGATCACCAACTGCTGCCAATCCTTTTCCCCCAGCAGCAGCCGATCCGGCCGGATCAGGCCCAGCAGCCGCAGCACCACCGTGGCCACCCCATCGAAGTGGCCAGGTCGGTGGCGGCCGCAGAGGCCCTGCTGCAGCGAAGCCGGCGGCTGAATGCGGGTGAGTTCGGCGTCCCCCTGCGGATAGAGCTCCGCCACGCTGGGGGCGAACAGGGCTGAGGCCCCGGCGGCGGCCGCCAGCTCCAGGTCGGCCGCAAGGCTGCGGGGATAGCGCTCGAAATCCTCGTGGGGGCCGAACTGCAGCGGGTTGACGAACACGCTGACCAGCACCCGGGGCTGCCCCTGCGGCACGGCCAGGGCGGCGCGGCGAATCAGACTCTGGTGGCCCCCGTGCAGGGCCCCCATCGTGGGCACGAAGTGCAGGGGCTTGGCGCCCTCAAGGCGTCGCCACTGCCGCAGTTCGGCCCTGGTCTGCAGCAGCTGCACGGCTGATGTCCGCTGCAGCGACCCTACTGAACAGGCCTGTGCAGCATTGAACAGGGTTGGGTCGCTGGATTGCGGCTTACTGGAGCACTTCCAGCTTGACCCTGGCAACGCCGCTGGCCACCACGCCCAGCTGGCTGGCGGCACCGTGGGCCAGATCGATCACACGGCTGCTGTGGAACGGGCCACGGTCGTTGATGCGCACGATCGTGCTCCGGCCGTTGTTGAGGTTGGTGACCCGCACCTTGGTGCCGAAGGGCAGGCTGCGGTGGGCGGCGGTGAGGCTGCCCTGGCGCAGCACCTCACCACTGGCGGTGCGGCCACCGTAGAAACCGGGGCCGTACCAGCTGGCCTGGCCGCGGCTCACCTGGCGCACCCGGGGCTCCTCGGAGGGGGTGGCGATCGGCAGAGCCGGGGCTGCGGGCTTCAGCGGTTGCTCCTCCAGCACCTCAGGGCCTTCCACGCTGCGGATGGCCAGCTCAACGGGCTGGGAACTCTCGGCGGCTGCAACGCGTCCCGTGGTGGCGAAAGCCGGGGTGAGGGCGGAGCTGCCAGAGAGCAGGAGGGCGGAACCGCCCAGAAGAAGAAAGCGACGCATAACAGGCGAAACTCGCCGCGATTAACGCAGCAGCCACTGGGAAAGACGTGGCGCGCCGGCAGTGGAACCCATCAACAAAAAGGAAAGTGTTGATGATGGGAACTGCTCGGTGGAGTTCCTATCGGGAATTGACGACGCCGCAAACGTAACCGGTTCTGTGTCGAGATCTGATCACAAACTCGTGTGAGCGCATTGATCAGCATTTTCGATCAAATTGCGGATCAATGGCTATCGCTGGGATCTCGCCCTCTCAAGCATGGTTCAAGCAATCAGCAGCTTTGATTGCATAGATAAGCTGCGCTGATCGGTATTTGTGCCGATCGGGTGATCGTCCACCGCGTTGACC
>RGUW01000238.1 GCA_010027605.1 Synechococcaceae bacterium WB9_2_112 | reverse complement strand
CACCAGGCAGATGCTGTTGGTGATGATCACCGGCACCGACGCGATCACCACGCCAAACCAGGTCCACAGGGCGCTCGCGCTCACCAGCAAGAGGTAGGTGCGCAGGGAGATCGACGCGGCATCCCCATGCCGCCAGATTTTCCAGGCTTGCGGCAGGAAGGCCACCACGGTGATCACCGAGGCCACGCTGCCGATCCGGTTGGCCAGGTCGCTAGTCAATGCGTCTACTTAGCGCATCTGGATTAGCTGAACACCGTTGCATCAGCCCGCTCACCAAACACGATCGGCTCAGCCAATGCGTTGGCATCGGTATCGGTGCCGCTCCATAGGAAGGCCGGCGCTTCCACCGGGCTGTCGGACACCTCATGGAACAGGATCCCATCGGCCGCATGACCGTCGTTACCAGCTTCAGCTCCCCTTGGGGAATCTTCCTCCCTGGAGCTCAGCGCGGGATCCAGAAATTGAATGACCGATCCTTGGGTCTGGGCCCCATTCGCGCTGGAGCCTGGCCAAGGGTCTTGAAGCCAAAGATGGTCCTGGTCGCCCTGCCCTGCTGAGGCAGGGTTCTGCCACCCGAGATGGGTGAGCTGCTCGTTGTCAGCGTTGCGCTTCGGCATGGCGATGGGGTGCCGTTGCCCCTTCTGTAGCCAAACCGTTGGGGCTTGTCAGCTGCCTTGGGCGTTTAAAGATCATCAGCGGCAGCCCGCCGATCTGTTGCACCTGCACCAGTTCCCAGCTGTCTTCACCCAAGAGATTCAGAAAGTCGCTGATCTGTTGGCGTCCATTGCCGCCCCCGTAATGCTCGGGAAACTGGTTGCGCAGGGCCTCAGCGCTCAGAGCACCACCCAGCCGTTTGCTGGCGTCATTGGGGTCTGCCGACTCTTGGGCCACCATCTGAACCACTTTGTATTCCCAGCGCTGGCCAGGCCTGCCGTCGGAGCGGCCGGGTGTGACGCGACCCAGGCGTTGCCTTAGGCGGTTCAGCACGGTGGACATCCATGGAGCTGCAGGGGCTCAGGCTGCCACGCCCAAGCCCACATGGCTGTTGGCCTCAATCCGGCTCAGCACCTGGCGGGCCCGCAGCACCACCGCCGCCGGCACCCCCGCCAGCCGCGCCGCTTCGATCCCGTAGCTGCGGCTGGCGCCGCCGCCCACCACCTGGTGCAGGAAGCGCAGCTCACTGCCGGTTTCCTCCACCAGCACCTGGGCATTGGCCACGTTGGTGAGCTGATCGGCGAGCGCATTGAGTTCGTGGTAATGGGTGGCGAACACGCTGCGGGCACCGATCTCGCCGGCCAGGTATTCGGCCACGGCCCAGGCGATCGAGAGGCCATCGAAGGTGGCGGTGCCGCGGCCGTGGCGTGGTGAAGGATGTTGGCGGTTTCCGCCATCTCCACCATGAAGGTGGATTGGCCGGCGCTGAGGTCGTCGCCGGCACCCACGCGGGTGAAGATCCGATCGGCGATGCCCAGTCGGGCGGAGCGGGCCGGAATCCAACTGCCGATCTGGGCCATCAGCTGCAGCAGCCCCGTCTGGCGCAGATAACAGCTCTTGCCACTGGCGTTGGGCCCCGTGAGCACGATCAGGTCGGGATGCGGCTCGGCGCCTAAGCCGATGCCATTGGGGGTGAATGGCTCTTCCACCAGCAGCTGTTCCACCACCGGGTGGCGGCCGTCCTCGATTGCCAGCAGCCGGGATTCAGGGCCAGCGGGGTCGGTGATCTCGGGCCGGCAGTAGCCGCCGGTGGCCGCCAGCTCCGCCAGCGAGGCGATGGCATCGAGCTCCGCCACCAGGCGGGCCGCCGCCCGGATCGGCCCGGCCTGCTCCCCCACCCGCGTGCGCAGCTGGCAGAACAGCTCGTATTCGCGCTGGGCTGCGCGGGCCTTGAGCTGCAGGATGCGGCCCTCGCGGGCCTTGAGCTCGGGGGTGACGAAGCGCTCCTCGTTGGCCAGGGTCTGGCGGCGGATCCAGTGCTCCGGCACCCCCTTGG
>RGUW01000237.1 GCA_010027605.1 Synechococcaceae bacterium WB9_2_112 | reverse complement strand
CGGCTGGGATTGCCGTGAACTACGAGCTGAACCAGCAAGCGACCACCGCGGCCCCGACGTTCCTGCGCTACGGCAGCGCCGGCACGGCCCAGGCGATCTACTTCGACCGGGACGGGATCGGGGCTGAGAAGGCGCAGATGATCTGCGTGCTGCAGGCGTACGCCGGGGCCACGAGCGCCGCGGACTTCGCCGTCATCTGATGCCTGTCTGGGCCCTGGCCTTGCGCTGGGGCCCATCCAACCTGCCAACCTCCCATGAACCTCATCTTCTCCAAGGGCCACGACGGCTACGGCCTCCAGCAGCTGCTGGCCCTGCCGTTCGCCGACATGACCAAACGACTCGCGGCGTTCCACACCTGGGGTCCACGGAAGATCGTCAACCCTCGCGCTGGCTTCCGCCGATCCGACACCAGCCTCGATGCCACCGTGCCCCCGCCGCCGGCCGATGACAGCCGCGAGACCGCCGGCGAGCTGCTTGAAGCTGCTGCGATGCAGTGGCTGATTGATCACGACCTGGACAGCCTCGACAGCCATCCCGATGCCGGCCGGATCGCCGAGATCCTCGGTGCGTTCCCTGGCATCCTGACCCGTCCGGGAGTTGGTGGCATGTTCCGCTATGGCCCCGGCGATCTGGGGCGGCGCACCAGCGCTCTGCTGTGGCAGTCGATCCCAATGGGATGGAACCGCGTATCGTTCGAGCCGCTCATCAGGGCTGGGCGCTATGGCGCCACGCCGGCGGCCTACGAGGCCCTACAGCTGGGGCAGGTCAGCGAGCGGCAGCAGTTCGGCTCCCATCGCCAGTGGACCGGTCGCGCCCTAGCCAGCCTGGTCCATCAGGACCAGCCCTACCTGATCCCGCTGTTCGTTGCCTGTCAGCTGCTGTCAGCCGGGGCGCCGCTGAGTTCAAGGTTCCCGGCCATGATTGCCGAGGCGCCATTCGTGACCGCTGGTGGTGCCCTGGCGCTGCAATGTGCTCTGGCGACGGTCACCGAGCAGGCGATGCGATCCTGCTGGGCGGTGAAGTTCACGCATGGGAGGGAGCGCCCTGAGCGGCTGTGGCGTGAGGGCGTCCAGGGCAACCTGCACCGGGACTTCCTGGAGATCGGCGGGGCGACTACCTGCCGATGACCTATGCCGAGGGCTCACCGCTGCACCCTGACTACCCGAGCGGCCATGCGACGATCGCCGGAGCCTGCGCCGGCATCCTGCTGGCATGGTTCGCCGATGGCCCCTTGCCGGCACTGGAGATCACGTCCGTGCATGACGAGATCCGGCAGATGATGTGGGCCCTGGCCGTCGGCCGCAGCTGGGCGGGCATCCATTCCCGGTCCAGCCTGCTCACAGGCCTGCAGCTGGGGATGGCGCATTCGGTGGCGTTCCTGCGCAACCTGAAGGCCCGGACGCCAGAACCGCTGGGGGGTGCGTCGTTCGTCGGATTCGACGGCGTCATCAGGACCGTCTAGCGCTTGCGCAGCTTCTCCAGATCCACCCTCAGCCCCGCGATGGCCTCATCCTGCAGCCTGTCGCGGGTTGAGTTCTCCTCAATCTCTTGGCACACCGACGTCAGCGTCTTGCTGATCTCCGCCAGGGTGATCGTCTGCCGCCAGACGAATCCGATCAACGTGGCGCCGATCGTCAGCCCCGTCGTGCAGATCGCCACCACCAGCCCCGGCAGGGCCTGGTACAGGATCGACTCCCGTTGGGGCGTAGGTGCTGTCATGGCGTCAGTCTAGCCGATTGTGACGATGCGTTAACTGGTCACGGGTGGGGGTGCCATGGCGTAACGGTGGGGTTACAGTGTGAGGGCCGGGGCGGAGACGCTCCACCACCACCGTTCACCAGCCAGTCATGACCACCACTTACTGCTTCGCTGTTCCTGCCGCCGGCCTTGATAAGAGTGATTCGTTCATTGTTCAGGTCGTTGGCATTGATGCCGATGGCAGTGGCGTCTATCACTCCAGCCTTGAATCCGCCCTTGAGTACGCAACGCAAGCCAACAGCAACGGCTTCA
>RGUW01000236.1 GCA_010027605.1 Synechococcaceae bacterium WB9_2_112 | reverse complement strand
TCCGTTGATGACATTGGCGCCAAAGCTGACCACATTCCGCAACACCTGTCTGATGCCATTGGCGGCGGCTTCAAACGGCTTGATCATTGCAGCGCCAATGCTGCCAATGGCATCACCAAGCCACCTAAACGCCCCAAAGATTTGATCTCTGAACTTGTAAACCAACACGCCAACCGCCACCAGGGCTGCACCAATCAGCAGCGGCATTCCAACAATCCCGGCCACAAACGTGGCCACGGTGGTGATCAACGGCACGATCGCTCCAAGCCACCCAGCGATCGTGGCGCCAATCGCCAGGCCCTCAAAGGCAGTGGCTACCGTGATCAGGCTGGCGAAAATCGGCGCCAAAGCGGCCAGGCTGATCGCAAGCAGGGCCACGCCGCCGATGATGGCCTGCACCGGTCCCGGCAGTTTGCCGAAGCCATCAACAACCGCCGTGAGCCCAGTGGCGATGGCATCAAGAGCGGGCAGCAGTGCCACGGTCAGGCCAGCCGCCAGGCCGCCGACCTTGCCGGAGAGCATGGCCAGCTTGTCGTTGTAGTCGTCCGCCTTCTTTGCAAAAGCGGTGGTCATCTTGATGCTCAGGCTGTCGATCGCCTGGCCGCCCATGTTCAGCATCGGGATCATGTCGGCGCCGGCTTTGCCGAACAGATCCAGAGCCGTGGCCGTCTTTTCCACGCCATCGGGCATGGCCGCAAACCGATTGGCCACTTCCAGCGTGATCTGATCGGCGCTCTTCAGCTTCCCGGCTGCATCCTTCGCGCTGATGCCCAGCCGATCCAAGGCAGGGCCAACCTTGTCACCCTTGCCGCCAATGTTGAACAGGCCGCGATCCAGCTTCACCAGGCTCTTTGATACGGCTTCGATGTCTGTGCCGCTGGTGGCCGCCGCTTTCTTGAACTTTGCCAGGGCTTCAACGCTCACGCCGGTTTTCTGGCTCATGTCGTTGAGCGCGTCGCCAGCCTCGATGGTGCTGCCGATCAACGCACCAAGGCCGCCAATCGTGACCGCTGGGACCACAGCGCCCAGCGCACCGCTGAGCAGCCCAGCACGGCTGGCCATGGATTGCGCTGCTCCTTCTGCCGCCTTGAGCTTCCCCTGCAACTGCGCGACCTGCTCAGTGCCGGTGACTTTGGCGCCAATGCGCAGAATCGCATCCAAGTTCATCGCGCCTGCTCCAGCAAAATGGTGTGCTCGATCACCTGCAGATCCTCCAAAACGCGCGGCAGATCGGCCATCTGGTACAGGCTACCCAGGCTGAGCACAACGCCATAATCCAGGCCGGCCCTGCCGTTCACGCTGATGCGCCATTGGGTCTGGCAGCGCAGGAACAGCTCAACGGCTGGCCAGTTCTCGGGCCATACCTCGAAGTGCTGCGGGCCGATCACTTCCGGCGGGAGCTCCAGGCCCCAGGCCGCCGCAGACTCCTCCAGGTCGTCAGCGCCGCCGGTTAGCCAATACCGCGCGGCGCCTTGGAGTTTCCCCGCTTGGCTCCCTGCAGACTCTCGCCCCATGCCTGCACCACCGCAGCGGCAACGCCCTGAATCTGCAGGAACCGATCGGCGGCGGCTGCGGTGAACGGCACCGGCTCGTCGTTGTCGTCGGTCACGTCATCCCAGCCCACGAGCACCTCGGCGGCAATCGCGCGCGCGGTCACGCCTTGAAGGTCGGCATCATCCTCGCCGCGCTCCAGCAGGGCCTGGCGGCGCGCTGATGCGACGGTCAGGTAATCGATGCGCTCCTGGGGCAGAAAGGCAAAGTCGGCTTTGAAGCTAAAGCGGACGCCGGCCACCTCGCCGGCCACAGGCCAGCGGTAGCTGCTGGCCTCGCTGATCTTGAAGCCCATGGGGTTGCTGTGAGTGGTTCAGAGTTGAAATCCTGAGCCTGACGGCTCAGGTGAAGGCAAGCGAGAATTCGTTGCTGCTGCCGGCAGTGTGCAGGGCCACGAATGGGATCTTCAGGCCAGCGATGCCGCGCAGGTCGGCCACCTCGGGCGGGCCGAAGTTGGCGGTCGAGATGGTCACCACCAG
>RGUW01000235.1 GCA_010027605.1 Synechococcaceae bacterium WB9_2_112 | reverse complement strand
TGATCGTGCCGTCGTCGAGCCAGGCCGTGATCTCGAGGCAGTCAGGCAGCGATTCACGCTCGGCGATCAGGCTGTGGTAGCGGGTGGCGGTGAGGGGGTTGGGCAGCCCGGTGAAGATCCCTGCTCCGCTGTGCTGCACCGATGAGGTCTTGCCATGCATCTGCTCGCGGGCCCGCACCACCCGGCCTCCGTAGACCTGGGCGATGGCCTGGTGGCCGAGGCACACCCCCAGGGTCGGGATCGTCGGGCTGAGCTGCCGCAGCACGTCGAGGCAGACACCCGACTGGTCGGGATCTCCAGGACCCGGGGAGATCAGGATCGCGGCGGGCGCCAGCGCACGGATCTGTTCCAGCGTCAGGGCGTCGTTGCGCTCAACCCGCAGGTCGGCCGCCAGGGTGTGCTCGGCAGCGAGCTCGCCCAGGTACTGCACCAGGTTGAAGGTGAAGCTGTCGTAGTTGTCGAGAACGAGAAGCATTCGCGGCCCTGCCGAAGCACCATTCAAAGGCCGAGCCGGGCCAGCAGTGGCGGCAGCAGCAGCAGGGCCGCGATCAGCATCGAGGCGAGGGCTGCCACCAGAACGGCGGCGGCGGCACAGTCCTTGGCGATGCGCGCCAGGGGGTGGAACTGGCGGCCGATGGCCAGATCCACCACGGCCTCGGTGGCGGTGTTGAGCAGCTCGAGCACCAGCACCGCGGCCACGGTGAGCACCAGCACCGCCATGCGCTCGAGGCTCAGGCCGAGCCACAGGCCCAGACCGAACACCACAGCTCCGGTGATCACGTGGATGCGGAAGTTGCGCTGGCTGCTGAAGGCGTAGATCAGCCCCTTGGCCGCATAGCGGAAGCTGCTCGGCAGATCGCCGGCCACTGTCCAGGCTCCGATGCGCCCGGGCCGTCGGCGCCGACGGGGGGCCGCCTGCAGGGTGGCTGAGGAGGGTTGGGGATTGGGGGTGCTCATGGCAGGCCCGCGACGGAGCCGCTGGCCTGCACGTTAACGCTGCTGCACAGGTCCTCCTGGCACTGCAGCATCGCTGCCAGGCTGGTGTCATCGGGATGGTCCCAGCCCAGCAGGTGCAGCAGACCATGGCTGGCCAGAAACAGCAGCTCCTGCTCCAGGTTGTTGCCGTGCTCGGGAGCCTGGCGGGCGGCGGTCTCGAGCGAGATCACGATGTCGCCTAGCTCAAGGCTGTCACCCAGCTCGAGCGCATTGCCCAGAGGCATCACCGGCGTTCCATCGAGGTCGTCGTCCTGGGCGGCAAAGGCCAGCACGTCGGTGGGGCCTGGTTTGTCGCGCCAGTCGCCGTTGAGGGCGGCGATCGCGGCGTCGTCGACCAGGTTGAGCCCCAGGCTGTAGGCCGGCGCGCGCAGCGCGTCGGGCAGCTTGGCCTGCAGCCGGTCAAGCCAGCCGGCCAGGAGCTCATGCCACCGTGATTCAGCGGCCTCAGGGGCTGCGCACCAGGGGCCAGCGGCCGCCACCAGATCGGGCGTCAGAGCCGGGTCGGCTGAAAACGCCAGATCCAGATCGAGGCCGGCGTCCTCTGGCGAGCGCTGGGGATTGGGGTCAGCCACCCGGACTCTGGGGGCGCCCCAGGGTGGCGATCAGCACAAGAAAACCGAGCAGGCCCACAGCCGTCAGACCGAAGTGCAGCAGGCTCTGGCGCCCCTTGCGCACCATGTTGCGCATGGCCAGCTTCACGAAGCTGGGGTTGTCGCCGGTCTGCGGGCTTGCTGGCGTCTGCTGCTCAGTCATCGCTCGCTTCTCCGCCCACCTCGACGCCGGCGTGCAGCAGGCTCTGGATGAAGGGGTCGAGGTCGCCGTCCATCACGCCCTGCACGTCGGTGGTCTCGTGCTGGGTGCGCAAGTCTTTGACCATCTGGTAGGGGTGAAAGACGTAGTTGCGGATCTGGTTGCCCCAGGCCGCCTCGACGATGTCGCCGCGGATGTCGGCGATCTCGGCCGCCCGCTGCTCCTGGGCGATCACCAGCAGCTTGGCCATTAGCAGGGCCATGGCCTTCTCCTTGTTCTGCAGCTGGGAGCGCTCCTGGGTGCAG
>RGUW01000234.1 GCA_010027605.1 Synechococcaceae bacterium WB9_2_112 | reverse complement strand
CGGTTGCGGGATGAGCGTGGGCAGCTGGTGACGTTCGGGCTGTGCCCTGGCAGCGCCGATCTGATCGGCTACCGCACCGTGACCATCACGCCAGAGATGGTGGGCCAGACCGTAGCGGTGTTCTGCGCCGTGGAGGTAAAGGCTGAGCGTGGGCGGCCGACGCCACAGCAGCTGGCATTTCTTGAGCACATCGGCAGCGCTGGGGGAAGGGCGGGAATCGCCCGCAGCGTTGATGACGCAAACCGCATCCTTACTGGCCAATGTGAATACGGTTCCGGTACGGTGTGATTACGCAACCTTCAGCCAGGCGATGCAAACGCGCGATCACAGCCCTTCCATGCGCCCTGCTACCGAGCGGCGTGAACGTGGCATTGCGCAGGTGCCAGCGCTGCTGAACCACTGGCTGGCACGCTCCGGCTTGAGCCATGAGCAGCTTGCCACCATCGCAGGGTGGGGGCAGGGTGAGCCGGGTGCGCTTGATCCGTCCTGGGTTTCACGTGCGAAGAACCGCCATTACGTGAAAGGCGCCAGCTGGAAGAACACCGACGCACTGGCAGCCGCAAACGAGGCCATCTGGCTGTGGAAGGTGCAGGGGCCTGATGCAGCCCGCGAGAAGCTGGGGCCGCAGAGCAGCTGGGGCATCAAGGCCGAATGGCTGGATGCTGCTGAGTGGCTGCCGGTGCCTGAGCACCCTGATCAGCCGCTGCGGTTTTCGGAGTTGGCGTCGGTGTTTGCCGGTCATCTGCAGCTGCCGTACCTGGCCACGGCGCTGATGACCCCTAGCGATGCGAGGAAGGCATCAGACCGGCTGGCCGAGCTGCTGAATGATGTTGCTGTTCAGCGTGGCTGGAGCCCACGCGAGGCAAAGGCTGAGGTAAGGAAGGCGTATCCCACTACTGATGCAGCCCGCCACCGGCGGCTGCTGGCGGTCATGTTTGACGACGAGCAGCTGAGCCGAGAGGAACTGGAATCAGAGCTGCACGCCGTGGCCGAGCTGCTGCGCGTGCTGCGAGGGCTTAAGCCTGGGAGCTATGGGCCAGCAGAGTTGCGGGCCGAACTGCTGCCTGAGAGCCATCGTCAAGCCTGACGACTTGGTAGAGGAGGCCGAAGCCGTCTAGGTGCAGCTCGACAGGCGTGAAGCTGCAATGCGGCACAGCTGCGAGCAGTCGCCATGCTGCATCGGCTTCGTGGTGGCTGGCGCAGTGAATCTGGATCATGAAGAGATCAGCAAACCAACGGTCATAACTTGCTGCAGCAATACGCCGGTACTAGCCGCCTGGCGTTATGCAGGATCGGCATAGCGGGGAAAGCGGTGCAGATTTGCATCCGCATTGCTAGGATGGCACAAGCCACCGCAAACCGCTACTGATGGCTTCAACTCCCGCCAGCTCTGCGCTGGCGACCACCGCCAGCCCTGGGCTGAGCTTGCAAGTCCATTCCGTTGATGACCTGGCCCGCCTGGCGCGGGTGTTTGCAGCATCTGGTCTGTTTGGCCGCAACGGCAACCAGGACACGCAGATCGGACAAGTCGATCTGGAAGAAGTACCCAGAGTCGATGCTGTTCAGCCGTGCGCTGACGGCCGGGATGCGTACGCACTGCCCGGATGCGCTGAACGGCGCTGCCGCCTACACGCCTGAGGAGCTAGGCGGCGATGGGCAACCGATCGAGGCGGTGCAGGTTGCCGAGGTGCAGCCGGCACCACCAGCCGAGACAGGGCCCGATGCTGAGCTACTGGCCCAGGCGTATGCCGCTTGTGGTGATGCCGGCCTGTCAGATGACGGGTTGATCGCCCTGGTGGCCGAGATCAGCAAGGGGAAGGCGGAAACGCTGGATCAGTTACCGGTCGCCACCTTGCAGAAGCTGGTGAAGCACGGCGTGAGCGCTGAAACCGTCGCCCGCTGCAATGGCGACGAGGCCGACGACGACGCTGATGACCTACCTGCCGCCTGGGCTGCTTAGCGGCCCTGGGCAATGCACATTCACATCCACACCGCCTAGATGAACGAACTGATCGCCGCTGTGCTTCGTGCCAGCCAGCACCGCTTCATTGGCCGCCTGGCCCGTGA
>RGUW01000233.1 GCA_010027605.1 Synechococcaceae bacterium WB9_2_112 | reverse complement strand
ATTCCAGCCCTTGCCGGTGTTGCGGTCGCGGTGGTGGCCAATGTGGCCACGGATTACTGGATTGCAGAACCAGTTCTGTAGGTTGCAGGCTGATGGCGTCCATTCACACCACTGCGTCATCCATCTGGCCACACCAGAGAAGCTGCCCTGGATGCGCAGCTCCTCAATCACTCGCAACGCCTGGGGCCAGTGATCAGGGTGTGGCTGCAACCTGTGGTCGGGACCGCCCTGGTAGCCAAACGGTTTCCGGCGCCTGAGGTGACGACCCTCGGCGCGGTAGACGCTGAACTGACGCCTGAGCCGTAGCGACAGCATCCGGCTTTCCATCTCCGCCAGGCCGGTCTGCAGGCGTGCCATCAAGAATCCCTGTGGCGTTGCGGTCTCGATGGTGCCGCCGTCCAGGGCGCGGACGCTGACGCTGTGCGCTTCGCACTGGGCCAGCAGGGCATCGGTGTATGCCGCGTCGCGCCCCAGCCGATCCACCCTGGTCACAAGCAGCTCTGTGACCTGACCGGCTCGGACCATTGCCATCAGCTCCAACAGCCCATCGCGGTCGGTGCTGCGGCCGGTTTCGATGTCGGTGATGACGTGGCTGCAGCCGGCGGCCTGAAGGCGCGAGACCTGTGCTGGCAGGCTGCCGGCTTGGTCGTCGGTGCTGACCCGTGCATAGCCGACAGCAGGCATAGGATCGGCCCAGAAAGCCCATGGAATCTAGCCTGCGCTATGAGCACCTACTCCTTCGATAGGGGTGTCAAAGCGCACAGGCCAGAAGGCAGGCTGCTACTGACTATTGCTGAGGCTGCCCAGGCATTTGGCGTGAGTGAGCGGCACATCAAAACTCTGATTGAGGAGGCGACGAAGTGCCGGAAGTCTCGCTGGCGATTTGGCCGTGAGCTGATCGACCTGGCGCCGTTGGCCAGTCAGCGCCGGATGGTGCGCATCAACGCTGGAGCTGTGGTGCCGAACTTAACCTGAAACGGTTGCCACTGCTTAGATGGCGCATGACAGGTTGAAACTGGTGCGCCACAGTCCTGAGCTGCTGGAGATTCGCATCCCATACGGACGCTATGACCAGCATGAGTTCCTGCTTTGCTCAGACATCCACCTTGACAACCCAAAGTGCGATCGTGAGCTGCTCCGTAAGCACCTAAAGCAAGCGCAGGGCCGCAACGGTCATGCCCTCTTCTTCGGTGATGTGCTCTGCCTCATGCAGGGCAAACGGGACCGCCGCGCCAGCAAGGGCAGCATCAGGCCTGAGCACCTTGGCAGCAACTACTTCGACTTGGTGTTTTCCGAGGCAGCTGACTTCCTCGCGCCATTTGCCTCGAACATCCTGATGATGTCGGACGGCAACCACGAAACCGCCGTCCTCAACAATAACGAGGTTGACCCCCTGGGCAATGTCGTGCGGCTGATGCGCGACCGCCACGGCTCACCGGTTGAGCACATGCGTTACCAAGGCTTCATCTGGTTTACGTTCTACCGTTCCGGCTCAAGCGGCAAACCCGAGCGCACACGTCGCATTACCCTGTTCTTCCACCACGGCGCATGGGGCGGGATCATTACCAAGGGCACCATGGCTGGTGGTAGGTATGCGAACATTGCTCCAGATGCCTCGGTATTTGTTAATGGGCACAACCATGAGCGCTCTATTGTGTCTCATCCCTGTTACCGCCTGACCAGTGCAGGCAAGCAGCGCATTGAGCAGCGCTGGCACCTGCAGACAGGGACCTACAAGGAAGAGTTTGGTGATGGTGGCGGCTGGGCTGTGGAGCGTATCGTCATGCCTAAGTCACTTGGTGGTGTCTGGTTACGGCTCAAGCCATCAAAGGAGAGCGGTGTAGAGATCAGCTGCGAACCTGCCTGCTGAAGGTATGCATCGGCGGGCTGCTGGCAGGCTGTGCAGACGTACCAATGCGTGCTCCGCTCACCCGCAACCACCACCGGCGCATGGCAGCAGCGGGAGAGGGGCGCGGTCATGGCTCGGCCTGCTCCAGCTCAGCGGCGATGTTGCGCAGCTCCTGGCGGGTGTGCGGCGTGGGTGTCCAGTGGCAGGCGGGGCCAGTGCCG
>RGUW01000232.1 GCA_010027605.1 Synechococcaceae bacterium WB9_2_112 | reverse complement strand
TGGGTTCAGACCGATGAACACCAGAGGCGGCAACCGTGGCTGCCACTGCCGCTGCAGTGACCAGCGATAGTGCCGGCAGGGGCTCAAGGCTGCCTTCGCGTTGAGGACAGGCTGCAAGCTCACACCTTCATCCGCCGCGACGCGGTGGCGACACCGGCTCAGACTCAGTCCTACCCAGCAGGGCAAGACGCCTTGCAGGTTCTTGTTCCATCAAGGCCCGAAGCGCTCTCCTAAGTGACGCCATGGGCTGCTTTGCGCCAGTGAGTGCCATGCCATAGCTCCACAACATCAGCCCCAACCTGGCCCCATGCCCACTCTGGCCGCCATCCGCGAGCAGGGCATCAGCACCGAACCGCTGGAGGTCCTTCACCGCGAGGCGATGAAGCGCCGGCCGATCTGTTTGTTGCCCACGACACAGCACAGGCCTTGCTGACGGCTGAGCGGGTTGAGCAGATCGCAGCCGCACATCTGGCAGGCTGAGGGGCCATTCAGGCAAAGCGCCGTGGCGGTCCAGGCAGCATCCGACAGACCGCTGCTGCTTCTGATCGACGGCCACTCGCTGGCCTTTCGCAGCTTCTATGCGTTCAGCAAGGGGGGCGACGGGGGCCTCAGCACCAAGGCGGGCGTGCCCACCAGCGTCGCTCGACACCTGCAAGGGCCTGCGGCCCCAGGGGCTGGTGGTGGCCTTCGACACCGCCGAACCCACCTTCAGGCACGAAGCCGACGCGGCCTACAAGGCCCACCGCGACGAAGCGCCCGAGCACTTTTTTGCCGATCTGACCAACCTCCAGCAGATCCTGCAGCAGAGCCTCGACATCCCGCTGGCGATGGCCCCCGGCTACGAGGCCGATGATGTGCTGGGCACCCTGGCCAACCGCGCCGCCAACGCCGGCTGGCGGGTGCGCATCCTTTCGGGTGATCGCGACCTGTTTCAACTGGTCGACGACCAGCGCGACATCGCCGTGCTCTACATGGGCGGCGGCCCCTATGCCAAAGCCAGCGGCCCCGCCGAGATGCGCCGCGACGGCGTGATCGCCAAGCTCGGGGTGACGCCCGAGGAGGTCGTCGATCTCAAGGCCCTCACCGGCGACACCAGCGACAACATTCCGGGGGTCAAAGGCGTCGGTCCCAAGACGGCGATCACCCTGCTGGCGGCCCACACCGACCTTGACGGCATCTACACCGCCCTAGATCAGCTGCAGGCAGCAGGTCCCAAGGCCAAGGACCCCAAAGGCGCCCTCAAAGGCGCGCTGATCGACAAGCTCGCCAACGGCAAGGACGATGCCTACCGCTCGCGCCATCTGGCCGAGATTCTGGTCGACATTCCCCTGCCCACAGATCCCCGCCTCGAGCTGGGGAGCGTCGACGCCGCGTCGCTGGCGGCATCGCTCGAAGAGCTGGAGCTGTACTCGCTGGCCAAACAGGTGAGCACCTTCGCCCAGCTGTTCTCGGCCGCCTCGTCGCAACCGGCGCCGGAGCCAGCGCCGCCGAGCAGCGAACCAGCCAGCCCAGACGCCAGCAAGGCAGGCACGGCACCTCCACAGCTCAACCCCCAGCTCATCACCACGCCAGAGGCGCTGCAGCAGCTGGTGGGGCGACTGATGGCCTGCAACGACCCGGCCACGCCGGTGGCGCTCGACACCGAGACCACCAGCCTCAACCCCTTCAAAGCGGAGCTGGTGGGCGTCGGTGTGGCCTGGGGCGAAGGCCCCGCAGATCTGGCCTACATCCCGATCGGGCACCAGCCCCCGGTCGCCGAGGACCTGTTGAGCGAAGCGCCCCCGGCACCACCCCAGCTGACGCTGGATCAGGTGCTGGCGGCCCTGGCGCCCTGGCTGGCCAGCCCCCAACACCCCAAGACACTGCAGAACGCCAAGTACGACCGGCTGATCCTGCTGCGCCACGGCCTGGCCCTGGGCGGGGTGGTGCTTGACACCCTGCTGGCCGACTATCTGCGCGATGCCAACGCCAAACACGGGCTCGAGATGCTGGCCGAACGCAACTTCGGCTTTGTGCCCACCAGTTACAGCGACCTGGTGCCCAAAGGAGCGAGCTTTGCGGCGGTGCCGATTGCAGCCGCCGCCCAGTACTGCGGCATGG
>RGUW01000231.1 GCA_010027605.1 Synechococcaceae bacterium WB9_2_112 | reverse complement strand
CAGCGGGCCGGGCGCCGCGCCGAACGCACCATCGAGGAGCGCCGCCGGCTCATCCGGCAGTTCCTGGCCCGCACCGGGGCAGACCCGCGCACCGTGGAGCCGATGCAGATCGCGGCCTACCTCGCCGACAATCCGCACTGGGGGCAATCCACCGCCGCCACCTACTTCTCCTACCTCACCAGCTTCTTCAAGTGGATGCTGATGATGGGGCACCGCCCCGACAACCCGATGACTATGTTGCAGGGGCCGCGCCGCCCTGAGCGGTCCCCCCGCCCGGTCGCCGACGAGGATCTGATCGCGCTGCTGGGCACCCCGATGCGCGACCGGACCCGGGTGATGCTGCTGCTGGCCGCCCTGGCGGGGCTGCGGGTCTCGGAGATCGCCAGGGTCCGCGGGGAGGACATCGACCTGGGTGCGGCCCGCATCCACGTCACCGGCAAGGGCGGCAAGCAGGCGTGGGTGCCGCTGCACCCGATACTGGCCGAGGTGGCCGCCGGGATGCCGCGTGCGGGCTGGTGGTTCCCCGGCAACAGTGCCCGGCCGGGGCAGGCGGTGCGCCCCAAGAGCGTGTCCGACATCCTCTCGGGGGTGATGCGCCGGGCGGGGGTGCCCGGGACGCCGCACGCTCTGCGGCACTGGTACGCCTCCACCCTGCTCGATGACGGGGCCGACCTGCGCACCGTGCAGGAGCTGATGCGGCACTCCTCGATTCAGACCACCCAGGTGTACACCAGGGTGAAGGATTCCCGGCGGGTGGAGGCGGTGGGCCGGCTGGACCCGTTCAGGGCGGCGTAAACTGCGCTGCTGCGCCCCTATAGCTCAGTTGGTAGAGCAGGAGACTTTTAATCTTCGGGTCCAAGGTTCGAGTCCTTGTGGGGGCACGAAAAATGCCCCCCCACCCGGAGGTGGGGGGTGAACGCAGAGACGCCACTACTCCGGCCCGAATACTTCGGCCACGGTCAGTTCCACATCGGTTCCCCATTGACCGCTCGCCATGCGATACATGCCCAGTTCTCGGATCACTACGTCGGCCAAGTGGGTTGAATACTCATCGGTGATTCTGTACCTAAATCCACAAGGACACTCGCCCATATCCTGCTCGTATTGATCTGGGCTGTGTTCTTTAAGTGCCGCGGCGATACGGTTTCGTAGACTTTGATCCAATTTTGGGGGAAGTGACGGAGTTGAGTGCGCGTCAAAGTCACGCTGCGCCGCTGTCAGCGTGGGATGCCAGCCGCTTTCCCATCCACAAGTGCATCGGCAGGAGATGTCCTTACCCCTGGTGAGTGTCGAGTAAACCCTGTGGTCATTCATTGCTACACGCTACACCCTTCGCAAAAGGTTCGAGTCCTTGTGGGGGCACGAAAAATGTCCCCCCCACCCGGAGGTGGGGGGTGTGGTGGAGCTGCCGGGAGTCGAACCCGGGTCCGCCCTGGTGCCGCGTGCGGCTTTCGGCAGGACGTAGAACCAGTCTCAGCCCGTCGTCTAGTCGTCTTCGGTGTCGGCGTCGGCCCGCAGATCACAGCCCGCCTGCAACAAGCCGTCGGTGATGTAATCGCCCTGCTCGGGTGGGACGGCAACCCAGGCGGTGGAGCGGATACCCCGATCCACCCGCTCAATGCCCAGCACCGCCACCCAATGCGAGATGTAATACCCGTCGCCCTCGTGGTCAAGGACTTCTTGGAGGGCTTCGCGAACCTTGTCGTAGGGGTTCATCGGCCCAAGCTGGCTAAACGGTGCAGCGGGTCGACGTGGCGGGGAACCACCCGCAACAGATGCGCGGACAGGTAGGTGATGACGGTGGCGGTCAGCCAGGGGTGCCGGCGGCGGTACCGGTCCACGGCCTCGGACAGGAGTTCCCCGTCGGGGGCCAGGATCTCCCACGTCAAGATGCCCGCGGCCAACGTGATCCAGGCCCTGTCGGCGGGCCTATACCGACCGGACAATGCTCATTCTTTCTGGCTCAATGGAGATTCTGGAATATGCCAAGCAATGAGTGCAGCGCCGCATGCTGTAGGTGAGCATCTGCGCGGTGAACCTTCGCGGGATCGGTTCGGTGTCGTGCCCGCAGCGGTGACAGGTCGTCATAGGGTCTTTGCC
>RGUW01000024.1 GCA_010027605.1 Synechococcaceae bacterium WB9_2_112 | reverse complement strand
CGATGCCCTGGGCATGAAGTTCCGCGAGCTGAAGCTGCGGCCCAACCCCGAGCGCCCGGTGATCGACAAGCTGATCGACTACCAGGAGTTCTGCGGCGTGGGCGGCAGCGCCCCCGGCCAGGAGGAGGCCGGCGCCGTCGAGAGCATCAGCGTGAGCGAGCTCAAGACCCTGCTCGATGGCGACACCAGCGGTCTGGTGCTGGTCGATGTGCGCAACCCGCCTGAGGCCGACATCGCCGTGATCCCTGGTGCCGAGCTGATTCCGTTGGATCAGATCGAAAACGGCACGGCGGTTGAGCGGGTGCGCCAGCTGGCCGCCGGCAAGCAGCTGTATGTGCACTGCAAGCTGGGCGGCCGCAGCGCCAAGGCCCTGATCGCCCTCAAGCGCCACGGCATCGAGGGCATCAACGTGGCCGGCGGCATCGATGCCTGGAGCCAGGAGGTGGATCCCAGCGTGCCGCGTTACTGACTCCGATGAGGCTTCTCTCCTGGCTGTCGCGGCCACCCCGCCATCCTGAGGAGCTGCGCCGCCAGCGGCAGGAGCTCCGCCGTCAGCACCAGCTCAACATCGCGGGCGCAGAGCACCAGCTGGTGCTGTTTCTGGTGACGTCGCTGTTGCCGGTGCTCGTGCTGCCCTGGGCCAAGGGCAACGCCAGCCTGATCGAGAGCCTGGTGGTGCCGGTGGTGATGACGCTGGTGGTGATCCAGTCGATCCGGACCCTGCCCCGCTTTGACAACAGGCCCCTGTCCGGTCGGATGTTCCGCCTGTTTCAGAGTCTGGGGGCGCTGTCAGCACTCGGCTGCTGGCTGCTGTTGTTGCCTGGGGTGTGGGCAGTGCGCCAGGCCCATGTGACGGTCATGGGTCTGCTGGCCGTGTTTCTCACCTTTTCAGCCATCCGGCTGGTGCAGATGCTGGCCCTTGTGCCCCGGGTGAACCTGCAGGTGCTCGCCGGTGCTGCCGGTGGTTATGTCCACCTTGGGCTGACCGGTGGGGTCATCGCCACGATGATGCAACACCACGACCCAACCACGTTCAATCTGGGGCACAGCGTCGACCACGAAACAATTCTCGAGCGCCTTGTTTATTTCTCCTACATCACTGTTTCAACATTGGGCTATGGCGATGTGGTGCCCACCAATGTTTTCGGAGAGCGCTTTGTGGTGCTGCTGGGCCTCTCCAGCACCCTGTATGTGTCGTTGTTGGTTGGCCTGTTGCTGGGTCGTTTCGTGGCCCCATCGGAACCAGGTGCGCTCACGCCTGAAGAGCTCGAGGATGCGCTGCATGAGTCCCGTTGGGGGCCGTGAGCGCTGCCTGGCATCAGTATCAGTGGATCGGATGGTCTGCCTGGCGGCTCAGTAGTCGACGCCGCGCTTGAGGTCGACGCCCCGCTCGGCGTAGTGCTTGTGGCAGACCATTTCTGAGTGAACGCTGGCCAGATCGAAGTAGGCCGGCCGCTGCTTGCAGCGCCCCGTCAGGATCACCTCGGTCTCGGCGGGTTTGCGCAGCAGGGTCTGCACGATCGGCTCGACCGGAAGCAGCTCGAGGTCGACCGTGGGGTTGATCTCATCGAGGATCACCGTCTTGTACAGACCACTGGCAATGGCGGCGCGGGCGATCTCCCAGGCCCGCTCGGCTTCGACATAGTCGATGGGTTGTTGCTGGCCGCGCCAGACGATGGCATCGCGGCCTGAGCGCAGGTGGTCCACCAGGTGGGGGTAGCTCTCGCGCAGGGCAGCAATGGCCGCGTCTTCGGTGTAGCCCTTGCCCCCCTTGAGCCACTGGAGGATCAGCACCCGGTGGCTCTTGTCTTGCGAGATGCCCTTGCCGATCGCCTGCAGGGCCTTGCCCAGGGCGCTGGTGCTCTTCCCCTTGCCCTCACCGGTGTAGATCTCGATGCCATCGAGGCCGCCTTCACCCTGGTGGGCACGCATCTCGGAGTGCAGGTCGGCCAGTTGCACCAGCTGCATCGGGGCGCCGCGGCCAGTGCAGATGACTTCCATCCCATCGGGTTTGGTGGCCAGGGTGCGGCAGACCTCATCGGTGTCGAGCAGTCCCAGGTCAAGCACCGGATTGAGCTCATCGAGCACCACCACCGAATAGAGGTTGCTGGCGATCGCCCCTTTGGCGATGTCCCAGCCGCGCTGCGCCTCCTGGCGGTCGAAGCGGGTCGCCTCCTCGGCGCTGAAATAGTCGCCGCGGCCGGTGCGCACCTGATCGATCAGGTGGGGGAAGCCCTGCTGCAGGGCTTCGATCGCCGCATCTTCGTCGTAGGTGCGGCCTGGCCCCTTCAGAAACCGCAGCAGCAGGACACGGGTGCGTTTCTGCTCGCAGATGCCCAGACCAATGGTGCGCAGCACGACCCCCAGGGCTGCCTGGCTTTTGCCCTTGCCCTCGCCGTCGTAGACGTGCAGCTGGCCGTGGGCACGCTCATCGCTGCCTGCGGCTGTGCGGATGCCGATGCCCCGGCCCGTGCCCCGTTGCGGCGTCTGGGTGCTGCTCATGGGCCTGTCGGTTCAGATCGATGCTATCGGCAGCCTCAGCCAGTGGTGTCGCCCGTGCACTCCGGGGCGGGTGCCTTGCCAAGATTGAGGCGTGTCCTGCTGCTGCATCGGCCCCATGGTTCGCCTGCTCGAGAGCCTTCCTGCGCCTCTGGAGCGGGCCCTCGAGCGCATGGCCGAGCAGCTGGCGGCCCACACCGCCGTGGTGGTGGCCTATTCGGGTGGTGTTGACAGCGCCCTGGTGGCGGCGCTTGCAGTCGAGCAGCTTGGGGAGGCCGCTCTGGCGATCACCGGGGTGTCGCCGGCGCTGGCCCCTCACCTGCGCGCCGAGGCGATCGAGCAGGCCCGTTGGCTTGGCATCCGCCACCGGGAGGTGACCACCGCGGAGCTCGACGACCCGGCCTATGCCGCCAACCCCGAGAACCGTTGTTTTGCCTGCAAGCGGGAGCTGCATCGCCGATTGGCGCCGCTGGCGGCCGCGGCCTCACCGGATGCGGTGGTCGTCGACGGGGTCAATGCCGATGACCTGGGCGACCATCGTCCCGGCATCGCTGCCGCCCGCGCGGCGGGGGTGCGATCCCCCCTGGCTGAGGCCGGTATCGACAAGGCTGGGGTGCGCCTGCTCTCGCGGGCCCTGGGGTTGCCCTGGTGGGACAAACCCGCCCAGCCCTGTCTGGCCTCCCGATTTCCCTATGGCGAGCCGATCACCGCTTCACGGCTGACGCGGGTGGCCCAGGCCGAAGCCTGGCTGCGCCAGCAGGGGTGCACCGATCTGCGGGTGCGCAGTCAGGGTGAGACGGCCCGCATCGAGCTTGCGGCGGCAGAGTTGCCTGACCTGATGCAGCGCCTGCAGCACGAAGGCCTGCGCCAGGAGCTGGTGCAGGCCTTTCTTGCGCTGGGTTTCACGGCGGTGAGCCTCGATCTCGAGGGACTGGTGAGCGGCAAGCTCAACCGGTCCCTGCATTCGATCTAGGCAGCCAGCGCCGGAACCCGTTCGCTGTCTGCGATGGCTGTTGGCGTCTCGCGACGAAAGCTCGTCAGCTTGTGGTTGCCGGCTTCGAGTTCGTCGATGAGCACCTGGCAGGCGCGCTCGGGCATGGTGTGGTCACCGCAGGTGAACACATCAACGGCGGCATAGCCCGATTCGGGCCAGGTGTGAATCGAGATGTGCGATTCGGCCAGCAGGGCCAGGCCGGTCACCCCCTGGGGTTCGAAGTGATGGGTGACCAGATGGAGCAGGGTGGCGCCAGCACGTTTTGCAGCGCTGGTGATGGCGTTCCTGAGAAAGGCTTCGTCGTCGAGCCGCTCGTGGTTGCAGTCGTAGAGCTCGAGGATGCAGTGCTTGCCCACGGTGTCAGACACGGGGGTCTGGGGGGCGGCCAGGGGTGATGAGAGGTTGGTGGAAAGGTCGCCGGCCCATCCGGGGTTGGGATGAAGGCTGGAGAGGGTCTGGGTCATCAGGATTTGATGCACACAAGCTCACCACCATAGGCGCTGGTTCCCGAATCTGCCGCAGAGCATTGAATGCTCGGCCTCAGTCGTCACCAGCACCGGGCATCTGGAGCGCACCGGCCCGCATCGTTACCACCTGGCTGGCCTGGCGCCAGCCACCACTGAAGGCCTGCAGATGGGTGGCGCTCACCAGGCATTGGTGCCCCTCGCCGACGGCTTCGAGCAGCAGCTGCTGGCGGCTGGGGTCGAGCTCGGCGAGCACGTCGTCGAGCAAAAGCAGCGGTGGTTCCCCCACCACCTGATGCACCAGCTCCAGTTCGGCCAGCTTGAGCGCCAGCACCAGGGTGCGTTGCTGGCCGGCTGAGCCATAGCGGCGGGCCGCATCACCCTGAAGCTGCAGTTCGATTTCATCGCGGTGGGGGCCAATCCCGCATTGCCCCAGCCGCAGTTCATTGGCCCGCTGGTCACGCAGCTGGTCGGTCAGGGATTCGCACCAGGCGGCTTCGCTGTCGTCGCTGCCCGCCCCGGGGGGCACGCTGCCGCTGCGGTAGCGGAGCTCCAGCTGTTCACGGCCGCCACTGAGGCGTTCGTGCCAGCTGCTGGCCAGGGGGGCCATGCGCTGCAGGGCCCGCTGGCGGCGACGGTGCAGACGGGTGCCGACGAGCGCCATCTGCACATCAAAGGCATCGAGCAGCGCGCTGATGCCGTTTGGGTCGTGCGACTGGCGCCGCAGCAGTTGGCTGCGTTGTCGCAGCAACCGCCCGTAGCGGCTCAGCAGCTCGCTGTAGAGCGGCTCGAGCTGCAGCACCACCCGATCAAGCCAGTGGCGGCGCAGGGCCGGTTCGCCCCGCACCAGCTCCAGATCCAGAGCGCTGAACCCCACGCAGCGCAGATTGCCCTGCAGGTCGTGCTGGCGCTCCATCACCTCGGTGCTGGATCAGTTCGCGGTCATGGCTGGCGCGATGTGAACGCAGGCTGCCAAGCAGCTCCACGGCCTCGAGCAGGTTCGACTTGCCTTCGCCGTTGCGGCCCAGCACCAGCAGGCGGGGCGCTTCGATCGCCAGATCCAGCTGGCTGATGTTGCGAAAGCGCAGCAGCTCCAGGCGTTGCAGCCGAATCGCCCCGATGCGGTGAGCGGTTAAGGTAGGCCCAGCCGGCAACGGCGATGGGCATGTAGCTCAGTTGGATAGAGCATCAGATTCCGGTTCTGAGTGTCGGGGGTTCGAGTCCCTCCATGCTCGTGATTCGCTTCTCCGCCGGAACGGGGAAGCAGTTTGCTCAGATGCGCTCCCTGGACCCAGGGATTCGCTTGGCGATTGATTGGAGTCACTGCAAGGCCAGCCCCATGGCACGGATCCCGCCTGGATCCAGCACAAAGCCATGGTGTTTGAGCGCCTGCAGCGCGGCAGGGGGCGCGGCCAGGGAGATGCTGCAGCCCCCCAGTTCGCGTTTGAGTTTGCCCAGAGCGGCTGTCACCAGGGCGAGATAGATCTCGGCCTGGGTGGCATCGCTGCTGTCGGCGCTGAGGTCCCACAGGTTGGCATTGAGCGCCATGTCACTGGTGATCCGCACGAACCCGACCACCTGGTCGGGTTCCCTGATCACGGCGTAGTACCAGGTGCTGCGTTCCAGCACCTGCTGCCAGCTGGCTGCGCTGCGGGGCTTGTCGCCGGTGTGGATCAGCAGGTTGTTGAGGGCCTCGGCCGACAGGCCGGGATTTTCAACCAGGCGGTAGCCCTGCCGCAGGCTCGGAGCTGGTGGTTGGGAGCGAAACGGGATCAACAGGGATTCCAGGGTCAGCCGGTGTTGCGCAGACCGGCGGCGATCCCGTTGATGGTCAGCAGGGCACCGCGCAGCAGTTCACTGCGGCTGTAGGTGCGGCCATCGCCGTCGCCGCTCTCCGCCTCGCTCATCGGCGGCTGGCGGTTCTGTTCCCGCAGGCGCCGCAGCAGGGCCACCTGCAGAAAACCCAGGGGAATGATGGTGCGGTTGCGCAGGTCGACCGCCAGTTGCAGGGCCGGATCGGCATCGAGCAGCCGGTGATGGCCGGTGATCTGCAGCACCAGATCGCGGGTCAGGGTGAACTCGGCGGCGATGGTCTGGAAGATCGCCTCGAAGGCCTGGCGGTGTTCGGCTCGGCCCAGACTCTGCACGTAATGGTGGGCCAGGTCCAGGTCCACCTTCGCCAGGGTCATCTCCACCTTGGAGATGAGCATGCGGAAGAAAGGCCAGCGCTGGTACAGGAGGCGCAGCAGTTCGAGCTGACCGCTGTCGCGCTCGAGTTCCTCCTGCAGGGCAGCCCCCACGCCGAACCAGCTGGGCAGCAGGAAGCGGCTCTGGGTCCAGCCAAACACCCAGGGGATCGCCCGCAGGCTGGAGAGATCGCGGGCGCCCCCTTTGCGGCGGGCCGGACGGCTCGAGATCTGCAGCTTGCTGATCTCCTCGATCGGCGTCACCTGCTGGAAGAAGGCCACCAGCTCGGGGTTGTCGTGCACCAGGGCGCGGTAATGCTCACGGGAGCGGGCCGCGAGCTTGGCCATCAGGGCGTTCCAGCTCGGGGTGTCGTCGACCGGGGTGCTGACCAGGCTGTTCTGCAGCACGGCGGTGGTCACGGTCTCGAGGTTGTACAGCGCCAGTTCGGGCAGCGCGTACTTGGAGGCCAGCACCTCGCCCTGCTCGGTGATCTTGATGCGTCCGCACAGGGTTCCGCTGGGCTGGGCCAGGATCGCCTGGTACGCAGGGCCACCGCCGCGCCCCACCGAGCCGCCGCGGCCGTGGAAGATGCGCAGTGCCACGGCCTGGCGGTCGGCCAACCGCTGCAGGGCGATCTGGGCCTTGTGGATCTCCCAGTTGCTGGAGAGAAATCCGGAGTCCTTGTTGCTGTCGGAGTACCCCAGCATCACCTCCTGCAATGGCTGGCTGCTGTCAAAGCCGTTGTCGAGCAGGCGCCGGTACAGCGGTTCGCTCAGCAGCCGCTCCAGCACTGCAGGAGCACCCTGCAGGTCTTCGACGGTCTCAAACAGGGGCACCACCAGCAGTGAGGCCCGCTGGCTCTGCGGATCCACCAGACCGGCTTCCTTGGCCAGCAGCAGCACCTCGAGCAGATCCGAGACCGTGTGACTCATCGAGATCACATAGGTGCGGCAGATGCGCTCGCCGAATTCCTGCTGGAGCCGTTTGAGCATGCGGAACACCGCAAAGGTCTCCGCTGTCGCTTCGCTCCAGCGCGCGGCCGGAGGCAAAAGGGGACGACGGGTCTGCAGTTCGGCCAGCAGCCAGTCGACCCGCTGCTCCTCGTTCATGTCGGCGTAGGGCACCGGCAGCTGCAGAAACCGGGTCAGCTCGTCAATGGCATCGCTGTGGCGGGTGCTCTCCTGGCGAATGTCCAGGCTCGCCAGGCAGAACGAGAAGATATGAACCTGACTGATCAGGGTCTGCAGGGGCTCGCAGCTGAGGCCTGTGGCCACCAGGCTGTCCTGGATCAGCTCGAGGCTGGCACGGAATTCGTCGGCCGAGGAGAAGTGCAGTTCGGGGGTGGTTGAGGCGCCCTCAAACGCTCCCGTCAGGCCGGCATGGCCGTCGCAGGGCGACTCCCATCCAGCCTCGGCCAGTTGCTGGTTGCGCTGGTGGGTGAGTTCGAGCCGCTTGAGCGTGTAACTCAGCTTGAGCCGGTAGGGCTCCAGCCGGTACCGGGCAGCGCGCGATTCATAGATCTCGGGGAAGCGCAGCCGGTCCATTTCGAGCGACTCGAGCAGGGCCGGGCTCACCTGGCTCCACTGCATCGAGATGCTCAGCTGGTCCCGCAGCTCGCTCACCGAGCGGATGTAGCGCTCGAGCATCAGCTGGCGCTGATAACAGGCGGTGCGCCAGGTGATCTCCGGGGTCACCGAGGGGTTGCCGTCCCGATCGGAGCCAACCCAGGAGCCGAAGGTGCAGAAGGCATCCCGCGGAGGTTCCACATCGGGGTAGCTGACCCCAAGGGCTGCGCGCAGGCGCTGGCGCAGCTGGGGCATGGCATCGAAGAGCACCTGCTGGAAGTAGTGCAGGGCGTAATCGACCTCATCGAGAACCGTGGGCTTGAACTGATGCAGTTCGTCGGTGCGCCACCACAGACGGATCTCCTCTTCGAGCTGCAGGCGGATCACCAGGGTGTCATCGAGGCTGAGCCCCTCGGCCTGTTCGAGTCGCTGGATCAGATGGGCCACCCGCCGTTGCTTGTGGCGCACCGTGTGGCGCACGATCTCGGTGGGATGGGCCGTGAACACCAGCCGCAGGTCGAGATCGTGCAGCAGCCGCTCCAGCCTTGCCGGAGGCACCCCCAGGCCGCGCAGTCGCTTGAACAGCTGGCGGAAGGTGGCCGGCTCCACCTGGCTGGCCAGGGGCGGTTGAAAGGGATCGGCGACCGCAACCTGGTGCTGTTCGTTGAGGCTGTCGAGGTAGCTGTCTTCCTCGATGTGCTGTTCGAGGATGTTGACCAGCTGGAAGTAAAGCGAGAAGGCCCTGGCGGCGGCGATTGCCTCGGCCAGATCCATCTCCTTGATCAGGGCGACGATCTCGGCCGTGGACGCCGTGTTGCTGCACTCCGGTTCGCCGAGCTGTTTGAGCCGCAGCAGGCGGGTGGCCTGCTCGGGCGGACATTCGCTGCGCAGCACGGTCTGCCACAGGTCCTCGACCAGTTCGAGGCGCTCGCCCAGCAGTCTGCGCACCCGGGGCGTGGTGGATAGCGCTGGCGGGTCGGATAGCCGCATCGTCTCGGAGGTGCCGATTGGGGTGAGGTCAGATCCGGTCATGATCATCCCAAAGCCTCCTCGCGGGCGACCAGGTCTGCGGCATCGCTGGCCACAATCGCGCCGATTGCTTCACCCTCGCTGTGGCGTTGCAGCCAGCGCATGGCCTGATTGCCGTGCTGCAGGATGCCCTCCAGCGGGGCCAGGGTGTCCTCCAGCTCGAGTTCGCGTGCCAGCGGCGCCAGCTCCGCGAGCTGCTGACCCAGCCAGGCGCGGCTGGTGATCGTTTGGCCATGGCGCCAGTGACGCAGGGGCGCCTCGAGGCTGGCCTGGGCGGCCTGCCGGTCGTTGGCATCTGCCAGTTCGGCCAGAGCCTGGAGATCGAGGCTGCTGGCCAGCAGGGGATCGTGCTGCCCGGGATCCCGCAACAGCTGCTGCAGCCGCAGTTCGGCATAGGCCGTGACCGCGAGCAGTTCAGCGGGATCGGCGATCAGGTCGCAGATTCTGATCTCGACCCTGTTGAGATCGTGAGGCCTGTGGTCGCCGTTGGGCCGAACCGACGTCCACAGATGGCGGACGTTCTGCATGGTGCCGGCCGCAAGCTGGGTTTCGACCCAGTCGATGTAGTGCTGATGGTCGCTGAACAGCGGCACCTGCGGCGGGGTCAATGGAAACTGCAGCCAGCGGTGTGAATGGGCTCCGCTCACCCGGTTGTCCACAAATGGTGAGCTCGCCGAGAGCGCCAGCAGCAGGGCCGCCTCGCAGCGCAGCAGCCGCAGGGCTGCAAACAGCTGGTCCATCGCCGTCAGCCCCAGATTGATGTGCACGCTCGCGGTCACCACCCGGGTGCCATAGGTGGCTTCGATATAGCCGTGGTAAGGGTTCTTGGGATCTGAACGCTCAAAGCGACGGCTGTCGCCCGTGCTCAGGGTGCTGCCGGGCAGCAGGGTCAGGCCCCGGGGCGCCAGCCAGGCCCGTAGCCGCCTGCGCGGTTCGAGCAGCAACCGCAGCTGAGTGGCGTAGCTGGCTTCGGGTGCTGTGACGTACTCCAGGTTGCGGTGGTCAGGCTCGGTCACGAACCCCTCAAGCTCCCGGGCTGCCTGGGCGGCACAACCCACCACCGTGCCGTCAGGACGACCCGTGAACATCTCGACTTCGAAGCCTTTCAGCAACAGCGGCATGCTCATTGCAGACAGGCCAGGGCCTTGAGCATGCCCCGGGCCTTGTTGAGGGTTTCCTGGTACTCGAGTTCGGGCTTCGAATCGGCGACCACGCCGGCGCCGGCCTGGACCTGTACGCGCCAGCCGCCGTCGGGGTGGGGAAGCACCACCATGGTGCGGATCGTGATGGCGGTGTTGAGAGCCCCGTTCAGATCGACGGCGCCGTAGACCCCGGAATAGGGCCCGCGGGCATCGGGTTCAAAGGCATGGATCAGCTGCATCGCCCTGATCTTGGGGGCTCCGCTCACCGTGCCCGCCGGGAAGGAGGCCATCAACAGATCCCAGACACTGCGGCCAGGGGCCAGTTCTCCTTCGACCTCGCTGACGATGTGCATCACATGCGAGTAGCGCTCGATCACCATCAGCTCGCTCACCTGCACGCTGCCGGGCCGGCAGACCCGGCCCAGGTCGTTGCGCCCGAGGTCGACCAGCATCACGTGCTCGGCCCGTTCCTTGGGGTCGGCCAGCAGCTCGGCTTCGAGGGCCTGGTCTTCGGCGGCGTTGGCGCCGCGTGGACGGGTGCCGGCGATCGGTCGCAGGGAGGCCTTCACGCCGCCGTTGTCCATGGGTTCCGCCTTGACCATGACTTCGGGGCTGGAGCCGATCAGATACCAGCCGCCGAAGTTGAAGAAGGCCATGTAAGGCGATGGGTTCACCATCCGCAGGCTGCGGTAGAGCTCGAAGGGATCGCGTTCAATCCGGGTCTCGAGCCGCTGGCTCAGCACCAGCTGGAACACATCACCGGCTGCGATGTGCTCGCGTCCGCTGCGCACGGCGGCTTCAAAGGCCGGCTGGCTGATGTTGCTGCGGGTGCTGAGGGTGCGTTCGATCGCACCGGGTTCGGCGTCATGCCAGGGCAGGGGGGTGATGCCCGCCGGCAGTGGTGCGTGCATGCGCGCCTCGAGGGCATCGATGCGCTCGAGTGCTGCGCCATAGGCGGTCTCGGCGTCCTGCCCTGCGCTCAGGTCAGCAAAGGCGACCGCGGTGATCTGTCGTTTGATCTGGTCGAACACCAGCAGGCTGTCGGCCAGCATCCAGCAGCCGTCGGGCGGGGCTTCGGCACCGCTGGCGTGCACTGGAACCGTGGGCTCGATCCAGTGGATCAGTTCATATCCCCAGAAGCCAAACAGCTGGCCCACCGGAGGCAGGTCGTCCAGGGCGCCGCAGCGCAGCGGTGTCAGACACTGCTGCAGCAGCTCAAAGGGATTGCCGCTGAGCGCCTCACAGCGGCCGTCGCGCCAGCGCCGCTCGCTGTGCTCGCCCCGGCTGGTGAGGATCCAGAGGGGATCGCTCACCACGAAACTCCAGCGGCCCAGCCGCTCGCCACCCTCGACCGATTCGAGCAGCACTCCATGGGAGCTGGTTGCCCCCACCTTGAGCCAGGTGCTCAGCGGTGTCTCGAGGTCGGCCGGCCAGCAGCGGGTCAGGGGGATGAACGTGCACCCTGATGCCAGCTGCTGCTGAAAGTGCTGATCGACGGCCGCAGAGCGGCCTGGGGCGCTGGCAGGGCTGGGCATGGCGCGTCCGACGGGCAAAAAAAACGGGGCCAGCGGCCCCGCCTTTATAGGAGTTGGCCGGTTTGGCTCAGGCGTCGTAGGTGTTCTTGCCGCTGAACTTGAGCGCTGAAGGGTTGGGATTGGCGCCGATCCGACGCGGGTTGTGGCCCACCATGCTGCGGCCGTCGTTCACCTTCTCGGGGAACACACCGTCCTTGGGATGCAGGAACTCGGTGTCGCCGCCGGGGTAAATGCGGTAGATCTTGTAATCCTCGATGCGGGGCTTGAGCTTGGTGCGCAGCTGGGTACCCAGGGCGAGGCACTGCTCCTTGCGGGCGAAGTACATCAGGTTCTCGCCTTCATTCATCTCGGCGGCGCCACCGGTGGGCAGCTCAAAAGCCTGAACCTTGGTGCTGGTCCAGGTGATGGCGTACTTCTCCTCGGTCTCAGCAGCGTTGAGCAGACCGCCGGTGCTGCCGATGTACTTCGGAAGTTGACCTTTCAGCTGGGTTGCGCTCATGGCGATGCCGACGAGGAATCGGCAGACGTTTCGAGCGGAAGCTAGCACCGTGTTTTTGACGGTCTGGCCCTGGGTGCTGCACTCTTCACACCCCGTCAACAAACGGTCTCAGCAGGTTGGGAAAAACACCGTCAGTCCGCTGCCGCTGCGCTCGGTCAGACGGCCGCCGAGTTGGTGAAACAGCTGCTGGGTCGCCTGCCGGCTGAGCTGCAGGCTGCCGGTGGTCGGATTCCAGCTCAGCACCGGGCCCACCAGCTCCTGTCGGGCTGTGGGGTTGTCACTCAGCCGGTGATCAGGCTCGCGTCCGGGGCAGTCGAGACGCAGCTTCAGCCTGGTGCCGGCTTCCACCAGACTCAGATGCACCTCGCTGCCATCGGGCAGGCTGCGGCTGAAGCGGTCGATCAGCCCGCCCAGCATGGTTTCGAGACGGCCGGGATCGCTGCGCACCTGAGGCAGATCGGCCGCCAGCTTGAGCTTGAAATGCAGCCCGCGTCGCCCGAGCTGCCGTTGCCACAGGGGCTCCATCTGCTGCAGCAGGGTGCCCAGGTCGGTGCGGGCCAGGTGCTGCAGATCTTCTGTCGTGTCGGCCTGGGGTTGGCGCTGCAGCTCGGCTGCCAGAAAGATCAATCCGAAGCGGTCGATCTGTTCGCTGCATTCGCCATCGATCTGCTCCAGGCGCTGGCGCACCAGCGCTGGAATGTCACTGCGTCGCAGCAGCGAGCGGATCAGGGTGCGGATCGTCGCCAGGGGGGTGCGCACTTCATGGGTGATCGCCTCCAGCAGCGCCAGTTCTCCGTTGCTGCCGGTTTCGCTCAGTGGGGCAGGCTCGCTGCTGCTGACCAGCGGTTGCAGGGTGACGCTGGGGGCCATGGCCGCCAGGCGTTCGGCCAGCCGGCTCCAGAACTGCAGCGGCAGGGACGGATCGCTGTGCAGGCTGCCCAGCGTCTGCAGTTGCTGCCGCAGCATCGCTGCCGCCTGCGGATCGCTGCGCTCCAGCCGCTCATGCATCAGGGCCAGCGCATTCGAGAGCACCGCAGGCTCAAAGCGCACCAGCAGCCGCCGGGCTCCGGCGTTGCCGTCGACCGCCAGGGCCACCTGCAGTCGGGGGGTGATCACCAGCAGCAGGGGGTCGGTGCCGTCGTCGTCGCCCAGGGGCAGCCGGCTGAACTGGGCAGCCGCATCGCTGGCGGCGGTGGCCTGTTGCGGTCCAGACGGCAGCAGCGCCGGCAGTGGGGCCAGCAGCGCCTCGAGTTCATCGGGGGCCCACACCCAGCCCCGCAGGTGCTGCAGAAGCCGTGGCTCAAACAGGGCCGGCAGAGGGGCGGCCAGCCACACCCCCGCCAGGGGTTCAAGCGGCAGCAGGAAGTCGTCTTGCAGCACGGCAAGGGCCGCCCACCACTGGCGCCGCACGGCATCGTCGTCGGCCCGGCCCGGGGCTGCCCCGTCGGCCAGGAGTTGCCGCAGGCTGTTCAGCCCCATTGACGCCGGCGCACCTTGACGCCACGCCGCGCCACCGAGGCCACCAGCCCCAGGGCGATGAAGTTGACGAGCATGGCTGAGCGGCCATAACTCAGAAACGGCAGGGGGATGCCGGTGATCGGTCCCAGGCCGATAGTCATGTTGATGTTCACCACCACCTGGAACATCAGCATGGCGCCGATACCCACGACGGTGAGGGCCTCGTAGTCGCTGCTGGCGCGGCTGGCGATCTGCAGCAGACGGCCCATGAGCACGGCAAAGCCGATCACCACAAGGGCCGATCCCAGGAAACCGGTTTCCTCCCCCAGCGCACTGAAGATGAAATCGGTGTGCTGTTCGGGGATGAACCGCAGCTTGGTGAGCGAACCCTGCATCAGTCCCGTGCCAAGGATCTGCCCAGAGCCGATGCCCACGGTGCTTTGCAGCAGGTGGTAGCCGTTGCCCAGGGGGTCCTGGGATGGGTCCAGAAAGATCGTCAGCCGGGCCCGTTGATGGGGCAGCAGAACGTTTGTCCACAGCCAGGGGGTGGCGACCGCAAACACCGCTTCGATCGCCAGGACCACCAGCAGGGCCATCCGTTTCCACGGCAGGCTGGTCCAGGCCAGCCAGCCGGTCAGGGGGATCCAGGCGATCAGGCCCCAGGGCCAGACCCCGGCCACGATCGCGCTGATCAAGGGCGAGAGCAGCAGCAGCACCCAGCTGCCGGGCATCCCAGACCAGAACAGCATCGTCAGCAGGATCGCGGCAAACACCAGGGAGGTGCCCAGGTCGGGCTGCAGAAACACCAGCAGCCAGGGCAGGGCGATCATGGCGGTGGGGCGGATCAGGTCGACCGGGCGTTCCACCGGAAACTTCGCCAGCACTCCGGCCAGCAGCAGGATCGCCGCCACCTTGGCGAACTCCGACGGCTGCACGTTGAAGCCGCCGATGCTGATCCAGCTCTGGGCTCCCAGGGCACTCACGCCGATCAGTCGCACGGCGATCAGGCTGGCCACCATGGCCCCGTAGAACACCCACTGCAGGCTGCGCAGCCGCTCCAGCGGGACGCGTGCCAGCAGCAGGGCGATCACCATGCCCACCGCTGCGGTGATCCAGTGCTGATACCAGTCGGCGTACTTGGCTTCGCGCTGGGTGCTGGCGATCAGGATCCCGGCCAAGAAGACCATCGCCAGGGGAATGCCCCACAGCACCAGATCAGTTCCCGAGAATGGCCCCCGACGACCCTTGTCGGGCCCCGCAAACATGCGGTTGCGGCGGGCCAGCAGGCTCAGCATGCGCTCAGGTCGGCAGCTTGGCCGGCTCGATCAGTTGTGTGGCCAGTTGGGCGAAGGCCCTGGCCGTGGCCGATTCAGGCGCACTCAGCACCACGGGCAAGCCGTTGTCGCCCCCTTCGCGCACCGGCATCTCCAGGGGAAGCTCGGCCAGCAGGGGCACGCCGGCTTCATCCGCCAGGCGCTGGCCCCCACCGCTGCCAAACAGGGCATAGCGCTTGTCGGGAGCATCGGGCGGAATGAAGCCGCTCATGTTTTCGACCACTCCCAGCACCGGGATGCCCATCTGCAGGAACATCGCCAGGCCGCGGCGGGCATCGGCCAGGGCCACCTGCTGGGGGGTCGTGACGATCACCACACCGGCCATCGGCACGGCCTGGGCGACGGTGAGCTGGGCGTCGCCAGTGCCTGGCGGGAGGTCGACGATGAGCACATCGCGTTCGCCCCACTCCACCTGGTAGAGAAACTGGCGAATGATGCCGTTGAGCATCGGTCCACGCCAGATCACCGGTTGGTTCTCGGCGATCAGCAGGCCCATCGAGACCATGGCGATGCCGCAGGTCTCAATCGGTGTGAGCACCTGCGCTGCCCCTTCGCCCCGCACGTCGGGAGTGCGGTCGACCACCCCCAGCATGGTGGGGGCGTTGGGGCCGTAGATATCGGCGTCGAGCAGCCCGACACGCAGGCCCTGCCGGGCCAGGGCGCAGGCCAGGTTCACCGCAACGGTGCTCTTGCCCACCCCACCCTTGCCGCTGGACACGGCGATCACCTGACGCACGCCGGGGATCGGCTGCCGTTCGGGAAGCTGGCCACCCGGACCCGGGCCGGGTCCATGGCCCGCCCCGCCGATCGGTGCACCCGCATGGGAGCCAGGAGGCTGGGGGGCCACTTCGATCTGCACATCGTCGACACCCTCGAGGGTCAGCAGCGCCGCACGGGCTTCGGCGGCGATGCGGCCCTGCTGGCTGTGGGCGAATCCGGGAAGGGCCAGGCGGAACACGACCCGTCCGTTGTGGAGACGCGGGTCGGTGATCCAGCCCAGTTCGATCAGCGAGCGGCCGCTGCCGGCGTCCTTGAGGCCGTCAAGGGCGCTGGTGAGCGCGGCGGTGGAGGTCATCGGACAGCTGGACGCGCAGGACAGGGCTGGCCGCGATCCTAGGCACCGCGACTCAAGGCTTTCCCGTGACAGACCCTCACGGGCGCTTGTGCCCCCGGCAGGCAAGCTGAAAAGGTGAACCGGATTCCCTGCGCCCGTCGGGTGCGCCGCCGCGATGCTGCTAGCTCCCCCCTCCGACTCCCGCTCCCGTGCCCGCGCCCTGCTGATGGGGCTGCAGGATTCGATCTGTGCCGGTCTGGCAGCGCTCGACGGCGAGGGCAGCTTTGCCGAGGAGAGCTGGGTGCGGCCCGAGGGCGGAGGCGGCCGCAGCCGGGTGATGAAGGGTGGCCGCGTGTTCGAGCAGGGCGGCGTCAACTTCTCGGAGGTCGAGGGTGACCAGCTGCCCCCATCGATTCTCAATCAGCGGCCTGAGGCGGCCGGGCAACGCTGGTTCGCCACCGGCACGTCGATGGTGCTGCATCCGCGCAACCCCTATGTGCCGACGGTGCACCTTAATTACCGCTATTTCGAGGCGGGGCCGGTCTGGTGGTTCGGCGGTGGCGCCGACCTCACGCCGTATTACCCCTTTCTTGAAGACGCGCAGCACTTCCACCGCACCCTCAAGGGAGCCTGCGATTCGGTGAATCCCGCTTATTACCCGGTGTTCAAACCGTGGTGTGACGAATACTTCTTTCTGAAGCACCGCGGCGAAACCCGTGGTGTGGGCGGCATTTTTTACGATTACCAGGACCCGGCCGGCGCCCTGTACAAGGGCCAGGATCCTGCCGGTCCTGCGGCGGCCGTGAGCACCCAGACCGGCCCCATCGAGCAGAACTGGGAGCAGCTGTTCGCCCTGGCCAGCGCCTGCGGCAATGCCTTCTTGCCCAGTTATGTGCCGATCGCCGAAAAGCGCCACGACCTGGCCTACGGCGAGCGCGAGCGCCAGTTCCAGCTCTACCGCCGCGGCCGTTACGTCGAGTTCAATCTGGTGTTCGATCGGGGCACGATCTTCGGCCTGCAGACCAATGGCCGCACCGAGTCGATTCTGATGTCGCTGCCGCCACTGGTGCGCTGGGAGTACGGCTACAGCGCCGAGCCCGGTAGCCGCGAGGCCCTGCTCACCGACCTGTTCACCAGGCCCCAGAACTGGCTTGAGGATCCTTCACTCGTGGAACGCTGCCAACCACATCAGGCGGTGGGCTGACGGCTTCGGTGATGACGGTCTGGGGAGGCTGGGCGGCAACCCCCTTCTCCAGTGCCGTCACCACCCGCTGGGCAATCGTCTCGATGGTGGCCTGGCGGGTGGTCGGGTTGCGCAGGCTGGCCTCGAGCTGGCCTTCAAGCTTGCCGATCTCGAGGATGGCGATGCCCCGTTTGGGGGCTCCCAACCCATCGCGGAACCAGCGTGGGAAGGCCCCGAACTCGCTGGCCAGGCTCTCGTCGATCCGGCTCGGCGCTGTGCTGATCGGTGGGATCAGCCCTGAACCGACGCCGGCCGAACCGTGGGCATCGTGGTGAATCTCCAGTGCATAGCCCCCGGCCAGCACATGGGACTTGCCCACACTCCAGGTGGTGCGGGCATCGTTGGCGTTGGCGATGCTGCGCACCCCGGGGTCGTAACTGCGGATGTTGAGTCCACGGGCCTGACCCAGGCGCACCACGGCCTCAACCATCGCCAGATTCCAGAACAGCTCATCGCTGATGGCCGCATCCATGGGCCGGGCCCCCCGCAGGGCTACCGCCTCACCACTGGCGCCGCTGCCGAATCCCTGCGAATCGGCATGGCCGGGCATCACCAGGATCGCCACGCCGCTGCTCAGTGGCCGCAGACCTACCCAGTCCTTGGGCAGGTTGGACCTGGGACCCGTGAGTGCTGGGCTGGTGCTGGCGACCACGGGGCCCAGTTGCTGGGCGCGCACTGCCGGGCTCAGCCCAGGAATCAACAGGGCCAGGCCGGCCAGGGCCAGGGTTGCCGGTCGCAGGGGTCGAAGCGCATGCATGCGCGCATCAAATCGGAGAACTGAGCAGTTCGCCATTGCTGGCCAGACCGAGTTTGGGCCCCAGTTCCTGCTCCAGGGCGATCAGTTCATCGCGGTGGGCCCGCAGCCGCAGGCTGCTGCCGCCCATGGCGGCGGTGGTTTCGATCAGGCGCAGTTCCAGGGTTTCAGCCCGCTGGGAGCGGCGGCGGTAGAGCAGGCCGGCGACTGGTCCCAGCAGAGCCAGCAGCACCGGCCACCAGCCCAGCTGCGGCCACAGCTGGCGCAGCACCAGGCCCAGACAGGCCGCGCCCAGGCTCCCCAGCAGCGACAGCAGCACCGCCAGTGCCGGGCTGCTGGCCACCTGGCCGCGAAAGCGCAGCACCTGGCGGGAGGGGTCACCCCCATCGGTGCTCCATCCCCTGGCCGTCAGCCAGGCGGTGAGGCCGTCGAGCACCTCGAGCGCGGGTCGCGGCGAGTGCACGTCAACCACCGTGGTGCGGTCCTTGCTGGCCGCCCGCAAAAAAAAGCCGAGGCCGATCGCCAACAGCAGGGTGAGCAGCAGGGTTGAGGAGGTCGTCGCCATGGGGGCCATTCTGCGGCTTGCGAGATTGGCGGTTTGTTCCGGCTGCACCCTTGACCCAAGCTCCTGCCACCAGCAACCTGCCCGCCCCGGCCCGCTTCGCGGTGTTTGACCGCGATCTCGATGCCGAATGGGCCGGGCTCTATGCCGGTGCCCGCGCCCTGGCGATCGACACCGAAGCGATGGGCCTGATCCATGGCCGCGACCGGTTGTGTCTGGTGCAGATCTGCGACGACCACGACAACGTCTGCTGCATCCGGCTGCATCGCGGGCAGAGCGAAGCGCCCCGCCTCAAGGCTCTGCTGGAGAACAACACCATTGAGAAGGTGTTCCACTTCGCCCGCTTTGACGTGGCGGCCCTGGCCGAAAACCTGGGCATCACGGTCGATCCGATCTTCTGCACCAAGATCGGCAGCCGTCTGGCCCGCACCTACAGCCCTCGGCATGGGCTCAAGGAGGTGGTCCAGGAGTTGGTCGGGATCGAGCTCGACAAGCAGGCCCAGAGCTCCGATTGGGGCCGGGTCGAAGACCTCTCCGAGGCCCAGCTGGCCTATGCCGCCGGCGATGTGCGCTACCTGTTGCCCGCCCGCGACCGGCTCGAGCAGATGCTCAAGCGCGAGGGGCGCTGGGACCTGGCCGTGCGTTGCTTTGGCTGTGTCCCGGTGATGGCCGACCTCGATCGCAACCGTTTTCACCTGCTGTTTGAGCACTCGACCGGGGGCAACCGCTGAGCCGGGGCGTGACGTGGTCGGCTGGTCCGTGGTCGGGGCGGCACTGTGGTCGGGGGCGTCTCAGTCTTCGACCATGAAACGGTCGTCATTGCCCACGGTGCCCAGCTGGGCGCTCAGCACGGCCTGATGATCGGTCTCGCCGGCCTGCAGTTCGGCGAGCATCGCCTCGGCCAGGGCCAGGCGTGCAGCGACGTCCCGGTGGCCTTGCTGGGCGGCGCGGATGTCGACCTTGCGCCGGGCTGCGGCCTGGCTGACTCCCAGAAGGGTGGCCAGCCGGCCGCAGAGGATGGTGTAGTCGCGGTCAGTGATGCCTGCCATGGCTGCTCGGTGCTGGCGGCATCATCCCGCGCCCAGCAACCGCTGGTCGATCAGAGCGGCCAGGGCGGCGCTGCCGCCGGCCGGGCCCATGTGCCGCCGGCCCTGGCTTCCCAGCTGATGGCGCAGCTGGGGGTCGCGCAGCAGCAGTGCCAGGCGTTCGGCCAGTTGCACGGCGTCGTGGCAGGGCATCACCGCGCCGCCCAGCAGCCGGCTCTGGCGACGGGCGAATCCAGCCTTGAACTGGGGCCCTTCACCCGGCAGTGAGAGGGCTGGAATACCCAGTCCGGTGAGCTGCTCGGTGGCGGTGCCCGCATTGGCCAGACCCACCTCGGCCCAGCCAGCCCAGGCGGCAAAGCGGCCAGGGCCGACCCACAGCTCGAGCTCACCCCGCCGCCAGATCGCGGCCGGGGCTGCCGGCCCGAGCTCCGGGGCCAAGGGTGTGGACGATCTGAAACCGTGGGCCTGCAGCACCGGGGCCAGCTGCTGGGGGTCGGGCTCCCGGCCTGTGGCCATCAGCACGGTGATGGCCAGCTGGTCCGGCAGATGGGTCAGCACCGCCAGCAGCCGCTCGGCGTTGCGAAGGGCCTCGGGCATGCGGCTCCCCGCCAGCAGCAGCACCCGTTGACGCTGGCTGATCCCTGCTGGCAGGGGGGCTGCATCGAGCCCGTCCATCATCGGGTTGCCGGGCGCCAGGGCTGGCACACCGTGGCGTCGCAGCCCTCGGGCCGTGAGGGCATCCCGAACGGCCACCAGACGGCAGCGGCGGCTGCCCATCAGTGCCCACTCCCAGGGATCCCATTCGCTGCCCTTGGCCCGGTGGTAAGCATCGGCCAGCCGACTGGCTCCCCAGCCCCGTGGTGGTGGGCTGGCCCAGGTGTAGTCGCTCTTGGGCGTGCCAATGAAGCCAAAGGGCCCGCCGCCGGCCCAGGCCAGCAGCAGGGGCAGCAGGTCGCCCACGGCCAGCACCGGGCGGCCGCTCTGGCCCCAGGCCCGCACCCGTTGCCATTGCTGCCAGCTGAGCAGCGGCAGGCCGGCCTGCAGGTCAGCAACGAGGCCCCGCAGGCTCTGATTGCTGAACCCGCCACTGGGCAGCTGCAGCCGTGGCCCGACCAGTTGCAGCAGCCCGGCCGCTTCGGCCGCGGCATAGGCACCGCCCGCTCCCACCAGGGGCAGCACCAACGGCCGAAGCCCCTGACGGCGTGCGGCCAGGGCCTCCAGGATGCGCAGGGCGATCAGGTCTTCGCCATGGCCATTGCTCAGAACCAGCAATCGGTCGTCCATGCCATGGCTGATACGATCCGCTCATTGGGAGTTTGCTCCCAGGCCGGCGGCATGGCCAAGTGGTAAGGCAGAGGATTGCAAATCCTTTACCCCCAGTTCGAATCTGGGTGCCGCCTCTTTCGGATGTCTGCGACTCGACGCAGATTGTCTTGCGCTTAACAGACAAAGAGTCGGCAGTGGCGCTGTATTTTTGGCGTCAGGCGCTAAAGAGGGCGTCGTCTTTTTGTGCGCTTTGCGCGGCAGGGGAGCGGTAGGGGGATCTGCTGTGTTATTGGCGCACAAAAAAGCACCCTTCAAGTCCCCTACCCCACCTCAGGACACCACCCTTCCCGAACTTCCCGCCGAGCGACCCATTGGCGGCACCTCCGAGTCAGGTGCTCCCCCTGAGGGATCAGACCCTGGTGGATGGGGCAGGTGAGCAGGGTGGCGCAGTGGCTCCCGGCCTCATAGCGGAAGTGCTGGCAGGTGATGCAGACAGCGCCAGAGCGGGAAGGGTGCAGAACGCCCTGATCCAGGTGATCCCACTCCTGATCAGGAGCATCGGCGCGAGAGACAACCATCGCGAAAGCGCAAGTACGCCCGTACTACTC
>RGUW01000230.1 GCA_010027605.1 Synechococcaceae bacterium WB9_2_112 | reverse complement strand
CGCGGGACAGGGAGCCATAGTTCCTATCCATGCCAAAGGCCAGCCCGCTGGTCGTTGAAACCGAGCCACCTCCGGCAATGGTGGCGCGAATCAGGCGCGGGCTGGAAATGTCAGGCAGCAAGTTATTGACCTTATTGGTGCTGCCACTGTTGATGTTAATCGTGTCAAAGGTCGCAACATTGAGCCCGGTCCCGCCACCTTGACCGATTAGCCAGTACGCAACGCTATTGTCGTTTGCGTTGAAGATGCCACAGAAATCAGTGAATGTCGATCCGTCTGTCCATTGAACAATGGCATACACGACAGCCGTTGTAAACGTAGCTGAATTAGTATTAAACAACCGCTTTGCGTTACCGGAATTAGGCCATTGAATTGCGTCCAGCCCGTTGATTGCGCTGGACGCCAGGGCCGGCCTGAGCGATGAATCGGACTGGGCTAGGTTCCAGCCGTTGCCAGATTTGTCGTTCAGCGCACTGAATGCGCCGCTGACGATCGTGCGCGCCGCTGCATCGGAACCGTCAAACCAGGCCACCGGGGAAAGCGGGAAATCAGTGCGGCCAGGCGTGAACGTGGTCGAGCTGGTCACCCATGCCGCTCCAGCGGCTGAAACGATGCCATTACTTGTGGCCCCTGGCGTGAACGTCGAGAAGAAACTGCGCCAGGCATCGCCGGGCGCCACCACCAGGCCGCGTGGCTCGGCCTTGAACTCACAGGCCACCGTGAAGACATCAGCGTGCTCATCGACCACCTGGGGCGGGCTGGCGTAGAGCCAGGCGTAGCCGGATGGGGTGAGCGCTGCGGCCAGGGTGGTGGTGCTGAACCCGAACGAATCAAAGCCACCGCGCTGCTCGCGGTAATGGCTCAGGATCGCCAGGAAATCAGACTCGCTGACGTTCTCAAACGTCAGGCGCAGCCGCCTGCCGATCTCCGCCGTGCCATGGCGGATGCGTGATTCCGAGCCGCTGAGGCTGCTGGTGGTCGTGACCGGCACCGATTGAGCCATTACGTTGGAACGGTCAGGTTCTGGCCTGGATAGATCAGGTTGGGATCAGAGCCGATGATGCCCCGGTTGGCGTTGTAGATGTCGGGCCATCTGGTCGGGTCGCCGTAGTAACGGCCGGCGATGTCCCAGAGCGTGTCGCCTGGCTTCACTCTGTAGGTGCGCTTTGATGTGCAGGCGCCAAGGCTGCCATCCGCTGCATTGCAGCAATATTGCCTGGTTTCAAATCTAAAAGGAGCCCTGAACGCATCGCCGTTGGTTGAGCCAATGATGCCTGAATAGTCTCTGCTTTCGGCGTTGCCGTCCATGTTGGTGAACGAAACCCGATAGCGTTCGGTGACCCAGATGCCATTGTTGGCATTGCCAAGGGATGTAACGGTTGGGATGTTTTTAGAGATGATCGTGTCAGCCGCTGAAATGGCTAGATCAAACATGGGGATCCTTGCAAAATCAACATTGCTGGTGATGCTGTAATACCCAAGCGGGCAAGGGCCCAGGCCGCCGGTGCCATCGCTGGGGCCAAGCGGACCATCAGGGCCCGCCACGGGCGCCCCAGTTCGCGTTGGGCTACCGGGCACGCCGGTGCCATTGCCGGCGCCTGGCGGTGCGTCGCTTGGCAGATCAGGCCAGCCACGGAACAGATCAACAAACGTTCCCGATGCCGCCCAGTAAGTGGACGACTGGCCGCTGAGCGGCGTGCCGCTGGTGATTTTCGCGGGGATCGTGGTGCTGGCGGCAGCCCCGGCGCAATCAAGCTCCGGCCGCTGGAGTCAACCGGGAAATGGGAGAGTTGCAACGTCTCCTCGCCGCCGATTGACTGCGCCACCGACTCCACCTGGTAGAAGCGATTGAACACATCGGCGGGCTCGCGGCTGCTGATGTTCTGCAGGTAGATCTGCACGATGTCGCCCTGCGCGATGGTGCCGGTCTGGCTCCCGGCCTTAAGCCGCACGGTGGCGGTGTGCGTGCTCAGCGTGCGCCGGGCGTAGAGATAGGCGCCGACCTTTACTGCGTGATTCTCGGTGGTGGCGAACTGGCTCAGATCGTGCTGCTCTACCGGGCCGCTGGCATTGGCATCACCCACCGCCAGGGACCGCACGATCGGCACATCGGTTGCGTCCTGCTGCTGA
>RGUW01000229.1 GCA_010027605.1 Synechococcaceae bacterium WB9_2_112 | reverse complement strand
AAGTCCGCCGAGATGGAAACCGGCGAGCGCAAGGGTCACTACCTCAACGTGACCGCTGCCACCCCGGAAGACATGTATGAGCGCGCTGAGTTCGCCAAAGAACTCGGTCAGCCGATCATCATGCACGACTACATCACCGGTGGCTTCACCGCCAACACCGGTCTGGCGAAGTGGTGCCGCAAGAACGGCATGCTGCTGCACATTCACCGCGCCATGCACGCGGTGATCGACCGTCACCCCAAGCACGGCATTCACTTCCGTGTGCTGGCCAAGTGCCTGCGCCTCTCCGGTGGTGACCAACTGCACACCGGCACCGTGGTGGGCAAGCTCGAAGGCGACCGTCAGTCGACCCTCGGCTACATCGACCAGCTGCGTGAATCCTTCGTTCCCGAAGATCGCAGCCGCGGCAACTTCTTCGACCAAGACTGGGGTTCCATGGGCGGCGTGTTCGCCGTGGCCTCCGGCGGTATCCACGTGTGGCACATGCCGGCCCTCGTCGCCATCTTCGGCGATGACTCGGTGCTCCAGTTCGGTGGTGGCACCCACGGTCACCCCTGGGGTTCAGCCGCTGGCGCCGCCGCCAACCGCGTGGCTCTGGAAGCCTGCGTGAAGGCCCGTAACGCCGGTCGCGAAATCGAGCGTGAAGGTCGCGACATCCTGATGGAAGCCGCCAAGCACAGCCCTGAGCTGGCCATCGCACTTGAGACCTGGAAGGAAATCAAGTTCGAGTTCGACACCGTCGACAAGCTCGACGTCAACTGATCAACGCCCAGATGCGATTGGGAATGGGTGTTTTCTCCCCATTCCCTCCGCTCTGATTCCGCGATCGAAGACGCTTCGAACACGACATCACGCCCACTTGAGCAACCCCAACGGTTGATCCAGAACGGGTTACTCCATTCCATCCACCCAAAGGATCCCCATGCCTTTCAAGAGCACCGTGGGTGACTACCAAACAGTCGCCACCCTGGAGACATTCGGCTTCCTGCCGCCGATGACCCAGGACGAGATCTACGACCAAATCGCTTACATCATTGCCCAGGGTTGGAGCCCGCTCGTTGAGCACGTCCACCCCAGCAATTCCATGGCCACCTACTGGTCGTACTGGAAACTTCCTTTCTTCGGTGAGAAGGATCTGGGAGTGATTGTGAGCGAGCTGGAAGCTTGCCACCGTGCCTATCCCGACCACCACGTGCGTCTGGTTGGTTACGACGCCTACACCCAAAGCCAGGGTGCCTGCTTCGTGGTATTCGAAGGCCGCTGATCCTCAGCGCCTGCTCTGGGTCCTGGAGATTCCAGGACCCAAACCTTTTTTCTGCGTGCGCTGCACCCTGGCCCATGGGCCTCGTGCGGACATGGAGACTTTTTTCAGCATTCCATTCGACGGGCGGACATGGCCAGTACATCCAGCCGGGAAGCAGCTCTGGAGCGCCGCAAGGCGTTGACCAACGGTGGCAAGAAAGCCGCGAGCCGCTACACCTCAGGTCCAAACCGTGTGCGCACGGTTGACGACGCCCGTCCCACCCGCACCGGGGCCGCACCGGCTGGTCAAACCAGCGCCCCGACAGCCACCACCATCGCGTCGCCTGCCCCCTCAGCGGCGGCCAAACCCGCTGCCAGCCGCAGCTTGAGCGCCCCCAGCAGTGGCGCTCGCCGCAGCCAGGTCCGTCCGATTGCCAACCCCAGCCGCGATCTGGTGCTGGCCCGCCGCGAAGCCCTCTCCAGGAGGGGCAAACGGGCCGACACATCCAAGGATCGAACCCGCGCAGAACTCGGGGTCAGCACCCAGGCCCCTTCTGCTGCGGTAGCAACGTCTACCAGCTCGGCTGCTGCTGCCAAACCCTGCAAGTGTGGCGACAAAGCCAAGGTCGAATCGGCTAGCCAAGCTGCCCCCTCCAGCCTGGGCCGGACCAGCAGCCCAGCCCCTGAGCGCAGGGTTACCGCCAAGCGCGCCGCCCAACACAACCCCAGCCGGGCCCTGGTGCTTGCCCGCCGCGAAGCCCTTTCCAAACGGGGCAAGTCGGCTAGCACCCCCAACAGCACCGGAGCCGCCGCCGTGGCCCGCCATGGCAACGCCGACCTGAGCAGCCGCGAGCTCTCCCAAAAGGTGCGGGAACTGAAAAGCAAAGTG
>RGUW01000228.1 GCA_010027605.1 Synechococcaceae bacterium WB9_2_112 | reverse complement strand
TGTCCAAGGTGCAAGAGCGCCATCTCGAGCCCCGTCAGAAAATCATCGCCCCCGATCTGCGACAGGCTCGTGGCACGGTGGCCAACATCCGGCTCTGGGACAGCCAGCCGTTGTTGGCCACCAACCGGCAGCTGCAGCAGCTGCGTCTCTACTACCGCTTTGCCTCGGCGGCGGTCGATCGCTACGGGCTGGCTCAGGACCCCGCGCGTCAGGGCTCCCAGCAGGTGCTCATTTCTGCCCGTGAACTCGAGACCAGCAGCCTGCCCAAGGCATCGGCCACCTGGTTGAACCGTCATCTGGTGTTCACCCATGGCTACGGCTTCACCGTTTCTTCGGTGAATGCCGTCGGTCCCGATGGACTGCCCCTGTATTTCGTCAAGGATCTTGGCCGAGGCGGCAAGGTTCAGGGCATCCCTCAGCTGGGCATCACGGCTGAGCGGGTGCGATCGGTGCTGCCGGTCGGTCGGCCCCGGCTTTACTTCTCCTCGGCTCCGGCTCCCTATGCGATCGCACCCTCGATGGTGCGTGAATTCGATTACCCCGACGGCGACCTCAACATCTATTCCCATTACGACGGCCGGGCAGGGATCCCGCTCGGATCGCTGCCCCTGCGTCTGATGGGCGCCGTCTACCTGAATGAACCGCGGCTGCTGGCCACCGGCTCGCTCACGGGTCGCTCCAGGTTGCTGATCCGGCGGCAGGTGAATCAGCGTCTGGCGCGGTTGTTGCCGTTTCTGCGCTTCGAGAGTCAGCCCTACCTGGTGACCGTGCGCATCTCCAACAACCCGAGCTACGCGTCGGATCAGCACCAGTACTGGATGCTCGATGGCTTCACCACCAGTACCAGCTACCCCTACTCGGATGCCAACAAGGCAGGCATCCGTTACTTCCGCAACCCGGTCAAGGCGGTCGTCGATGCCTACGACGGCAAGGTCTGGCTCTATGTGAGCGATCCCAGTGATCCGATCCTGCGCACCTGGCAGCGTGCTTTCCCCGATCTGTTTGAGCCGCTGAGCGCCATGCCGCGTGAGCTGCAGGCCCACATGCAGGTGCCCCCGAGCCAGTTCAGCATCCAGGCCGAGCGGTTGCTCCGCTATCACGTCACCGACGTGCGCACCTTCTACAACGGCGATGATGTCTGGTCGATCCCGCTCGAGATCTACGGCGACAGCAATGTGCCCGTGCGGCCCTACCACGTCACCCTGCAGCTGCCGGGGCAGACCAAGCCGGAGTTCGTGCTGCTGCTTCCATTCTCCCCGCTGAAGCGTTCGAACATGGTGGGTTGGTTGGCGGCCCGCAACGACCAGCCCCACTACGGCCAGCTGCAACTGGTGCGGTTTCCCCAGCAGCGGCTTCTGCTGGGTCCGCAACAGGTGTCGGCGCTGATTGAGCAGGATCCCGTGATCAGTTACCAGTTCGGATTGTGGAACCGTGTGGGGTCGCGCCTGATCCACGGCAATCTTTTGGTGTTGCCCGTCGGCAACGGCATCCTCTACGTCGAACCGATTTACCTGCAATCGCGCAACAACGACATCCCCACCCTCGCCCGGGTTGTGGTCACCGATGGGGTGACCTTTGTGATGGAACGCGATCTCAAACGGGCCCTCGAGGAGCTGGTGAACCGCATGGGTGCCGCCGCTCCGCTGCCAATCAGGCCGGTAGCTGGGCCCCAGGGGTGAGTGTCGTCTGCCCACGAAAAAGGGCCCCTGCCGGGGCCCTCAAGGTTGATCGGGAGTGTCCGACCGGGAGGTTGACCTGAAGTCAGATCAGGGTTGCCTGAATCAGGCGGCAACGGCGGTCTTGGGATCGAGCGCGCCTTTGGCGTAGAGACCGGCGTAGTAGTTGATGTCGCGCTGCTTGATCTTGCTGGCGTTGCCAGCACACCAGAACTGCTGGTAGCGATCGAGGCACACCTGCTTCATGTAGGCCCGGGCGGGCTTGTTGAAGTGGCGGGGGTCGAAGTTGGCCGGATCCTTGGCGGCAGCCTCACGGATGGCAGCGGTGAAGGCCAGGCGGTTGTCGGTGTCGATGTTCACCTTGCGCACGCCATTGCGGATGCCTTCCTGGATCTCTTCGACGGGCACGCCGTAGGTCTCGGGGATGGCGCCGCCGTACTTGTTGATCATGTCGA
>RGUW01000227.1 GCA_010027605.1 Synechococcaceae bacterium WB9_2_112 | reverse complement strand
CCCTCCCCGCGGGGAGGGCTTTGAATCAGCAGCTCCAGCACTGGGCTGACCCTCGCTCAGAGTGCGGCAGAACCCCGCTCTCCGGTGCGGATGCGGATGGCTTCATCGACAGGGGTGATGAAGATCTTGCCGTCACCGATTTCGCCGGTCTGTGCTGCTTTGCTGATCGCCTCGATGGCGGCCTCCACCTTGTCGTCGGAGACGATGGTGGTGATGCGCATCTTGGGGATGAATTCAACGGTGAATTCATTGCCGCGATAGCGCTCAACCTGGCCCTTCTGGCGGCCGAAGCCGCGCACGTCGTTGATGGTCATGCCGACCACGTCGATGGCGACGAGGGCGTCCTTGATGGCGTCGACCTTGGACGGTCGCACCACGGCGGTGATCTGTTTCATGGTGGGGCGAGCCTCAGTAGGTCATCGGGTCGTAGGCCTCTTCGCCATGGGCGACGAAGTCGAGACCGCGCTCTTCCTGTTCGGGGGTGACCCGCAGGCCAACCACGGCACCCACGATCCAGAGGATGATGGCGGTGCCGATCCCGACAAAGCCGTAGCTGATCAGCACGGCTTTGACGTGGGCCACAAACAGGGCACCATTGCCGCCGCTGGCCAGGATTTCGGCCGATTTGGGGAAGTAGTCGGCGGGCACCAGGGCCGGTGCCGCCAGCAGGCCGGTCAGCAGGGCGCCGACCGTGCCGCCGACCCCATGCACGGCGTAGGCATCGAGGGAGTCGTCGAACTGGATGGCTGCCTTCACCTGAACAGCGATGTAGCAGGCGATGGCCGTGGCCACACCAATGATGAACGCCTGGGGCATGTAGACAAAGCCCGCAGCCGGGGTGATGCCCACCAGGCCGGCGACGGCACCGGTGGCGGCACCCACGGCGGTTGGTTTGCCATCGCGGAACCACTCGATCAGGCACCAGGTCAGCAGAGCAGCCGATGCCGACAGGGTGGTGGTCAGGAACGAGAAACCGGCACCTTTGGCAGCGAAGTAGCTGGCGCCGTTGAAGCCGAACCAACCGAACCACAGCAGGCCGGCACCCAGCAGGATGAACGGCACGTTGTGGGGCGGACGCTTGCTGTCGGGGAAGTTGGTGCGGGGGCCAACGATGGCGGTCGAAACAAGGGCGCCCACACCGGCGGCGATGTGCACCACGGTGCCACCGGCAAAGTCGATCGCGCCGATCTCACCGAAGGGGCCCAGGTAGCCGCCGCCCCAGACCATCTTGGCCATGGGGCAGTAAATGAACAGGCTCCACAACAGGGAGAACCAGAACCAGGCCTTGAAGTTGATGCGCTCCACCAGGGCGCCCGAGATCAGGGCGGGGGTGATGATCGCAAACATGCCCTGGAACAGGGCAAACGAGGAGGCCGAAATGGCGAAGCCATCGGCCAGAGGCGCATCGCCCAGCTCGCCACCGACGCCGTTGAGCCACATCTGGCCCAGGCCGCCGATGAAGGGGCTCTTGAAGCCGGTGTCAAAGGCCAGCGAGTAGCCGATCACCACCCACACGACGCCGATGAGCCCCATCAGGAAGAAGCTCATCATCATCGTGTTGAGCACGTTCTTGGCGCGGGTGAAGCCGCCATAGAAGAACGCCAGGCCGGGGGTCATCAGCAGCACCAGGGCTGCACCCATCAGCATCAGCAGGGTGTCGGCACCGTCGGTCGGCACCTTCTGGAGCGCGGCCTTGGCGGAGCCGGCCATCAGCGGCAGCAGGCCGGCGCCGAAGGCGAGCAGCATCACGGCATAACGCCTCAGCTCGGGTTCCTGAACCTTCGCCAGCACCTTGGTGCGAAAGCGATCAAAGACGGCCAGTGGTGTGGGACCACCGCCAGCCATGGGGACTTGGGCCATGAAGGGAGTCAACCTCCAATGTTCACCACGCCACAATCCGCCATGGAGCGGCGGTCGCACGTAACGAATGACACCGTTTTCGGCAAAAGCGGCCGAGCTGGGCAGCGTGACGCTGTCGACAACAAAAAACCCTGGCGAGCACAACGGCTTCGCCAGGGAATGAGCGATCCGATTGTTCAGGACGATTTCGTCCTGGCGATCAGGCAACAAACAGGCGACGATCAGGCCACAGCAGCGGCAGCGCGATCGAAGTAGGTGCCGATTTCGCTCATCAGAGCGGAGCAGTCACCGGGGGTGAT
>RGUW01000226.1 GCA_010027605.1 Synechococcaceae bacterium WB9_2_112 | reverse complement strand
GTGCCCACCCCCAACGTGTCGGTCTGCGACATGGTCTTCGAGACCGGCCGCGACACCAGCGCCGAAGAGGTCAATGCTGTCCTCAAGGCCGCTTCCGAGAACGGCATGAAAGGGATCATCAAGTACTGCGACCTGCCCCTGGTGTCGAGCGACCACGCCGGCACCGACGAGAGCACCATCGTCGACGCCGACCTCACCCTGGTGATGGGCGGCAACATGGTCAAGATCGTCTGCTGGTACGACAACGAGTGGGGCTACAGCCAGCGCGTCGTCGATCTCGCCGAGATCGTCGCCAAGAACTGGAAGTGAGTCCGCTGATTCCGTTGGCCTGATCCCACGGAAACCGGCTTCACAAAACCGGCTTCACAAAACCGTCCCACCGGGCGGTTTTTTTGTTGGTGCACCTGGTTCCGGGTGCTGGGTGCGCTTGGAGTCTTCTGCGTCGAAGCGTGCAGGCCATTGGGCTCCCATCCACCTCGACGCTCCCAACGGTGAGCCCACCGCGCGGATGCGATTCGCCGAGATCCAGGAGCTTGAAAGGCATGTGCTCAGAAAACACGCCAGATTTCTGGCGGGTTTTCTGAGCGGTTGGAAGGAGATCGATCGCCTGGACCCATCGGGTCACCGGCGTCCTGCCAGTCAGCGATGACGGCAACAAGCGCTGGCGTCTGCCGGCGGAGCAATCAGGCGTGGGGCTTGAGGTTGTCGGCGCCGTCGATCACCCTGGCTTTGAGGATCGTGTCGTCCACGGTCAGCTCCTCGAGCACATCCATGCCGTCGATCACGTAGCCGAAGGCGGCATAGCGGCCGTCCACCAGGTTCAGCCCGGCGGGGGTCAGCTCCGCCTCGTACAGGAAGAAGAAAAACTGCGACGAGCCGTCATCCAGCTGCTCGTCCGAGTGGGCCCAGCCCAGGGTGCCGTAGGTGGCGAAGGGCAGCACGGCCTCGGCCTTGAAGCGGCCCACGTCCTCGAAGGTGAGGTTGTAGATGGGGGCCTCATCGCCCTTGATGCGGATCTCCAGGGGGACGGTGCGCTCCTGCTTGCTGCGCGGGTCGATGTAGCCCTCCTCGGGCCCCTTGGGATCGCCCGTCTGCAGCACGTAGAAGTCTTCGGCGCGGATGAACGGCAGCCCGTCGTAGAACCCGCGCTGCACCAGATCGACGAAGGCGCCGCCCGTCAGGGGAGCGTTGTAACCGTCAATCACCGTGGTCAGGGTGCCTTTGTTGGTCTCGATCGCGACGGTGGCGCGGCCCAGCAGCCGCGGCAGGTTGTCGAATTCCGCTGGAATCGCAAACGGGAAGCGTTGCACCTGCAGCTCTTCGAGGGCGCCGATGGTGCTCAGGGCGCCGCGGCGGGCTTCCAGGAAAGGATCCCGCTGCTCGGCCTGGGCCGTTTCGGCCATGGCGCCGAGCTGGGGACCCAGCTGCTCGAGCAGGCGTTCGGCCCTGTCCCGCTGTTCGGCAGGCACGGCCGCCAGGATCGCGTCGCGTCGGCTGCTCAGCAGGGCCTGGCTGCGGTTGGTGGTGCTGACCAGGGCATTCCAGCGTTTGGCCCGCAGGTCATCACTGGTGCTTTCCAGGCGCCGTTGCAGGTCCTGCAGATCGGGCGCGTCAACGGGCAGGGCGTTGCGCAGGATGGCGCTGGGATCCTTGACCGCATTGCCCTCCGGCAGTGCCGCCAGGGCCGCCCCGGGGACGACCCACACGCTCAGGCCGAGCGTGAGTGCCAGGCCCACCCCAAGGGCCAGCAGCCGGGTCAGCAGGCCTGACCGGGTCAGCAGGCTTGAGAGGAGGTCACCTGCTTGGTGCTCGCGCCGCTCCATCCATCTGCAGTCGCTGGCCGGACTTTGGCACAGCTCTTCGGCGGCCGCGGCCGCGCCCACGGGGCGGTTCCGGTAGCCAGCCGTACAATCCGCCAGATCCGATCCGCCGGAATGATCTCCAGCAACGACTTTCGAACCGGGACCTCGATCGAGCTCGATGGCCAGGTCTGGCGCGTCGTTGAGTTCCTGCATGTGAAGCCCGGCAAGGGATCGGCCTTCGTGCGCACCAAGCTCAAGGCGGTGCAGAGCGGCAACGTGGTGGAGAAGACGTTCCGCGCCGGCGAGACCGTGCCCCAGGCCGTGCTTGAGAAGAGCACGCTGCAGCACACCTACATGG
>RGUW01000225.1 GCA_010027605.1 Synechococcaceae bacterium WB9_2_112 | reverse complement strand
AGAGCACCTGCATGGCATGCAGGGGGTCAGCGGTTCGAGTCCGCTTGGCTCCATTGAGAGAGAACCCAGGTTCAACTTGGGTTTTTTGATATCTCCGAGTGCCATCCAAGGCCTCGTCTCAACACTTTTAGGGAAAAAGACAGGGGGATTCCACCACATGCGACAGGCCGGTTAAAGGCACTGTTGACCCATACCGCCACCGCCCCCTACCGACTGGGCCCTCGACCCAGATGGGTTTGGCTGCAACCTGCAGTCAATGGCTGATGAGCACAGCGCGCAGATCAGCGATACCCAGGGAAGCCTTACGTACTCGCTCAATCACCACCTTGCCACGGTGCTGCCTGAAAGATTCAGCTACGGCGGTAATTGATTACGCCTGATCTGGACGCTGACCAGCTTGCTCGGGCACCTGCAGGGTGGGGTTGCCCCGGTTTCGTGGACAGGTCGATAGGAGTCATGCCATGACCCTCAGACTGTTCATCAATGACCAACCCGACCAAGACCAGGCGCCGGTTTACGGCGCAGCAAAAAGCTGAGGCCGTTGCTCTTTGCCTCAGTGAGGGACTCAGCTGCACGGCTGTGGCTCAGCGGCTGGGACTCCCCAACAGCAGCCTGGCCAAGTGGGTTCGCCAGGCCCGCATCGACCGTGGTGATTTCGGTCCTCCCGAGCAGGGTCAGCTCACCAGCGACGAGAGGGCTGAACTGGCCCAGCTCCGCAAGGAAAACCGTGAGCTCAGGAGGGAGAAGGATTTTTTCAGGCTGGCGGCAGCTCACTTTGCAAAAGAGCAGCTGCCGCCGAGAGGTTTCGCCTGATCAGCCAGCTGTCGGATCGCTTTGCTGTGGCCTGGCTTTGCCGGCAGCTGGGTGTGGCGCGCAGCGGCTTCTATGCCTGGCGGCAACGACAGCAGAACCCGGGCCGTCGGGCCCGGGAGAACGCGGTCCTCTCGGCCCAGGTGCAGGCAGTGTTTGAACGTCACCGGGGCTTCTACGGCGCGCCGCGAATCCACCAGGAGCTGCGGGCTGCTGACCACAAGGTTGGTCGGCACCGCGTCGCGCGGCTGATGCGCAATGCCGCGCTCAAGGCCAAGACCCGTCGCGGGTTCAGGCCTTGCCAGAACACGGGCAACCGCGCCAGCGGCGTGGCCGAGAACCTGCTGCAGCAGGAGTTCAGCCCAGCCGCTCCTAACCGCTGCTGGGCCGGTGACATCACCTACATCCGCACCACGGCGGGCTGGCGCTATCTGGCCGTCTGGATCGACCTGTACAGCCGCCGCGTAATCGGCTGGGCCATGGGCGCAACCATGGAGGCCACGTTGGTGCTGGAGGCCCTGAACCGGGCCTTGGGTCAGCGGCAGATTGAGCCTGATCAACTGCTGGTCCATACGGACCAGGGAAGCCAATACCGGGCTACGGCCTACAGGCAGCGCCTGGTGGCCCATCAGATCACCTGCAGCATGTCGGCCAAGGGTTGCTGCTGGGACAACGCGGTGGTGGAGAGCTTCTTCTCCACCCTCAAACACGAACTGGATCTCGATGACGACGCAGAGACCCTGTTGTCTTCTCAACAGCTACAAAGCCGTTTGTCGTTCTGGATCGACGGTTACTACAACCGTGAGCGTCGTCATTCAACGATCGGGTACCTCAGCCCGATCGCTTACGAGCAGCAGTTCGTCAGCACCCGTAAACTCAAATCGGTGAGGCCCTGAGACCTGTCCACCGAATTGGGGTAACCCCACCCAGCCGATCCAGCGTGTCTCAGGTTTTCAGGTGCCCTATGCAGCAGCAGTGCGGCGTCAGGCCGACGTCTTCACAATGGCGATTGGTCTGAACCTCGACGGAAACCAGGCCGAATCGATCCTGCAGGCCGGTGACGCAGACCTGATCGGGATTGCTCGACAGGCCCTCTATGACCCCTACTGGCCTTTGCACAGTGCCCGGGCTATGGGCTGTGACGATGACTTCGCAATGTGGCCTCCAGAGTCGGGCTGGTGGCTCAACAAACGCAAGGCCAACCTGCCAAACGACAGGGGTGCCTTGTTTCAATAAGCTCCAAGACCATTGGCCTGATCGGCTCAGAACTGAAACCGACATTGGTTGGGGCTCTACTGGAGAGCATTGAGCACGTGCATCAAAAAGTCTCCGCCGAAGCGGAGGCAGTTC
>RGUW01000224.1 GCA_010027605.1 Synechococcaceae bacterium WB9_2_112 | reverse complement strand
CAGCCGCGACGGCAGCCTCACCAGTGGCAGCCAATCCTTCAAACCCCAACGCTTCGAAGGCGGCGGCATGCGCTTCCTGCGGTTCAAGCGCTGGCTCACCGACATCAAACAGTGCAACGACGGCATCGACCAAGTCGTCTTCGAAGAGGTCCGCCGTCACGTCGGTGTCGACGCTGCACACGCCTACGGCGGCTTCATGGGTCAGCTGACCGCCTGGTGCGAACACCACCAGATTCCGTACCAGGGCATCCCGGTCGGCACGATCAAGAAGCACGCCACTGGCAAAGGCAACGCCAGCAAGGAAGAGATGGTGGCATCCGTCCGTGCCCGTGGTCAGAGCCCCGCAGACGACAACGAGGCCGACGCTATTGCCTTGCTCTACCTGGCCCGTGAGATGGCCGAAAAGGGGGTGTGACATGAAAGTGCCGCAATACCGCTATCGCTGCCCCTTGGGCAATCTGCAGCCGACCACGCCGGATCTGGATGCCGTCAAACGCGAAGGGTGGCGCAATGACCACATCCTGGTGGTGTCCGAGCACGACCACCGGCTGGACTGGGTCGAAAAGCAGTTCGTGCGCAGGCTTGGCGAGCGCCTCTACGGGGATGGAGGCAAGCGTCATGACTGAGACCCGAACCGAATGGACGGCTGATGACGTGGCAGCCCGCTTTGCAGAAGCTGCCGAGACCGCGCACAAGCTGCCTAGGGTCCGCCCGGGTGGCTACTTCAACCCGTGGATGACGCTGGCCTTCCAAGTGCCCGAGCGCTATCCAGATCCCGAACGGCTGTACCGGCCGATGCCACCCAGCCCACAGGCTGTGCAGCGCATGTTGGAGGTCTCCCGCTGGGTGCTGTGGCTTGAGGTGGAGCAGCGTCACCTGGTGTGGATGAGGTCGAACAGGTATCGATGGGAGCAGATTGGTCGGCGCTTTGCGTGTGGGGCTCGTACAGCGCAGCGGCGCTATGACGCAGCCATCCATCTCGTCACCTTGCATCTGAACAAGGGGCGTTGATAGAAGTTGGGGCAAGTTGAGGGTAACTGCAGGATAGTGAGGACTGTTGATGGCAAACGCCAAAACACCTCCTGTCGCGTTTTGCCCTATCCGGGGGTACATTTTCAGCTATGGTCAGGACAGCGGCGTGAGCAACAAGCAGATCATTTCATCGCCGATGATCATGGCAACAGATGCAGATCGCTGCGTACAGCTGATGGCTGATGCGTAGAGGGCTATTGAGGAACCCTGCGGAAATCTGATGGGTCCTTCCTGCCCATGAGGGTATGCGGGAGGCAACAGCGCGAGATTTCGATAGCGACTGACCTGAAAAACAGGTTACCACCCGGTCAGGTTACCAGCCTTTGGTTACCGCTGCCCCTGACAGTTATCACCCCCCGAATATTTCCAACCCGCCCGGCGGCAACGCTCGGCGGGTTTTTCAATTCCATGACGCCCAACCTGCAGATCGAATACCGGCCGATCGATGCACTGCTGCCCTACGCGCGCAATCCGCGCACGCACTCGCCGGCGCAGATCGCCAAGATCGCGGCCAGCATCGTGGAGTTTGGCTGGACGCAACCCATCCTCGTTGACGGCGACAGCGGGATCATCGCCGGTCATGGTCGCCTGGCGGCGGCACGCAAGCTGGAACTGGTTGAAGTGCCGGTGATCGAGCTGGGCCATCTGAGCCTGGCGCAAAAGCGCGCTTACGTGATCGCCGATAACCGCCTGGCCCTGGATGCCGGATGGGACGATGAACTGCTTTCGCTGGAACTCTCGGAGCTGTCCGAGGCTGGGTACGACCTGCAGCTCACTGGATTCGACGATGACGAGCTGGCCAAGATGCTGGCCGATCTGGGTCACGGGGATGCGCAAACGTCGGATGAGGATGTGCCCGGCGAAGAGGACGAGGATTTCCCCGAGCGCACCGCCTGATCTGTGGTGATGCGTCGGCCCCAGCCGCCATCGCTACCCTGATGCAGGGCGAGCAGGCGAGCCTGTGCTTCACCTCGCCACCCTATGGCAACCAGCGTGACTACACCTCCGGTGGCATCGCTGACTGGGACGGTCTGATGCGCGGCGTGTTCGTCCAGGTGCCTATGGCGGCAGATGGCCAGGTGCTGGTCAACCTCGGATTGATCCACCGCGACAACGAGTTCATCCCGTA
>RGUW01000223.1 GCA_010027605.1 Synechococcaceae bacterium WB9_2_112 | reverse complement strand
ATCGATCGGCTGATGCGCGGTTGCTCGAGCACCAGGTCGGCAATCACCGTCGCCTGGGCGTTGGTGCTGCACACCGCGATGGTCCAGCCGGGGCTCACCAGCGCCAGTTGTTGCAGCAAGGGCTGCAGGCGTGTGCGCAGGGGGGAGGTTGTCATGGCCGCAGGGCTCAGGGCCCAGGGGATGCGAATCAGACCCGCCCGCTATAGCGCAGCCCCATGAATGTGCCACTGCCTCGGCGTTGCAATCTGCCCTGCTCTGTGATCAGCAGGGGCTCAACTTGGCCCCAGCTGCTGCTCAACCAGTTGGCGCAAGTGGCGCAAGGCGCGCTGCTCCAACTGCTCCAGCGGCCCCTGCTCCAGGGCCATCACGCGCCGGAGTTGATGGGGGCTGAGGGGCGGCCTGCGCAGGTAGCGCTGGTGAATCAGCTCCTGTTCGTTGGGCTCCAATCAAGGCCGAGGGCCTGCTGCAGCGAGGCCTGATCAATGCGGCTGCAACCGGCGTCTGGATCATGCCCCGTGGGCGGTGGTGCATCGAGCGATTCGGTGTAGGACTGCGCCCAGTGGTGCAACAGCTCCTGCAACTGCTCGGCGGCAATCGGCTTGCCATGCACGCGCAGACGCTGCGCCAGTTGCGTGATGCACAGCAGCTCTCCGGTGGCGGCGAGGTGTTGCTCCAGCAGGGCAAGGGCGCGCAGCACCAGCCGCGCTTTGTCGTAGGGAAAGCGGATCAGGCGCTTGCCGTTGCGCTCCACCTCGCCAAAGCCGCAGCGCACCCAAAAGGCGGCGTAGGTGGAGAAGGAGTAGCCCTTGGTGGGGTCAAATTTCTCGGCGGCACGCAGCAGGTGCAGGGCGGCCTCCTGGAAGGCATCGGCGGTGGCTTCTTCCTCGGCGGGCAGGCTGTGCCGATGGCGCCTCCAGATGTGGGGCACCAGGCGCAGGTTGTGGCTCACCAGCTGATCACGGGCGCGCAGGGCACTGCGGCGGATCGGCTTGGGGGCATGGCCTGGGCCGCCCGGATGCTGCTGCCAGCGCTGGATGCGCCGCGAGAGCTCGAGCACAGCCGCTGGCGGCAGGGGCGGTTTGCTGCAACTGGCCTTGATCCAGCTGCTGATGGCGGTGGAGTGGTGAGGGGGGCGATGGGGCATCGCAGTGGTGGGGTGGTGGCAGGAGCATTCCCCGTGATTCCACGGATGCGCCACACCGGTTGGTTGGGCTATGCGCGTTGGGGCCTTGATGGCGCTAGCCAGCGGCGGCAAGCTTGGAAGCCCAACAGCGGCCATGTCGGTCTCCCTGCCCAACCTCAAGCCCCTGAAAAGCCGAGGTCCAGGCCCGCGTTTCATTCAGGTGCCGGAGACGGCGGCCGCTGGTGGTGCTGCGGCGCTGATCGACAAGCACTCCGAGACGATCGAGCAACTCAGGCTGCGCCTCGGCTTTGAGAAGGACACCACGGTGATCGCGTGGCTGCTGGAGCAGATCGAGCAGTCACCGGATCTGAGCAAGACCATCGCTGATCTGCTGGGTTGCCCCTGAGGCACCCAACTCAGCTCATCACGGCGAGCGACAGCGCTGCCAAGCAGGATCAGCGCTGTTGGGGTTCAGAACCAAGCCAGAGCACCACCGGCTACCTGGATTGCGCGTAGGGTTGAACCATGAGTGATCGGATCACCTACAACCCGCAGCAATGTGGCGGCAAGCCCTGCATCCGGGGAATGCGCATTCGCGTGGCCGACATCCTTGAGCTGTATGCAGCAGGGCTCAACGGTGAGCAGATCCTGGCGGACTATCCGGACCTTGAAGCCGAGGACCTGCAAGCTGCGCTGCGCTACGCGGCACGGGAAATTGATCACCCCGTGCTGGTGGCATGAAGCTTTGGCTGGATGCTCAGCTGCCCCCCGCACTTGCGGATTGGATCAATGATCAGGGTCTGGATGTTCAGGCCACACCCGTTCGTGAACTGGGCTTGAGAGATGCCCTTGATCAGCAAATTTTTGATGAAGCTCGGCGTGCCAATGCCTTGGTGATGACCAAGGACCGTGACTTCATCACCCTCCTGGATCAGTACGGACCACCCCCGCAAGTGATTTGGCTGCGCATTGGCAACAGCAGCAACCAGAACCTGCGGGCGGCGTTGAGCACCACATTGAGCGCAGCCCTTGAGCAGC
>RGUW01000222.1 GCA_010027605.1 Synechococcaceae bacterium WB9_2_112 | reverse complement strand
GCGTGAGCGCCTGCCGCGACCTGCTGCGCCGGCGCCACAGCAGCGCCCGCTACTGGCAGACTGCCACCCACGCCAGCTCTTTTTTCAGGAGATTGCCGCGATGAGACGCTGGCTGCATCGGTGGCGCAGGCTGGCCTCGGCCCGGCCTCTACATAAGAGCGGCCGCCACCTTGTGATGACCGCCACCGATCAGGGCGGTCGCGTCATGCTCAACACAACGATCGATCTGATGCAGGCCTACGCCTTGCGCATCGGGGCTGATTTCAAGTGCATTCAGCACGAAAACCATGCCCTTGAGCCATTGCCCAGGCCCCATGCGGTCAAGTTCTATTGCGGTCTGGAGCTCGCCCACTACGACCGCGTGTTGTGGATCGATGCCGACTGCCTGGTGTCGCCCCACTGCCCCGATCTGTTTGCCCAGGTGCCCCCGCAGTACAGCTTTGCCGCCTGGTGCGGTGAGCCGGAGGCGTTTGACCCCTACTGGGAGCTCAAGCGCCCTGTGTATCGGCATGGCTATTTCAATTCAGGCGTGGTGCTCAGCTCGGATCCACGCCCCTTTGCCCGCGGGCTTGAGATTCTGCTGAACAGCGCACACCGCCTGGATGAGCATGAACAGGCCATGGCGATGGGCGAGCAGACCCCGTTCAACAAGGCGGTTCATGAGCTCGGGATCCCGGTGTTTCCACTCGAGATCGCCTGGAATTTCATGCTCTCGCCCCAGGTCTGTGCCGATCTGGGCATTGCCACCACGCTTGAGAGTGCGTATATCGTGCATTGCGCCGGCAGTTCTCACCTGCAGGTGCAGGACCATCGCTGTCGGGTGAGCCGCGCCGCCGGCATGCGTGAGTTGCGGCAGAGGCTCGGCTGGTGACGGTGCGGCGCTGGTTGCTGGGACCACCGGTGGAGCAGGATTTGGCCCCCCAGGGTGCCGCCGGTGTCGAGCTGCTGGGGCATCGCACCTATGTGGGCGGGCTGTGGGATGAGATCGGTCAGCTGCAGTTTGATTTTCTCTGCAGCCGCGGTCTGCGCCCCGAGCAGGTGCTGCTCGACATTGCCTGTGGTTCCCTGCGGCTGGGTGTCAAGGCCATTCCCTATCTGCAGCCGGGTCATTACTTGGGCATCGAGAAAGAAGCGCTGTTGCTCGAGCGTGGTCTGGCCCTGGAGCTGGGCCCCGAGCTGGCGGCCCGCTGTCAGCCCAGGCTGATCGCCGATGCCGACTTCGGCTTTGCCCAGTTTGGTGTGCAGCCCGATGTGGCCATGGCCCAGTCGCTGTTCACCCACCTGCCGCCGCGCCTGATCGAGCGCTGCCTGCAACGCCTGCACCCCTGCCTCAAGCCCAGCAGCGTGCTGTATGCGACCTACTTCATCAGCACGGTGCCCCAGCGGCTGCGCCTTCGGCAACCCCACGACCATGCCTCGTTTCACTACACCCGACGCCAGGTGACCCGCTTCGGGGAGCGCAACGGCTACAGCGTCGAATACATCGGCGCCTGGAACCATCCGCGGCAGCAGCAGATGGTGGCCTACAGGCCGTTGCCCCAGTTTTAACAGCCATGCCCTGCACCCCTGATCGCCGGTTGCTGTTCATCCACATCCCCAAGACCGGTGGCACCAGCGTCGAACAGGTTCTGGGGCTGTTCGGCGAGTGGCAGGTTGAAGACCAGACCCGCCTGTTCGGTCTGGTGGAGTCGCCCCAGCTGCTGGCCCATGGCTGGGGCAGTGCTTTTCTGCAACACCTCAGCTGGATGGAGATTCTTCAGCAGTGGGATTTCCGCCAGGCGCTGTGCTTTGCGGTGGTGCGCAACCCCTGGGCTCGGTTTGCTTCTGTTTACACCAACACCGATCCCCACCTGCTGCAGACCGCGCGCGCGGGGGGCCTTGAGCTGCAAGGCCTGAGTTTTGAAGCCTTTGTGGATGCCACCGAAGGCCTCCAGCATGCCCATCTGCGGCCCCAGCGCGACTACCTCTGCGATGCCACAGGGGCCGTGGCGGTGCCGCAGCTGCTGCGCACCGAAACCCTCAGCAACGACTATGCCGTCCTTGCTGCGGCTCATGGGTTGCCCGGCCCGCTGCCGTGGCACAACCGCTCGGCCGCCCCACGGCGGCTGGAGCAGCTCTATACCCGCCGCATCCGCATAGCCAAGCATCGCCACATCGGCGGCGTAGC
>RGUW01000221.1 GCA_010027605.1 Synechococcaceae bacterium WB9_2_112 | reverse complement strand
GCCGGGGCCTCCGGTGCGATCAGATCGGCCGCCTGCCGCGCCTCTGAAAGCACCTTGAACAAGGTCCGCGGCCCTTCCTTCAGCAGTTCGATCCAGTGGGCCAGGTAAGCGGCATGGTTCTCAAACTCCGAGCCGATCTCCAGCCGCTGGCACACCAACACCGCGCCAAGTTCAGCGATCAGCTCCTCACGCGCGTAGGCCTTGGTACCGAATCCGCCAGCCATCGGACGATCGAGCCGGCTGCTGTGGCCGGTGCTGTGAACCTGCTCATGGGCCCACGTTGCGGCGAAGGCTTCGCGGGACTCGAAGGCCTCCGGCGTCGGCATGCTGATGCGGTCGGCCGTGAGGCTGTAGCAGGCCAGCGCACCGCCAAACGTGGTGGGCACCGTCCAAGCATCTAGGACTGCCTCAGCAGCCTCCAGCCGTGCCGCTGGCTCCTTGGGTTCTGGAGCCTGGCCGATAGCTGCAGCGATCCGCTGGGCCAGGGCTGCGGCGGTGTCATCAGTGGCGCCGACCAGATCGGCAGCGTTGAAGACAGGGACAACCTTGAACGAAGTCCAGGCCTTGAGCACGGTTTCGGTGTTGCCGGTGTCTGGGTTGGTCTGCTCCTCTTCGCGTTTGTTCAGCTGCGGCCGCAGGATGCGGGCAGCGGTGCAACCTTTGCGAGGGAACCAGCCTTCAGCCTTTGCCTGTGCCCCGCCAAGCCATAGCGGCAGGGTGTGGCCGCGCATCATGGCGCCAAGCTCCAGCAGTAGCGGATTCGATCCTTTGTAGTCGGCGCCGGTCATCAGGTTCCGGTGGTGCCCCTGGTGCCCCTGCCAAGGGCGGCGCCAGGGTGCAGCACCAGACTCCAGCAGGGCCACAAGATCAGCGCACAGCTTCTCCTCTGGTGTTGGCCCGTCGTAGGCCTTCTTGCCCCTGGTGCGGGGCTTGGTGGTGGTGGTCATGGTGTCGGGTGTCGGGTGATGGATCAGGCGGCCAGCACCGCCAGCAGGTCGGCGCGGCGGCCGTTGCGGGCCAAGCCGCGATGACCAGCAGCACGGGCCAGCTGCCGCAGCTGCCGCACCGGCATGGCATCGAGGCCCAGGGCGGCACCAGCCGGAGGCAGCAGCCGCACCGGCGCCACAGCCACAGCCGCGGCAGCAGCAGGACGCCAGCCGGCCAGCGTCAGCACCAGCGCCACCAGCGGCACCAGCAGCTCACGGGCCACCAGTTCAACAACGGCAGCCACCAGGCCCAGGGCCTCGGCTGCAGTGGGATCGAGTCGGGTCATCGGTCGTATTGGGTGAAGGTGTCGGGTGGATGTGATGGCAGCCGGCACCAGGGCGGCACCGGCTGCAGTGGCAGCTGGGATCAGTAGCCCAGCCAGGTCAGCAGGGTTTCAGCGCTGCGGGTGCGGTCGTGCCAGCCCCGGGCGTCGCAGTCGTTCAACCAGTCGGTGACGGTGAAGCCGTGGGAATGCAGGATGCAATCCACGTCCTCGAGGGTCAGCTGGCCGCAGTGGTCAGCCCAGCTCATGAAGCCGGCGCGCGTGTCCAGTGTTTGGCAGTTCATCGGTCGGGTGTCGGGTGTCGGGTGGCAACGGTGGAACCATTGCACCCCTGCAGCATAGGCTGAACTGGGTGCATGTTGCAACCGGTAGTCAGCGGGTGGGGTGCATGGTGCAATCGAATCGGTGGGTGCGCTGGGAGATGTGCGGTTGCCATCGGTTGCCACCGATTGATGCAGGCTCAGTGCATCTCAGCTGGTGCCACCTGACAAGTCCCCGGACGCTGGCAACGGATGGACAATCCGCACGGACCCCAGCTGGTGACGGGGCAGGCGGGCAGACCAGGCCGGCGCTGGGCAGACATGCACCCACCCAGCCGGCGCCAGGCAGGCAGGGCCGACCGGGGCGATGGGGGGGCGCAGCCGGCGTTCAGAGCGCTGCACTCCCCCACAAAATGCGACCCCAAAAATGGGAATTGACGCTGCCGGGATCCCGGCGCCACGGCTGCACGGCATAGGTTGGCACTAGGTTCAGCCTATGCACCTATGGAATACAAGGGATGCCATGGATGCCATGGATGCCATTGGTATTGGTCCTGCAGCTGCCGTGGCTGCGGATGGATACCGCCTGCAGATCCCGCATCACCTGTTGCGAGCTTTTGCTGAGGCCCTGGCAAGCATCCCTTG
>RGUW01000023.1 GCA_010027605.1 Synechococcaceae bacterium WB9_2_112 | reverse complement strand
ACAAGGGCGGCCAGGCCATGACCCGCTTTGAAGCGGCGGCCCTGCTGAATGCCTGCCTCGACCGCGTCAGCGAGCAGACCGACGAACTCAAGAGGCTGATGGATGAGTTCAGGCAGGAACTGACGGTGCTGCGCGGCCGCGTCGACGGCCTCGAGAAGAAGGTCGGAAAGCTGGCGGCGATGCAGTTCAGCACAACGACCAAGTTCACCGGTCAGGCCACCATGGTGCTGGGGGGCAATGCCTTCAGCGGCTCGGCGATCAACACCGCAACCAACAGCTTCACCAGTGTCAACACCCGCACAGGGGCAGCCTCGACAGAAGCCCTGCCCAATGCGCTCAGCTTCAACTATGACCTGCAGTTGAACTTCGACACCAGCTTCACCGGTCGCGACCTGCTGCGCACCAACCTCAGGGCCGGCAACTTTGCGCGCACCGCCTTTGGTGGAACCCCCCATTCGCTATCGCTGTCGGAACTGCAAATCGCCTTTGAGCAACCAACCGGCGCCGACCAACTCGGTCTGTACAAGCTCTTTTATCAATTTCCGATCGGCTCGAAGATCACGGCCACCATCGGACCGCGTGTGGGACAGGAAGACCTGTTTGCCCTCTGGCCCAGCGTCTACCCGTCGGACAGCATCCTCAACGTGATGACGGTCAACGGAGCACCGGCCGCCTACAACAAAAACCTTGGTGCCGGGGCCGGTATCTGGTGGCAGGACCGGAGCTGGAGCATCAGTGCCAACTACGTGGCCTACCAGGGCATGAACGGCAACCCCAATGGTGCGCCTGTTAATGCGGGGACCGGTGGCGGTGGCATCGCCAACAAGTCTTCAGGTGGCAGTGGTTCGCTGCAGCTCGCCTATCAACAGGAACAGTGGGGGATCGCCGCGGTCTACACCTACAAGCAACCCGAAGGAGGCTTCATCCCGGGCACAACTCCCACAACCCACAGCGACCTGGATCACGCCTATGCCATCGAGGCGCTGACCAACGCTTTTGGCCTCAGTGCCTATTGGCAACCTTGGAACAGTGGCTGGGCACCATCGGTGAGCGTGGGCTGGGGCTATAACACCACGACCTATGGCAAGGACCCCGGGGTGGGTCGGGTAAGCGCCAGCCAGTCATGGATGGTGGGGCTGCAGTGGACAGATGTGTTTGCCAAAGGCAACGACTTCGGCATGGCCGTGGCCCAGCCGGTGTTTGCCACAGCCCTGACCGGTGGACAGACACCCAATGACGGCAATTACGTCTGGGAATGGTGGTACAAGGTTCAAGTCACCAACAACATCAGCGTGACACCAGCCTTGTTCTACCTCAGTCGTCCCCTGGGTCAACGAACCCCTGCCGGCACAGACTTAAGCCAGCTGGGTGCACTCGTGAAAACAACCTTCCGATTCTAAAGCGGACCGATTCTAAAGCGGACCGATTCTAAAGCGGACCGATTCTAAAGCGGACCGGTTCTAAAGTAAACCTGTTCTGAAGCAGATTGCTTCTGAATATAGAGGATCAGATTAGATTGATTCTACTCAGACGATCGATTGAATAATGCGCAGAACCCCTGAATAACCTGAGGTTCTGCGCAAGCCATCATCATTGGTGCTGATCGGTTCCAGGGCGGGCTGGTTTGCGTTCAGCGCCGTTACCACCGCCGCCGCAGGCCAGCTGGATTGATTGTTGCTGCTGAAGTGCAACCGTTGCCAAGCGAGCTGCGAATGCCGCTGAAGAAAAGACCGATGTCAACAAGATGGCAGCTGTAGAGATGACAGCTGTGGCAAGAAGTCCAGAAAAAACCGTAGCCGCCTGCGGAGCCTGGATCGAGCGACTGATTAACATGAGCAAGAAGAGCATTGAGCATCTTAATTCTATTTCAACTGATCAGAGCTGACAACCGACCAACACGCCCAGCCTCTGGTTGGGAGCGCTGCGCCCACAGACTGGCGATCAGGCCTCAGCTCCAAGGCCGAAATGTGACGCGTCGGTCAACGAGGTCTCTCTTGTCGAAGAAAAACAAATCCTTGATGTAAGATCATGAATCTCAGATTGGCATCAGAGTCATTGCATCACGACCAGCATGACGCCAAGCGTCACAGCCAGCATCCATGGCGGCACACCCGACAGCTGCGGTCCTTAGAATGCCTTTTCCCACTACTACAGCCCTGAAGAGCCACGAGAATCGACCGCTCGGACCCTTGGTGCGGATCGGCGAGGTGGCGCAGCAGACTGGCTTGCCGATCAAAACGATTCGCTTCTACTGCGACCAGGGATTGCTTGAATTCATCACTAGAAGCGAAGGCGGTTTTCGTCTTTTTGATCAGAGAGTCTTTCAGGATCTGGCGCTGATACGCACACTCAAGTATCTCAACACACCACTGAATCAAATTCGCGACCTGCTTGAAAGCAGGCGTTCAGGCATCTGCCATTGCAACGATGTGAAGAAAAGCCTGACGCACAAGGTGCTGAGCCTTGATAACAAGATCCAGGAGCTCATCGCGATGAAAAACAATCTGCAGACTCTCGTCGAGTCCTGGCAGACTTGCGGGGGCATCCAGCAGGATTCGATCACCGACTGATCACCATCACCAATGGCCCTGACCCTCTATGGCGGAGCCCGCAGCCGGGCATCGATGCCGCGCTGGTATCTCGAGGAACGCGGCATTCCCTACACCTGGCATGAGCTCGACCTGAAGGCCGGCGAGCACCACCAGGAGAGTTACACCGCGATCAATCCCTTCGCCAAGGTGCCGGCGCTGGTCGACGACAGCATCCGGGCCCCGGGCGGTGAACCGCTGCAGCTGTTTGAAAGCGGCGCGATCCTGATGCACCTGGCGGAGCACCACGCCAACGAGTTTGGCGGTCATGGGATGGGCGGCGACCCGGGGCATGCGGCGGCGCGCAGGGCCCTGGCGAGCCAATGGATCCTGTTTGCCAATGCCACCCTGGCGGTGGCCCTGTTTGTGCCCAGCAACCGTGAACGGGAGTTCCCCAGGCTGATGGGCGTGCTCGATGGGCTGTTGCGCGGCGGCCGCTCACTGATGGCCGGACCCTGGGGCAACCCCGACTGGAGCGTCGCCGACTGCGCTGTCAACGCCTACCTGGCCTACCTGCCGATCTTCTTTGCCGAAATCGATCTGAGCCCCTGGCCCGCCGTGCAGGCCACGATCGCCGCCACCCAGGCCCGGGAGGCCTACCAGCGGGTGATGGGCGGCCGCTGAGCGATGAACGACGTCGCCCTGGTGCACTGGCACGGAGAACCCCTCGAACTGCTGGCTGACAGGGCGATCTGGGATCCCTGCCGCCGCACCCTGCTGGTGGCCGATCTGCATCTGGGCAAGGCCGAAACCTTTCAGGCCGCGGGGATACCCCTGCCCAGCGACGGCGACCATGACACCGTCAACGCCCTGATCACCCTGGCTGCGCGGTTGGCCCCCGACCAGGTGATCGTCCTGGGGGATCTGATCCACAGTCGCCTGGGGCTCACGGGCGACCTGCGTCAGAAGCTGGCGGTGCTGCCCGAACTGCTGGGATGCCCGTTGCGCTTGATCGGCGGCAACCACGACCGCGGCAGCTGGATCGCCGGTCTCGCGCAGGAGCCGGCCCAGCCCCTGGGACCCTGGTGGTTGAGCCACGAGCCTGATCCACGCGCCGGTTGCCTCAACCTGTGCGGCCACCTGCATCCGGTGGCGGTGCTGGGCAGGGGCAACAACAGGGTTCGCACTCCCTGCTTCAGCCTGGATCGGCAGCAGACGCGCCTGGCCCTGCCGTCGTTTGGTCGCTTGACGGGAGGCCATCCCTGCAGCCAGGGTGATCATCTCTGGCTGGTGGCCGACCGGGCGATCGTTGCGTGGAATCAGCCATCACCGCATCCGGTGACGCCCCGGCAAGCCGCCTGAAGCGGCCCCTGTGGCGCCGCAAACGCAGCCTCACGGTGGCGTTGCCGATGGGCTTTCTGGCGTTCCTGATCGCCATCGCACCGCCCCTGCCCGAACAACGGTCATCCAGCGCAGACAACCTGCTCACCGCTGCCGACGGCAAGCCGTTTCGGCTCCTGTCTGACAACGAGGCCTATGCCCTTGACTTCGATCCGCGCAAGGTGCGCATCGACCTGCTCGAAGGCTGGGACAAGGAGCAGGACGCCTATGCCGATCGCAGCGCCCTGGGCTTTGTCTCAGGGCCCATGTACGAACGACATGTGGATGCCAGCGGCCGGGAGATCACGGTGCCTCTGGGTGATCTCAAGTTGGGCGATCGCATCTGGCGTGGGCGCAACCGCACGGCGGCACGGCAGCGGGCCTATGTGGGCATCCGGCGTGATGGCGGGGTGGAGTTCGGCTTCGGAGAGCTGACGCCCGCGCGGGCCGAGCGCTTTGACACCTTCATCGGCGGACTCCACAGCGTCTACAACGACCTCGAGCAACCGCCCTCCAGTTACCGCGGGGCCTACAGCATCAGCATGGGGCAGCAGATCCGCTATTTCCTGCCGCGGATCCGCATGCTCATCGGCCTGCGTCGTGACGGACGGATCGAGGTCCTGATGAGCCGTGATGGGCTCACCCTGGAACAGACCCGGTCCCTGGCGCGACGGCGCGGCCTGCAGGCGGCCTACATGCCCGACCATGCCTCCAAGAGCCGTTTCATCATTCCGGGCGTCAAGGGCTTCAGCCAGGACGACGCCAACTGGATCAGCGGCGGCGCCACCAGTTTTGTGCACGTGCCTTACATGCTGCGGTTGAGCCACCGGGCGCAGCCCCTGCAGGGATCGCTGCTGGCCGGGCTCAGCGCCAAGGCGGCCGAAGGCCCCTGCAGCAACCCCCTGCGCTGCGGCCAGACCCTGGGCAGCCAGCTGCTCGACCGCGCCCTCGCCGGTTTCAACCGCTTGATGGAACAGGGCGTGGAACCGATCGCACGGTTGATCTGGGCGCCCAGACCCGGCAGCGGCACCAAGCCGGCCCGTCGCGGCTCGCCCCTGCGGGAACCGCCGATCAGCGCCGATCCACTGGCCCTTCGCCAACGCCAGGCCGAACAGAGCGCCAACACCGACTCCAGCCTCAACGGCAGAGACACGTTTGTGTTGCCGCCCGATCTGCCGCCGCCGTTGCTGCTGCCCGAGGGCAGTCCATTGCCGCCTGAACAGCCCAGCACCAGCGCCGACACCATCAGCCAGCCACCCCCGCTGCGCGAGGCCACCACTGCCGTTCCACAGCCAGAGGCGGCGGTGAAGGTCATCACCACACCGGGCGCACCACCACCCCCGCTGCTGCCACCGCCCTAGGTGGGAACCCAGCAACGCAAATCCAGAACCTCAATGGTCTCTGGATGCACTGGTCTCTCCCATTGAGCCTCGCTGCTGAAGCCAGCAACGCCAACACGGTCGGCACCCTCGCAGAACGGCTGAATCAGCCTGCCGCCGCCAAGGCCCGCACCACATCGCCGCGGGTGAGAACGCCCAGCGGTTGTTTCTGCCCGTCGAGCACAAACAGCCGCTGGGTGCTGCGCTCGTGCAGCAATCTGGCCGCCGCCGGCAAGCCCAGGTCGGGGCTGCAGCTGTGGGGGGCCGTGCTCATCACCTCGCCCACGGTGCTGCCCAGAACCTGGTGCACCTCTTTGTCCCAGTTGAGGGGGTTGCGCAGGTAGATGACGGCGTCGAGCAGCATCACGTAAGGGCCAGCATCAAAACCGCTTTCACGGACCATCAGGTCCTGCTCGGTGAGCTCGCCCACCAGGGCGCCCGACGGGTCGACCACTGCCAGGCCGCTGATGTGATGCTCACTCATCAACTTGACCGCCTCCTGCAACGGAGAGCTCACACTGACGCTGAGCACCGGACTGGTCATCACGGCGGAGACAGGCTGCTGCACCACAGACAGGGCGGATCGACTGCAGGCATTCTGGGGCCGAGCCGACCGCACACCGATGGGATCCACACGTCTGCGTCAGCTGGCCGATGGCCTTACCCTGTCGCGGGCGATGGTGGGCCTGCCGCTGCTGGTGGCCCTGGCGGCCGGGCAGACGCAGCTGGCCTGGCTGCTGCTGCTGCTCGGCGGGATGAGCGACTGGCTCGATGGGCTGCTGGCCCGACGGGCCGGCGGCGGCTCGGTCTGGGGGGCGCGGCTCGACCCCCTCACCGACAAGATCCTGATCAGCGCACCCCTGCTGTGGCTGGGGTGCGCAGGTCGGCTGCCCCTGTGGGCGATCTGGCTGCTGCTGGCCCGTGAACTGCTGATCAGCGGCTGGCGCGCGGCCGAATCCTCAGGGGGTCCCGCTTCTCTGGGCGGCAAGGCCAAAACCGTGCTGCAGTTCGCCAGCCTGCTGCTGCTGCTCTGGCCGGCGGGGTGGGGCGGCGCAAGCGCAGTGGCCGGGCTGCACAGCCTTGGTTGGTGGCTGTTCTGGCCGGCGCTGCTGCTGGCCCTCAGCTCAGCAGCGGGCTATCTGCGCAAGGGTTGATCCAACCTCAGCCGATCAACGCGTCATCGCCGCTGAAATCGGGGTTGCCGGGCTGGCGCAGGGCGTAGTCGTTGGCATAGCTGTCGGCCAGGGTGGCGGCAAGGTCGAACCGGGGTTCCCAGGCCAGTTCGCGCCGCACCCGGGTGATGTCGGTCAGAAAGTGAGCCATCCGCAGCGGAAAGGCCTTGCGGGCCTTCTTGTCGAGCCCCGCAGGATCAAAGCTGCGGATCTCGACATTGGCAGGGTCCTTGCCGGCGGCGACGGCCGCCGCATGCACCAGGCCCTTGAAGGTGACGCCCTGACGCCCACTGCAGTTGTAGATGCGGTTGGCAGCGGCATCGACGCCGATGCAGCGGGCCATGGCCATGGCCAGATCATGCACATGGCCCAGCTGGGTGATGGTGCTGCCATCGCCCGGCAACGGCACCGGCCGGCCGTGCACGATGCGCTCAAAAAACCAGCTCTCCACCGGGTTGTAGTTGCCCGGGCCCACGATGTAGGTGGGCCGGAAGCTGGTGAAGGGAATCCCTTCGGCCCTGAGCCAGGCTTCGGTGTCGAGCTTGCCGGCATGGCGGCTGGCCGGGTCGGTCGGGCTGTCCTCATCGAGGGGCCACAGCTCGCTGTCGGCATAGACCCCGGCCGAGCTCACATACACGAACCGGTGGCTGGGGGCGCCGGTGCGCTCGATCACGGCCCGCGAATCATCCAACGTGCGGCCCGAGCTGTCGACGATCACTTCAAAGCTGCGCCCCTCCAGGGCCGCGAGTCCCTCTGGCGTGCCGCGATCACCCACGAGATGCTCGACACCATCAGGAGCGGGCTTGTTGCCACGGGTGAACAGGGTCAACGCATGGCCCTCGGCCAGCAGCTTGGCCACCAGGGGCTTGCCCACGAATCGGGTGCCGCCCATCACCAGGATGTTCATGCTGCTGACCGCTCGCAGCGGTTCTCAACTGGGCGCCATTCAAACCCGCCCCTCTTCCCACCCCAAGCCACAAGGAACCGTCATCCGGGTCCTGCAGGGATCGCGAGGGTGCGGCGGAAGCCGCCGTTGCGCCACCGCACGGACCGCCTGCAACGATTGATGCAGCGAATGCGTGTCTTGAATCCATGCAGGTGATCCCCGCCATCGACCTGCTCGACGGCCAGTGCGTGCGGCTGCACCAGGGCGACTACGACCAGGTCACCCGGTTCAGCGATGATCCGGTGGCGCAGGCGCTGCACTGGCAACGTCAGGGGGCCGAGCGCCTGCACCTGGTCGACCTCGACGGGGCCCGCACAGGTGAGCCGGTCAACGATGCTGCGATCAAGGCGATCACCGCCGCTCTCGAGATCCCCGTGCAGCTGGGTGGCGGCGTGCGCAGCTTCGAGCGGGCTGAGGAACTGCTGGCCTGCGGCCTTGAGCGGGTGATCCTGGGCACCGTGGCCCTCGAGCAACCCGAGCTGGTCGAGCAGTTGGCGAACCGGTATCCGAGTCGCATCGTGGTCGGCATCGATGCCAGGAACGGCAAGGTCGCGACCCGCGGCTGGATCAGTGAGAGCAGCACCGAGGCAACCGATCTGGCCCGCCGATTCAGCAGCAGTGCCATTGCGGCGATCATCAGCACCGACATCGCCACCGATGGCACCCTGGCGGGACCCAACCTGCTGGCTCTGCGCGCCATGGCCGAGGCCAGCAGCGTGCCGGTGATCGCCTCCGGCGGAATCGGCAATCTGGAGCACCTGCTGTCGCTGTTGAGCCTCGAACCCCTTGGAGTCACCGGGGTGATCGTGGGCCGGGCGCTCTATGACGGCCGGGTTGATCTGGGTGAGGCGTTGCAGGCGATCGGCGACGGGCGTCTGCAGGACAGCGTCAGCAGCCCTTACGCCTAGTCACTTCGAGTTGGCCTATAACAGAACGATGGTTTTTCGGTGCATGGCTTGATCACCATCCCGACTGGTGTTCTGCGCGCCGACAGCGCCTACCGCCGCTGCCGGGAACTGGGAATGCGACTCAGCAAACAGCGGCGCATGGTGCTCGATCTGCTGTGGCAGGAGCGCAGCCATCTGAGCGCCCGAGACATCTTTGAAAAACTGAACAACCAGGGCCGCAACATCGGCCATACCTCGGTGTACCAGAACCTCGAGGCGTTGCAGTCGGCAGGGGTGATCGAATGCCTCGACCGAGCCGGCGGTCGGCTTTACGGGTACCGCAGCGATCCCCACAGCCACCTGATCTGCTCCGAAACCGGTGCGATCCAGGATCTCGACCTCGCGTTGCCGCGTGACCTGCTGGCCGCGATCGAAGCCAATACGGGTTACGTCATCGAGTCGTACAGCGTGCAGCTCACCGGTCGTCGCAGCTGAGGTTCCGATCCAAGCGCTCAGGGAGGTCTGGAAATTCAGTGACCAGCCGTTACCGTTGGCGCCACTGCTCAAGGGTCGTCGCCAGTGGGCCGGCAACTGCTGCTCTTTGCTGAGCCCCTGCTGGCCGAAGGGTTGACGCGGCTGCTGCAGGACTCAGCCAGCGATGTCGTCGTCTGCACCAGTGAGGCCGGGCTGTCGGGCTCAGCACAACTGGTGCTCTGGTTTCCCGAAGCCACCATCAGCCTCGATGCATTGCAACGGGAAGCCGCCCGTCTCAGCCAGACCTGGCAGCCAGCGCCCCTGCTGATCGGCCTGCCCCAGGCACCCGGTCTTGACCGCAACGCCGTATTGGCGCTGCCCGCCGAAGGCCTGCTGGAGGCACCGACCCCGGAGCTGTTGCTCGAAGCGGTCGACACCCTGCTGCAGGGCGGGCGCATCGTGCGGCTCCACGATGGCGGCGCAGTCCAGACCCGACCTCTGCCGGGTGCAGCCCTGGGGCTGGGTCAGTGGCTGCTGATCAGCGGCCTGCAGCAGATCGACCAGCAGCTGCGCGCTCTGAGCTGCCAGCCAGCCAACGGGGACCTACTGACCCAGTTGGTGCTGCAGGGTCAGGTGCGGGAGCTGCGGGCGGCGCGGGCGATGCTGCTGCTGCTCCATGGACCGGTCAGCCTGGCCTGGGGGGCACCTGCAACATCTGCGACGGCGACGCCAGCAGCTTCGTGCGAAGCCAACCCCAACCCCGTTGCCACGAGCACCGCGATCAGCCTGGTGCAGCGCAATGCCGAGGGCAGCTGGCGCGCGATCGTCGGCACCCTCAGGCAACAGATCGACAGCCCCCTGAACAACAGCAGCGGTCAGTTGCTGGCGCTGGAAGGTCTGGATCCACGCCGGCGGCGTGATCTGTTAGTTGCTCTGCTGGACCAGCTCGAACTGCTCAGAGACCAGCTCAGCGCGGGGCAGCGTCAGCCGTCTGCCCTGAGGGAGCAATGGCTCGAGCTGCAACGCCAGTTGCGCCAGCAGGCCCTGGCCACCATGGCCAGCCCCTATGTGCGGCTGCCGCTCGACGGCGAACTCAGGCCTGTGGCCGAGACCCTGTTGCAGACCAGTGACCTGATGGGGAGCGATCCGGAACTGCCCGACCCCCAGCCCATGCTGAATGCCCTGGTGCTGGGCCAACCGCTGCTGGTGCAGGGCCGGTTGATGGCACCCGATGAACCACTGGCCGTGCTGGAGCTGCAACGCCTCGTGGCCAACTGGCTGGTGCGCAATGCCGAGCAGGTGGCAGCCCAGGTGCTGGCCGGCTGCGCCGGCTGGCCCGAACTGCGCCGCTATCTGCTGGTGCCCGAGCTGCTGTCGACCCGCAATCTCGAGCGGCTGCGCAACCAGTTGAACGCCCAGCAGCGCTGGAGCACCTGGCTCGAGAGGCCGGTGGCGATCTACGAAAGCCGGCGCCAGCTGTTCACCCTTGAAACCCACGGCATCGCCAGCCATCAGCACAACGAACCCCGCGATCGGGAGCTCAGAGCGCTCAGCTGGGACCAGCAACTCGTGACCCTGGCCCTTGAATCACGGGATGCCCTGGCCCCCCAGCTGCGGGGTCTGATCCGCGGGGTGGGACGCCTGGTCGTGCTGCTGCTCACCCAGGTGATCGGCAGAGCCATCGGCCTGGTGGGTCGAGGCATCCTTCAGGGAATGGGTCGCAGCCTCCGGGCGTCACAATGAGGCCACCTGCACCTGTGGCGTGGCGTTCCGGTTGTTGAGATCCCTGCTCCCCGTCGTGCTGGGGGTCGTGTGCTGGTTCTGCACCTTGGTCGCGCCGGTTCAGGCCTCGCTGACCAACAACAACTACGACGGCAATATCTATGCCCTCTATGCCGGAAACGGCTCTCTGGTGCCACCACGCAGCACCCTGGCCCAGGCCCTCGATGCCCGGCGGGCAGCGGTTCTCGTCTACTACCTGGATGACGCCTCCGCCAGCAAACGCTTCGCTGCTGTGGTCTCGGAGCTGCAACGGGTCTGGGGCACCAGCATCGAACTGATCCCCATCGCGACCGATCCGTTGCAGAACCGCCCCAAGAGCGGTCCCAGGGATCCGGCCACTTACTGGAAAGGCGTTGTTCCTCAGGTGGTGGTGTTGGATCCTCAGGGACAGGTTGTTCTGGATGCAAGCGGCCAGGTCGACATCGGCACGATCAACAGGGCGGTGAGCCAGGCCACCGGAATCCCTCTGCTGGAAGGCCAGGGCAACAGTGGCAGCACCGTGAGCTTCAACGAGCTGAACAGCGAAGTCCAACAGTCATGACCCCCGCCCAGCGCCACGAAAGCGACAGCATGGGCAGCGTCGAGGTGCCCGCTGCGCGCTACTGGGGAGCCCAGACCCAACGCTCGATCCATCACTTTCCGTTTGGGCAATCGATGCCCACGGCCGTGATCCACGCCTTCGGCTCCCTCAAGGCCGCCTGTGCCGAGGTGAACCTGGCCATGGGAAAGCTCGACGCAGGGCTGTGCAGCGCGATCGTGGCGGCCGCCGAAGACGTGGCCAGCGGCAGTCTTGACGACGAATTTCCGCTCAAGGTCTGGCAGACGGGTTCAGGAACCCAGACCAACATGAACGCCAATGAGGTGATCGCCAACCGGGCGATCCAGCTGCTGGGCGGGGAGCTCGGCAGCAAAACGCCCGTTCATCCCAATGACCACGTCAACCTCAGCCAGTCGAGCAACGACACCTTTCCAACCGCGATGCATGTGGCGGTGACGCTCGAGCTCGAACGGCACCTGATTCCTGCGATCGAGGCCCTGATCGCGGCCCTGACCGCCAAAGCCGAGGCCTACAGCGACATCGTCAAGATCGGGCGCACCCATCTCCAGGATGCGGTGCCCCTGAGCCTGGGACAGGAGTTCAGCGGTTATGCGGCCCAGCTTGATCTGGGACTCTCGAGTCTGCGCGCCTGCCTGCCCCAGGTGCTGCAACTGGCCATCGGCGGTACCGCCGTCGGGACGGGACTCAACGCGCCCAAGGGTTTTGGAACGGCGGTGGCGGCTCGGCTGGCCGAGCGCCTGGGGCTGCCATTCAGCGCTGCCGCCAACCCGTTTCAGGCTCTGGCCGGCCATGAACCTTTGGCCAGCACCCATGGAGCGCTGACGGTGCTGGCGGGCTCGCTGTTCAAGATCGCCAATGACATCCGTTGGTTGGGCAGCGGCCCGCGATGCGGATTGGGCGAACTGGTGTTACCTGAGAACGAACCCGGCTTTCAGGTGATGGGCAACAACGCCGCGGTTCAGATGGCAGCCAGCCAGGGCAATTTCGAGCTCAATGTGTTCAAGCCTCTGCTGGCTCACAACGTGCTTGAGAGCATTGAGCTGTTGAGTGGGGCCTGCACCGGTTTTCGTCGGCACTGCATTGAGGGCCTCACGGTGAACCGCCGGCGCATTCGCAAGCTGCTGAACGAGAGCCTGATGCTGGTCACCGCGCTGACGCCCGCAATCGGTTACGACCGTGCCAGTGCCATCGCCAAGCACGCCCACCACCACGGGCTCAGTCTCAAGGAAGCAGCGCTGGTTCTGGGGGAGATCAGCGCCGAAGACTTTGATCGCTGGGTTCAGCCTGAGGCGATGGTCTGACGGAGACCGGATCACCTCAGGCAACACATCAATGCACCACCGGGCTGAGATGCTCGAACAGCGTCCCGAGCAGGGCGGCCAGATCCGGACGCAGAGCGGCTTCGGGAACCGACTCCGACGCCAGGATGACCATCACACAGGCATCGACCAGCAAAGAGGCCTCCTGCTGATTGAGCCGGATCAGGTGCTCGTCATGGCAATGGGTGATCTGCAACCGACACTGTCAATGTGACCGAAGGCTGACAGCGGTTCACACCTGCGCCGGGAAGCCACCGTTTGATTTCAGATTTCTTGCTTGAGACCCGCTCAGAGCCGGGCCAAAAAAAGCCCGGGTCATCGCCCGGGCCTGATGGTCAGGTTGAAGATTAAACCCAGGGGCTCACTCCTCTTCGGCACCGGCAGGGATCAACTTGATCTGCTTGCGACCCAGCTTGATCTCGAATTCATCGCCGGGCTTGAGATCCAGCAGAGCGGTGTAGGCCTTGCCAATCAGCAGATTGCCATTGCCCTGAACAGTCGCCACATAGCTGAGCGTGCGACCACCCTTGCCGCGACCCTTGCCCGAACCCTCACCGAGGCTGAGGCCCTTCGCCTCGAGCAGGGCCTCATAAAAGGCGGTGAAGTTCAGACGCTCAGCACCATCCTTCTTGGAGCTGACATAGCCGCAGCTGCGAACCAGTTCAGACTTGGAGACATCGCCGAGTTCCTTGACCTTGGCGAGAAGTTCGCTACCCGTGAGCATGGATTGGAAGTTGTGGGTAGTCACAACATAACGGATCGACGAATGCCTGTGAAGGGCAATTGGCAGAAATCCGTACCTGATGATTACTCCAGGAGATTCGCGGCAAGCTCGGCAAGTTCCGAACGTTCGCCCCGCGCCAGGGTGACATGGCCGGCGAGCATCTGCCCCTTGAACCGTTCGACAAGCCAGGTGAGCCCGTTGCTTTCAGCATCCACATAGGGGTTATCGATCTGGTAGGGATCTCCGGTGAAAACGATCTTGGTGCCCTCGCCAACCCGTGTCACGATCGTCTTGACCTCATGGGGCGTGAGGTTCTGCGACTCATCAACAATCATGAACTGGCGCGGTATGGAACGACCGCGGATGTAGCTGATGGCCTCGACCTCGAGCAGACCCATGCTCTTGAGATCGGCCCAACTGCTGCGGGGAGCGCGATGGGAACCGCGACCCGCTGCCGGGGTGTTGTCCTCTGAAGTGCCAAGCAGGAAGTCGAGATTATCAATGATCGGCTGCATCCAGGGGGCCATCTTTTCTTCGAGATCACCGGGAAGGAAGCCGATCTCCTTGCCCAGCGCAATCACCGGTCTGGTCACCAGCAGGCGCTCATAGAGGCGCTCGTCGGCAACCTGATGGAGCCCGGCAGCCAGTGCCAGCAACGTTTTGCCGGTGCCTGCCTTACCAACCAGCGTGATCAGGGGCAAGGTCGGATCCAGCAGCAGATCGAGCGCAAAGGTCTGTTCACGGTTGCGCGGCTGGATGCGGCCCAGCCTGACCTTGTTGGCACGCTGCAGCGGCTGCAGTGCCTGGGTGGCAGCGCTGTAGCGAGCGAGCATGGTGTGGGCCGGTTGCGCCTGATCGATCAGGGTCACCCCTTCATTGGCCTGCAGCGGGATCTGCGGCTGCAAGTCAGCAGGCAGATCGGCCAGGGGCAGACCACCATCGCGCCTGAGCTGATCCATGTGATCAGCACCGAGCCAGAGCTCACTGACCCCCGGATAGAGATCGGCGATCGCCACTTTGTCGGTGGTGTAATCCTGCGCGATCAGGCCGACCGCATCGGCCTTGATGCGCAGATTCGTGTCTTTGGTGACCAGCACGACCGGCGGCTGACTTCCCATCACTTCCTGCAGCCGCTGCTCGAGGGCGACGGCCAGAATGTTGTTGTCGCCATTCCCCCCCTTCAATTCAGGAGGGAGCTGGGCGAGGGTTTCGCTGCGACAGAAGACAACCTTCAACTGGCCGCCGGGGGTGCCACCGATGGGGACCCCATCGGCCAGGTTTCCGCAATCGCGAAGCTCATCGAGCAGGCGCGAGACAGCCCTGGCATTGCGTCCTTTTTCGGAGGGGTCACGCTTGAAGCGATCGATCTCCTCCACCACCTCGATGGGGACGACCACAAGGTTGTCTTCAAACCGCCGCAGGGCATCCGGATCGTGCAAGAGCACATTGGTATCGAGCACGAAGGTTTTGCGCATCGAATGGCAATCCGGGCTGCCGGAAGCTAATTCCCCCGGGCCGCCTACGCTCCGGCGATTCGCGCACCGTCGCGATCGTCAACACCGCACTCCAACGTCCATACCGCCACCGTGAATCTGATCCCCATCTGGACCATCGGCCTGTTGGTGCTGCTGCTGTATGCGCTGCTGCTGGTGGGCCTCGAGCTCGCCCATCGGCTCAGGCCGGCTTCACCGTTGCTGCTGCGCGCATCGGATGTGGAGCTCAACCGCCGCCATGGCGAGCTGCAGATCACCGGCACGCTGACGATCCACAACCCCCATCGGCGCATGGAGGTGTTCGTCCCCGAGATCAGGCTCGCGCCAACGCTGCTCGGACGGGCATCTCTGGCTGGGGTGACGATCGACAGCCGCATCACCCCAGAGCATGCCGACGCCCCGGCACGTGCCGATGGCTACTGGGCGGCCTACATCGTCAAAGGTCGCAGAAGCACTTCGGCCCGCTACGAACTGACGATCAAGGCCGAGCAGGATCTCGCTGCTCTGCTCGACACCCTGTGGCTGGAGGTCAAATGGGTCAACTACGGACCGTTCGGTCGTCTGTGGCGTCGAGACGGGATTCTGATTCCCTTGCAGCGGCCTGAGCCACTGACCCAGGCTGCCGCTCGCTGGCGCATCGGGGAGCACTGCCAGGTGCTGCCACTGGGGACCCATCTGCTCGGTGTGCTCGACGATCCGATCAGCGTGCTGCGCGAGTACGCCACCCCTCTCCTTGAACCCGGCGATGTGCTCACCATCGGCGAAACCCCGCTGGCGGTCATGCAGGGCCGCTATCACCACCCTGAGATGGTGACCCCGACACCGCTGGCGCGGCTGCTCTGTCGGGTGTTTCACCCGACCAGTTCGCTGGCCACGGCCTGTGGTCTGCAGAGCCTGATCGATCTGGTCGGCCCGGCCAGGGTGCTCAATGCCTGGGTGCTGGGCACCCTGCTCAAACTGTTGGGCCAGAAGGGTTGGTTCTATCGACTGGCCGGCGACCAGGCACGCCTGATCGACGACGTCACCGGCACCACACCGCCCTACGACCAGACCATTGTGCTGGGGCCTGAGGCACCTCAGCAGTTCTGCCGCGATGCGGCGGCCGCCCTGGGCGTTGGGGTTGCCGTGGTGGATGTCAACGATCTGGGGCGTGTGAAAGTGCTGGCAGCCAGTGCCGGCTGCGACCAGGCGCTGTTGCAGCGGGCCCTGCGGCCCAATCCTGCCGGCAATGCCGATGAGCGCACCCCCCTGGTGCTGGTGCGTCCAGCCGGAGGCGAAACCGACCTGAAGACCGCACCCTGACGGCTGCCGATAGACTGAGCAAAGGGCTTGCGGTGCCAAAGCTTGCGCGCATCCACACCGCTGCGATGGCGCCTGGAACCCCTGGCCGGCTGGCACCTGCCGCTGCTGAGGGACCCGGCATTTCTGCCGCTGCACACCGTGCTGCAGCGTGCCGCCCTGCTCGGCATGCCCGAACGGCTGATGCACTGGCTGGGCCTGGCCCAGCCGCTGGCCCCCCAGGTGATTGTGGCCTTTGCCGAACTCAGCCAGACCCCGCTGGGTCTGGTGGTTTGTCAGCGACTCAACCGCAGCGGAAGCTGCTGGCAGGTCGTGCACCTGCGCACCACCGATGCGGAGCACCGCCGCGAACTCAGCGGCGACCTTCTGAAGGCAGCGATGCAACGCACCGCCACCACCAGCTGGGTGGCCTCGGCTGACACGGGCGACCAGGTGCGGCTGAGCGTGCTGCGCGAGCAGGGTTTTCAGCCCCTGCGCCAGGACCAGATCTGGTGCTGGCAGCCCAGACGCCAGGGCCGCGGCAACCCAGGGCCCGACAACCCAGTCCCCGACAACGGCGCGCCTGCTAGCGCCTCAGCGCTCCAGCTTCAGCCGCTCAACAAGCAGACAGCAGGGCTGCTGTGGCACCTCGAGCAGGTGGCCTGTGCGGCCCAGCTGCGTCAGATCCTCGATCGCCGGGTGGAAGATCTGCTGGATCAGAGCCAAGGCCGCGGCTGGTTGCTGATCGATCCGAGCCGCGAGGTGGCCGTGGCCGGCGTGCGCCTGATCGGTGACCATGCCGGTGGCGGCGTTGACGTTGAACTCACCGTCGATCCCCTCTGGCAACAGCTCTACGGAGCCGCCACAAGCCAACTTCTCAGACAGTTCTGGCAGACGCACGCCGCTCAGCAGACCCTGTGGCTACGCAGTGATCCGTTTGACCATGGCCGCCTGGCCTGGTTGCAGACGCTGGAGGCCGAGCAGCGCAGTGAACGGGTGCTCATGGCACGCAGCCTCTGGCGCAGGCAGGCCCTGCCCGACCTCAGGAGCCAGGCCAACCGCCGGCTCGAAGCGGTGCTGGCCCAGCTGCAGCCCCGGCGACGTCCGGTGCCAACACCGTTGACACCCCGCTGAGGGCAGCCATGGCGACCCAGCCCCCCCAGCCCCGGTCCGTGCTCTGCCTTGATGTGGGGCGTCGTCGCATCGGTCTGGCGGGATGCGACCCTCTGGGCATCAGCGTCACGGCGCTGCCCGCGCTGCACCGCACCAGCTTTGGCGCCGATCTCGAGCGCCTGCGGCCCCTGATCATGCAGCGCAACGTGTCCGCTCTGGTGGTTGGCCTGCCTCTCGATCAGAGCGGTCAGGCCACCGACCAGGCCGTTCATTGCCGCCGTTATGGCGAGCGACTGGCCCGCCAGCTCCACCTGCCCCTGTCGTGGGTCAACGAGCACACCAGCACCTGGGAGGCTGGCGAACGCCATGGATTGCACGGAGACCGCAGTGGTGCTCTCGACAGTGCCGCTGCGGCCCTGCTCCTCGAGCAATGGCTGCGGGAAGGCCCTGAGCCGCAACCAGTGTCCGGGCAGACCATGGAGGCTGGCCAGCGGGCGGTCGCTGCATCATCCTGATCGCAGCACCCCATTCACCGATGCGTTCTCAGGATCCCGACATGACCGCAGGCGACGGCCCGAGCGATGTCCCCACGGTTCTGGTCAAGGACGCGCGGGGGCGCCAGCTGCTCTGCTTTCTGGAGCAACTGATTCCGCTCGATGGCAACGATTACGCCCTGCTGACCCCAGTGGACACCCCGGTGTGCCTGTTTCGTCTCGACGACGACGAGGATCCTGAGCTGATCGACACCATTGATGCCACCGAGCCGATTCTGTCGGTGGCCGATGTGGTACTTCAGGAACACGATCTGACCCTGGTGCGCTCGGCCGTCACCCTGACCGTGAGCGGCGAGCTGGATGAACCCGACCCCGACGACCTCGACGACGACGAAAGCGACGCCGATGACGATTCCGAGACGTACGAGCTGCTGGTCAGCTTCATGGTCGAGGAGCAGGAATATGGGCTGTACATCCCTCTCGATCCCTTCTTCGTGGTCGCCCGCATGAACAACGGAGAGGCCGTGCTCGTGGAGGGTGAAGAGTTCGAGCGGGTGCAGCCGCGCCTCGAAGCCGAGATCGAAGAACGGGAGGACGCGCTCTGATGCTTCGGGAGCTGCTCCGCCCTGACTGGTTGTTGGAAACCACCCTGGCCGGGCTGCCCCTGGAGACGTTGCTCGAGCGCAGGATCAGGGCCCTGGTCCTCGATGTCGACCGCACCCTGCTGCCACGCCGACAGTCGGTGCTGCCTGAACCTGCCCGGCGCTGGCTTGACCATGCCAAGACCCGACTGCCGATCCACCTGCTGAGCAACAACCCATCGCGCCAGCGCATCGGAGCCGTGGCTCGGGAACTGGATCTGCCGTACACCACATCGGCAGGCAAGCCCCGGCGCACGGCCCTGCGACGGGTGCTGAAACAACTGGGTCTGCCCCATGAGCAGGTGGCCCTGGTCGGTGACCGGGTGTTCACCGATGTGATCGCCGGCAATCGCCTGGGCCTCTACACCGTGCTGGTCAGGCCGATCGACCCCAGCGGACTTCCCTGCCGCCAGGATCGCTTGCAGCGGCTGGAACTGCACCTGGCCCGCTGGATCGGTTCCCCCCTGGGCTGATCGCCATGGTGCGCCGTTCCGGCCGACGACGGGTCATCAAGGTGGGCACCAGCCTGCTGCGGGGCGACCAGCAGCGCAGCACCGCCGCCGTGATCGCCGATCTGGCTGATGCGATCGCCACAGCACAGTCGCAGGGCGAACGGATCGCCCTGGTCACCAGCGGCGCCGTGGGCCTGGGCTGTCAGGCCCTGGCCCTCGGACGTCGGCCCAGCGAGGTGGTGGCCCTGCAGGCTGCGGCAGCCGTGGGCCAGGGTCGGCTGATGGCCCTGTACCAGGAGTCATTCGGAGCCTCGGGCCTCGCTGTGGCCCAGGTGCTGCTGACCCGCGGCGATCTGGCGTCGCGGCGGCGCTACCAGAATGCCTGCCGCACGCTCGAGCAACTGCTCACGTGGGGTGTGGTGCCGATCATCAATGAGAACGACACCCTGGCCACCGATGAACTGCGCTTCGGCGACAACGACACCCTCTCGGCCTTGGTGGCCGTGGCGGTCGGGGCCGACGAACTGATCCTGCTGACGGATGTGGACCGCCTGTATTCGGGGGACCCCCGTCAGAATCCCGACGCCACACCGATCGCCGAAGTGCGTGATCTGGCCGAACTCAACCGCCTGGCCCAGGGCGCCAGCGGCGGCGGCCAATGGGGCACCGGGGGCATGACCACCAAGCTGGCAGCAGCGCGCATCGCCACGGCCAGCGGCATCCGCGTGCGCCTGGCCGACGGCCGCGATCCATCGGTGCTTGTGGAGGTGCTGGCCGGGAACGCGGTCGATGGCCAGCTCCCGGGAACCGTGTTCCAGCCTGCGGCCACCCCGCTGCCGAGCCGCAAAGGCTGGCTGGCCCATGCCCTGGTGCCGCGGGGCACGTTGCGCCTTGATTCGGGAGCTGAACGGGCTCTGCTGCAACGCGGGGCCTCCTTGCTGGCGGTTGGCATCAATGGCCTCGAAGGGCGGTTTGCCCGTCATGACGCCGTGAGGCTCGTGGCCGGCGACGGTCGCGAGCTCGGACGCGGGATCTGCCAGCTGAGCAGCGACGAGCTCGAGCCCCTGCTGGGCCAGGGGGGGGTGGAAGTGGTGCACCGCGACCAGTTGGTCCTGACCTCAGGCTGAGCCCTAGCATCACCCCAGCCAGACCCGGGGCATGCGTTTCAGCACACTGCTCAGCCACCTCAGCGAGGTGACTGACACTGCCCCACGCCACCTGGGTTCTGATCCTGAGCTCAGCGGCGCCAACGCCCTCGACCAGGCGACGGCCGGCCAGCTCAGTTTTCTGGAGCCTGGCAATGCCCTGGCCGCCGCCCTCTCGGCGACCGGTGCCAGTGCTGTGCTCATTCCCGCCCGTGGCGACGAGGCCGAAAGCCTGCAGGCGCAGGCCAGCGCCAGGGGTCTGGCCTGGGTAGCCCTGGCAGATCCAAGGCTCGGGTTTGCCGAGGCCCTCGAAGCCCTGTACCCCCGGATCGTCGAACCGCCCGGCATCCATGCCAGCGCCGTGGTCGACCCCTCAGCCCGTCTTGCGGACGGGGTGCACGTGGGGGCCCACACCGTGATCGGCGCCTCGGTCATGGTCGCCGCGGGTTGCACCATCCACGCCAACGCCACCCTGTACCGCGACGTGGTGCTGGGCGAGGGTTGCGAGATCCACAGCGGTGCCGTGCTGCATCCGGGCTCGCGCCTGGGCCGGGGCTGCGTGGTGCACTCCAATGCCGTGATCGGCAGCGAGGGCTTCGGCTTTGTGCCCACCGCCAGCGGCTGGCGCAAGATGCCCCAGACCGGCCAGGTGATCCTCGACGACGGGGTCGAGGTGGGCTGCGGCAGCACCATCGATCGCCCCTCGGTGGGCGAGACCCGCATCGGCGCCGGCACCAAGATCGACAACCTGGTGCACATCGGCCATGGCGTGGTCACCGGCAAGGGCTGCGCCCTGGCGGCCCAGGTGGGCATTGCCGGTGGCGCCCGTCTGGGCAACGGCGTGATCCTGGCGGGCCAGGTGGGTCTGGCCAACAAGGCGGTGATGGGCGACCGGGCGATCGCGTCGTCCAAGTCCGGCGTGCACGGCGAGGTGGCCGCCGGCGAGGTGGTCAGCGGCTATCCGGCGATCCCCAACCGACTGTGGCTGCGCTGCTCGGCCGCCTTCAACAAACTGCCGGAGCTGGCCAAGGCCGTGCGCCAGCTGGACAAAACCCGCCACCCCTGAAAAGCAATCGTTCAGGGGGACGTCAGACCAGTCGGCAGCTGACATGACTGGCCAGCTCAAGACACTGAGCAGAGCGCGCAGGTTGGGGCATCACCCCTGCTCGGGACATGACGCTGTTTGGGGGACAAGCTGCCTAGGACGTCACGCTGCTTGCTTGGGCAGGGAGTCAGCAACCTGGCCCGCAGCGTTGTCGATACAACGTCTAGACACAACAGCACTCAATCCCAGCCCCCCTGGCCCACTCGCCTCCTCGAGCATCAAACATCGGGCATCGGGCATCCGGCATCCGGCATTCGGCATCCGGCAACAGCACCCCAGCGCCGCACAATTCATCGTGGCTTGAAGCAACAGAACGTCCTTCGCGCAACAGAAGGGTCCTGGTCGCGCCGCACATCACACCCCATAGAGCTCCCCGGGAGTGCCTCGGTAGACCCAGGAAGTGCCTTAGTAGCTTCCGGGAGTGCGACGGTAGCCCCCGGGAGT
>RGUW01000220.1 GCA_010027605.1 Synechococcaceae bacterium WB9_2_112 | reverse complement strand
CACACCCCCGACGCTGCGAGTACCTTTGATGAAGGCCCCGAAGTCACGGGGCGGCAGCAGGCCATACGGATCTGGGAGGAGATTCGAGACCTCCTATGGGAGTCTGTTGCGCGCACGACGGGCCAATGGCCTGACCCCAGCGCGATGAAGCTGGTTCAGGTGATGCGCCTACCAGGCAGCCTCCATCCGGCAACAGGGAAGGTGGCGTGTGCCGTGCGGGTGGAGGCCCCGCGACTTTCGATCCGGGACCTTCACGCGCATCTGACTGGTGCTGTCCCGTGTCAATCAGGTTGAAGGGTTGCGTCAATCTGGTTGACCGGTGAGTTGCTGCGTTTTCGGAGCGTCTGCAGCCGTGGATCCCAGGTGGAGCAGGGATCGTGCCCATGGCTGTCGCGGCGCGTCAATCCAGTTGGCTTTATGAGCTGATTGACGGTGCGGGTGGGCCTGTTTTCGTGTCGCTGTCTTTGTTCTGCCTGGTTGGGGCGGTGGAGTCTGTGATCGTGCCGGTCGTGACGCCCGCGTCAATTACGTTGACGGGTTTGTCTGATCACTGGAAACCCTCGCTGCAGCTGCTTTCTGGCGGTAGCTCTCGCCCTTGATCCCGATGATGTGGCAGTGGTGCACCAGCCGGTCCACCGCCGCCACGGTCATCGATCCGCTGGGGAAGATGTCGTCCCACTCCCGGAACGGCTGATTGCTTGTTACGAGCAGGGATTTGCGCTCGTAGCGGTGGCAGATCAGCTCAAACAGCACCGAGGACTCCAGCTCGCTGCGGCGCACGTAGGAGATGTCGTCGATCACCAGCAGGGTGTAGCGATCCAGCTTCTGCAGCATCGCCGGCAGGTCATAGGCGGCTTTGGCCTTCTGCAGCAGCTGCACCAGCGTGGTGGCGGGGAAGAAGCGGCAGGGCTGGTCCTGCGCCGCCATCGCCATGGTGATCGCAATGGCCAGGTGGGTCTTACCCACGCCACTGGGTCCAAACAGCAGCAGGTTTTCCGCCTGCAGCAACCAGGTGGTTTGCCGCGCCAGGCCTTGGAGCTCCTGCCAGTGGCGGGGCTCGAGGTGCTGGTGGTCAAAGCCGTCGAGGCCCTTCTGCCAGGGAAGATGGGCGCCACGGAGCAGGCGCTGCTGGCGTGCGATCTGCCGCTGTTCCAGCTCCTGTTCACAGAGGGCATAGAGGAATTGGCCCGGGCTCCATCCCTGGGCCTCAGCCTGCTCGGCCAGCGCCTGCCAGTGGCTGCAGAAGCACGCCAGCTTGAGTTGTTTCAGCAGCAACGGCAGTGCCGCTTCCACCGCCGCTGAGCGCGGCAAGGGGGACGAGATGGTCATAGGAAGCCAGCAGGTGTTGGGGGATGACGGGGTCGGGGAGGCTCGGGCAGCGGGACGGCACGCGGAAGCGCTGCTGCAGAGCGGAGAGGGTCAGGGTCTGGCGGCGCTGGGCTTGCTCCAGGAAGGGGAGCACCAGCTCAAAGGAGGCCACCCGCACCGCCACGTACAGCGCCTCGGCCATCAGCCGGGCAGCGCCATCGCGATCACCGCCGGCCAGCAGCTGTTGCCAGAAGTCCCACCAGCGCTGATCCGGAAAGAGGTGGCGCTGGTAGCGGCAATGCAGCAGCGCCCGGGGCTTGGCCCGCAGGCCATCGATCAGGTGCTCCAGATCGATGCACCAGGCACGCTTCTCGCCAAAGGCGCCATAGGCACGGGGCAGCTGGCAGACCCAGTCGCTGCCCAGGAACACAACCAGCCGGTCGTGATGCAGCCGCACCGTGACCTGGCGGCCGATCAGGTTGGGCGGCACCGAGTAGACGACCTGCCGCACCTCGATCGTGCTGGTGCTGCGTACCCGCACCGTGAGCAGCTCGTAGTCGGCAAAGCGGAAGGCCGGCAAGGAACCGAGATGCTCAAGTTCCTGCTCGTAGCGCCGCTGCCGGGGGGCATTGAGGGCGCTGAACACCTCAGCGAGCAGCTCGCCGTATTCGGCGGCTTCCTCGAAATCGCAGCTGCCGCGCAGGATCAGCTTCTGCTCCAGCCGCCGTTTCACATGGCCATGCGGTGCCTCGACAATGCCGTTCTCATGGGCGACACCACGGTTGTTGCGGCTGGGGGACAACCCGTAATGGGCGCAGAGGGCCTGGTAGCGGGAGGTGATGTCGAGGGCGTAGCTGCCGTCGCGGTTGCGGCTGGCGGCCGA
>RGUW01000219.1 GCA_010027605.1 Synechococcaceae bacterium WB9_2_112 | reverse complement strand
ACACTGCTCCACCCGCAGGGCCTCCTCGTGGAGCTCGGGCCACTGGTGGGCGATGAAGGCGTACTGGGAGCTCACGGTGGCGGCCAGCTGTGGCGATCAGGAACATCCTCGAAGGGCAAGTCGTCGTAACGGAACACCGTGCCAAACGGGGTGAGCGCCGCCAGGGCGTCGGCATTGCTGGGCAGGGCGAGACCTTGGCTATTGAGGAGATCGAGAAGCAGGCCGATGTTGTGGGTCCTGGGGTAATCGCAGCCAGCCACGGCCAGCAGGGCCTTGATCAACTTCTCGGCGGCCTGCTGGGCGTGAAAGCCGAGCGTGTCGTCATCGATGGCGGGGTCATCGATGAGATTGTCGAGCACTGCCAGATCCTGGGAGGCCTTGCGCAGCAACAGCCGTGCCTGATCAGAGGGAGTCATGCAGCACGCGCCCTTCCCGGTGCGCAGTGAACTCCACGGTTCCGGGAATCCGGCAGCGCTCGTTGTAGCGGCTGGCCAGCTCAGGCTCCACCACTAGTAAGTCGAGATCGTTTGCGGCAGCCAGATCGCCTCGAACTGCCGAGCCAAACGCAATCAGCCGCAGCGGTGAGGCCGCAGCCACCAGCCGTTCCACCACAGCATCCACCTTCTCGGCGGTGACAGCCCAGGGACGGTTCACAGGACCTGAGGAGGTGGCGGGTGATGCTTGGGTCATGGGCCAAAAGAGCACCGGTACCGCACCCCGATGTGCGGCCTCCTCAGACTAGGAATTCTGGCGGATCAGGCCCAGGGCATAGGGAATCCGCGAGAGAGTCGCCGCGCCGAGCTCGTCATGGCCATTGGCCCAGCGGACGAGGCCGCCAACGTTCTTGGCCACGGCTTTGGGATCGTCCAGCTCAGGGAAAAGCATGTTGAGGCTGAGCTGAGATACAGCCACTTACCCCCCAACCCCATGGGCATCACGGGCGCCATACCCCCCGCTCTCATCTGCTCCATTCATCTCAAACCCTCCCTCTCCATGTGCCTGAGAGCTCCGAAACCACCTAGGTTCGTTCGTGTGGAGTTGGATGGGCTGTGCGGGACGACGAGCTGAGGCGGCTGCTGGCCGAGGCCAATCCGTGGTGGGCGGCGGCGGCAGCCGGCCGGGATCCCACGGCCTGGCAGGAATCCAATCGCAGCCTGAGCCATCGCCGCCAGTACGACCTGGGCTACCGCAGCCGCGTGCTGGAGGACATCTGCCAGGAGCCGCTGGATGCCTCCCTCGTGATCCTGACGGGACCACGGCGGGCCGGTAAGACAGTGGCCCTGCTGGATGCGGCCGCCCAGCTCTGTCAGCGGGACGATCTGGACCCCCGCCAGGTCATCCACGTTCCCTGTGACGGAATGCAGGCCCGGGATCTGCGACGGGTGCTCACTCTGGCCAGGGCCCTCACCCGCTCGCTGGATCTGGAGCAGCCCCAGCCCAGGGTTTGGCTGTTTGATGAGGTGTCCGGCATCGCGGGCTGGACGAGCGCCTTCAAGGCGGCGCGGGATGGTTCGGCCTTCGGGGACGACACGGTGGTGGCCACCGGCAGCCGCTGGCTGAGCGAAGAGGACGTGCAGGCCAACCTGCTTGCTGGCCGGGCCGGCAGCGGCGATCGCCGGCGCGTGCGGCAGCTGCTGCCGATGCGCTTCCGCGATTTTGTGATCTGTACGCGGCCGGATCTCGCCCTGCCGGCGCCCTGTCATCCAGCCCGGCTGATGGAGCCTTCAGTGGCCGCTGATCTGATGGAGCTGGCCTACAGCGTGGATGACTTCGACCTGGCATGGCAGGACTATCTCTGTTGTGGAGGTTTCCCGAGAGCGGTGGCGGAACACCGGCGCACCGGCGCGGTGAGCCTGCCGTATCAGAAGGATCTGCTGGCCTGGCTGCGGGCCGATGTGGACCCGGACGCGCCACTGGAGTCGGTGCCGCTGTTGCTGGCCACGTTGATGGAGCGAATGACAAGCCCGCTCGACCTACAGAAAACGGCTGCTGTGGCGGGCTACGGCAGCCGGGAGAGCTTTGCGTTGCGTCTGCAGCGCCTGGTGAACTCCCAGGCCCTGCTGCGTTGCCGCCGGCGGCTGGATGACGGCCGAGCCGTGCCCCGCTCCCAGGCGAAGCACTATCTGATCGATCCCCTGCTGGCCTGGTTGCCATCGGCCCTGCGGGCGGGGCTGCCGCAGCCGACGATGCC
>RGUW01000218.1 GCA_010027605.1 Synechococcaceae bacterium WB9_2_112 | reverse complement strand
AACTTCTGGCCCATGACCCGCACGGTTCGGCGCTGCTCGTCGAAGAATTTCGCGACCCGGTCCACGTACCCCGGGTTCTGGTTGATGTTGAAGAGCCGGTCGTTGGCAGCGCGCACGTAGTCGTCACGAGCAGACCTGATTTTTTCAATTTCCGCATCAATGGCCTGAGGGTTGAATCCAGCGTTCTTAGCACTCTTGAGTACCTCGGTCTTGAACCAGGTCTCGATGTCATTGCCGACCACCGACAGGCTGTCAAAGGGTTGGGCAATCACCCGCTTGGCCAGCACAGCCGACTCAGCGATGAAAGCCAGACCTGAGGACACCGACTCCAGAAAGGCGAGGATGGCTTCGCGGTTGGCAGAGATCTTTTGCAGCTCGTTGCTGAAGCTGCCGGTTTCCCCTTGCGCCAGGATCACTTGCTCGGTGAAGTCGGCCAGCACCGGGATGACTGCCGCGCCGATCTGGCGTTGAACCCCTTCGAAGATGGCAGACAGGCGCGTCAGGTTGTCGTTAAAGGCCTCCGACGCACGCGCCACGTCTTCGGACATGACCAGGCCCAGGCGCTGAGCTTCTTCCATGAGCGCCGCGATGCCCTCGCGCCCCTGGTTCAGGAACGGGATGATGGCCAGGCCTTCTTTGCCGAAAAGCTTGACAGCCAAGGCTGCCTTGTCGGCGCCATCGGGCATGACCGAGAACTTGTCGGCCAGATCCAGCAGCACCTGTTCGGTCGGACGGATCTGTCCATGCACATCGGTCGCCGACACACCCAGCGCCTTCAAAGCGGCGCTACCCTCTTCGCCGTTGACCTGGGTGTCGAACATCGCGACCGACAGCTTTTGTAGGGCCTTCGTCAGGCCTTCGGTGCTGACATCCGACAGCTTGGCGGCGTAGTCCAGCGCAGTCAGCGCCTCGACCGAGACGCCGGTCTTTTGCGAGAGCTTGAAGAACTCATCGCCCACGCGGGCCACCGGCATGACCAGTGCCGTGATGCCCACACCCAGCGCGGCGATGCTGGCACCGGCGATCAGACCGGCTGGTCCAAGCTTGCCCAGTACTGAGCCCAGCAGCCCCAACCGCTCGGTCGCGGCCTCCAACTGGAACTTGGCATCGTTGGCCGCGCTGGACAGGAGCTTGAGGCCACCGGAGGCTGGGGTGGCGGCCGCTTCGATTTTTTTGAGCGAGCGCTCCCCCTTCTCACCGATCTCGGACAACTCGGCTTTCACCTTGCCGCCGTCGACCACGGACAGACGGATGGAGAGGTTGCGTTCAGCCATGGGAGGAAATCAATCGCCAGGGTTATTCGTTTTGCTCAAAAGTGCTCATCAGGCCCGCCTCGACCGCCGGAAACAGATCGATGGCCGTGGCCTTGTCCAACCCCGTGCTCTCACAGGCCAGCATCCACGCGTTCAGATCCAGCCCGACCACCCGGCCATGCGCCATGCGCAACTGGCTGGCACAGACTTCAATGGCACTGGTGGCTTGCCAGCCGTCCAAGCTTTGCGGGGCGTTCATGGTGTAGGGACACTCGGGACATGGCTCGGGACAGGCACCGCAGTAGCTCGGCCCGCCACCAAAATGCCATGCGGTGCGGGCCTTCAGGCGTTTTTTTCTGCATCCAGGGCGTAGAGGCCGGCGAGGTATTCACGCTCGAAGGCATCGGCCAGCAGCCAGTGCTAGGGCGGCCACGCCATCGGGGGTGACGGCAGCGGGTTTGCCTTTGTCGTCGGCCACACCTTCCCAGGCGATCACGGCCAGCTTGGCCAGTTCGGTGATGAGGGTGGCGGTGCGCTCGCCGGCTGCAGCGGTGTCGGTGCCGGCTACTTTGGAGGCGGCATGACGTGCAGCCATGACGAGCGCGGTGGTGGCCGGACGGACTTGCAGGCGTACACCGGCAGCCAGCGTGATCCAGTGTGGTTCACGCGGAAGATTCAGTTTGATCATGAGAGACCTCGGGGAAATCAGTAGGAGGTGATGTCGTTCACCAGTTCGACTGTGAACATGCGCGCCACACCAGCGGCCTTGGCGGCTTGCCATTCGAAGGTGGCTTGAATGCCACCGGGACCGGAGATGGAGAGCTTGGGCTTGGGCAGATAGACCTCATGCGCGATGAAGGTCAGGCGCCGATCGGCGTCGATCGCATAGCCGAAGGTCAGCTCCAGCGGGGTGTTGTTGGTAGCCGCATCGATGAGCGTGGTGTCGGCAAAGCGCACCTC
>RGUW01000217.1 GCA_010027605.1 Synechococcaceae bacterium WB9_2_112 | reverse complement strand
ATTGCAGCTGCTGCAACGGTTGAGGCCAATCGGTTCGCTGGCTGGCCGCCTGTGTCTGACGTCCCCTAAGCCCAGCCCATAGGTTGCGCCCATGCGCAGCCAGACGCTCAGCAACCTCCGTCGTCTTCTTGGCTATCTGCCCCGCCGCAGGCTCTGGTCGTTGGGGCTGCAGGTGCTGCTCTCCCTGGTGCCTGGGGTGGTGGACCTGCTCACCGTGGCGGTGGTGGCACGGCTCACCGGAGCCCTCTCCGGCGCGGCGCTCTACGACCAGCTGCCGGGCATCCACGTGTTCGGTGGGGATCGCCCCGATCAGAGCCTCTGGTTGATCGGGGTGTTTGTGCTGCTGGCGTGGGTGTCGTCGCTCACCAAGCTGCTGCTGCGCTATTTGCAGAACTCCGTGTCCACGGAGATCTGGCGCGACCTCTCCGATCAGGCCTTCGCCCGGGTGCTGCGCCAGGGCTTTGAGTTTCACCTCGGCCGCAGCACGCCGGAGCTCGCCGCCCAGATCCTGCAGAACTACGAGCGCATCGCCTCCTGCGCCGTGCGGCCGGTGCTGCAGATGATCAGCGCCCTGGTGTCGATCGTGCTGCTCTCGGTGGGGGTGCTGTTCATTGGCCGCTGGCTGGCGGTGGCCCTGGTGGGCGGCCTGGCCATTGCCTATTGGCTGCTGCAGGAGCGCGAAAGCAACGAGATCCTCTACGAATCGTTGGCGTCGATCCGGGATATCCAGCTCACCAGCAGCGAGCCCTATTTCCAGGGTCAGTTTGAGCGGGTGGGGGAGCGGGCCAAGCGCTACGTGGTGGCGGGTGAGCTGCTGCCCGACATCCCCCGCGGCTTGATCGAGCCCCTGGGCATCTCAATGATCTTTGTGGTGGGGGCAATTCCGGCGCTGCTCTCCGGCAGCAGCCAGAGCATCGCCTCCGTGCTTCCGTTTCTGGCCACCATTGCGGTGGCGGCCCTGCGGCTCACCGGGCCCCTTCAGGATCTGTTCCGGGCGATGACCATGCTGCGCGGCAGCCTGCCGATGGTGAGCACGGCCCTCGATCTGCTCGACCTGCCGGCGGATCGTCCCACCCTGCGGACCGCTGGTGTGCCCTCGGCGGCGGGGGTGTTCCCGCGCCACACCATCCGGCTGCAGCAGGTGAGCTACCGCTACCCGGGCCATCAGGACTGGGTGCTTCAGGACGTGAGCCTCTCGATCCCGGTGGGATCGCGCGTGGCCCTGGTGGGCTCCACCGGCAGCGGCAAATCCACCACCGCCAACATCCTGCTCGGGTTGCTGCACCCCCAGCGGGGCCAATTGGAGTTGGATGGCATCCCCGTGGAGGGGCTGGATCTTCCCGCCTGGCAGGCCAACTGCGCCCAGGTGCCGCAAACCATCAGCCTGCTCAACCGCAGCGTGCTGGAAAACGTGGCTTTCGGCGAAAGTCCGGAGCGGGTGAACCAAGACCGCGTCTGGGAGGCCTTGGAGGCGGCCCAATTGCAGGAGTTTGTGGCCGACATGCCCTATGGCCTGTTCACCCAGGTGGGGGAAAACGGGTTGCGCCTCTCGGGCGGCCAGCGGCAACGGTTGGCCCTGGCCAGGGCCTTCTACCGGCAGGCCAGCTTCCTGGTGCTGGATGAGGCCACCAGCGCCCTCGACAACCGCACCGAGTCGGAGGTGATTGAAGCCCTGGCCACAAAAGCTGGTGGCGAGAGGGTCCCGGAATACTAATCCTGCAGGGCACATCGGGTGGCCGCCTTCAGGACATTTCCGGCAGCTTCCCATCCCACCATTTGGGCTGAGCGAAGGCGTCAGCGACGTTGAATTCCAGCCCTTGCAACCGACCGATTCCCGTCAGCTTCTGCCAGGCTCCCAGCGCCAGCGTGTGCTGGCCGCGGCTGATCACCTGAATCTCCTTCTTGAAGGGATCCGGGACCCACACGGTTTCGACTCCCAGTTGCAGCAGTGAGGTGGTGCGACGTCGCATGTCGCTGCGACGATCATTGGTGGACGCGATGTCCACGACCAGTGCCGGAACTTCTGTGGCAATCACGAGGTCTGCCTGCGAAAAAGGACGTCCTTCGAGGAATACCGAGATCGCTGGTGTGTACACTGTGTCGGGCTCGCGTGCCACATGCAGTCCGAGACCGTAGGCAGCGGACCCTTTGACTGCGGGCAGCCAACCGGCAAGGATTCGTGAAATGTTGAACACGATGGTGCCGTGGATTTCTTCGGGT
>RGUW01000216.1 GCA_010027605.1 Synechococcaceae bacterium WB9_2_112 | reverse complement strand
GCGGCGGCTGCGGGCCGTCACCAGCTCGCTCACCGCCTCGGCGCGGGTGAGATCAAGGCGGCCGTTGAAGAACGCCCGCTGGCTGAACTCCCCGGGCAGGGCGCGACGGGCGCCCGCGGCCAGCACCAGCTCCAGCACCCGCTGCACGCAGATCAAGCCGCCGTGGCAGTGGAACTCCACCACGGTTTCGCGGGTGAAGCTGCGCGGGGCCCGCATCAACAGCAGCAAGGCCTCATCCACCCGCTCGCCGCTGGCGGGGTCACACACATGGCCGTAGAGCACCCGGTGGCTCTCCCACCCCTGGCTGCCGGGGGCCACAAACAACACCATGGCGATGGCTTCAGCCTCGGGGCCCGACAGCCGCACGATGGCCACACTGCCTTCCCCCGGAGCCACGGCCGTGGCCACCGCGGCGATGGTGTCGTTGGGGGCAACTGGGGACGGCACGGTCTAGTCCGGCGCCGCCGGACGCGACGGGGTGACCTCCAGTGTCCCGCGCCGGGGCGCTCAGGGATTGGGGAAGCCTGGGCAGACCATCAGATCGATGTGACCACCGGCGGGGTGGCGCCACTCCCGGAATTCCTCGGCCAGGGCCTGGTGGGCTGAGGATTGCTGACTGCTCTCCAGATCGAGCAGACGCTGGTGCACCAAATCGAGGGTGTCGTCGATGAGTTGAGCGGCCTGTTCGGAGGTCATGGCTACCCGTCGGTGGGCATGGTTCTAAACAGCAAGACCTGTCAGAGCTGTAGTGCAGGCCACCAGCGTCAGGTTGTGTTGGCGGATCAGGACGATTCCGCCAGCTGCGCTTCATTCCAGGTGCTGCCGCGCCACGGCTCAGCCAATGCTGCGCTGACAGCGCTGGCGAGCAACAACGGCACCAGCAGCTGTGGATCGCCCTGCAGCGTGAACACAAACAGAGCGCAGAACAGGGGCGTGCGGTTGGCGGAGGCGAACAAGGCGGCGGCACCGATGGCTGCCAGCTGGGCGCGGGCCTCGGCGGGCAGTCCGCTGAGCGGGCTGGCCAACAAGGCACCGAGCGTCATCGTGTCGTGCATCAGGCCGCCCGGGGCACCGGCGGCAATGCTGAGCAGCGACGCCAGAAAGCGCCACAGCAAGGTGCCCAGCGAACCGCCGCCATTTCCCTGGAGTGCCGCGGCCAAGGAGAGAGAACCATCGTTGAGGCTCAGGCCACCGCTGATCCAGGCCAGGAGCGTGAGGAGTGCAGCCACCAGCGCAGCGGCCCAGATCCGCTGCGTGCGCAAGCGAGCCGCCAGCCCATGGGCCAAGGGGATCAACAGCCGCACAAACAGCGCCCCCAAGCTCGCCCCCAGCACCGTGAGCAACAACGCCCAGGGCCAAACAGCGCTGTCCAGCAGCCCAAGGTTCAGCCCCCCAAGCCGTGCCGGCTGCCCGAGCGTTGTGGCCACCAGGGCGCCACTTCCAGCCAGCAGCAACGTGGGCAGCACCATCAACAACCCCTTCTCGCGGCTGAGCTCTTCGATCGCATAGGCCACGCCCAGCAGCGGTGAGCGGAAGGCCGCCCCCAAGCCGGCGCCACCCCCGATGGCAGCCAGAACCGGAATCGGCAAAGCAGCCCAGGCCTGGACGTGAGGCCAGCGGCGACACACGGCCAACAGCAATGAGGCACCGAGAGCAGCCGAGGGGGATTCCACACCCACGGTGAGCCCAGCCGTATGGGTCAACACGATCAACGGCAACCGCCGCAGCTGAACCCCCAGCGCAAGCCGCTCCAATGCGGAGTTCTGCGTGGAGGCCTCCGTAGAGCTGTGCTGCAGCACCAGCACCGGTGTGAGGCCACCACCACGGCCTCGGGCCAGCGGTCCCCAAGCCAGCCACAGCATCGCCAACGTGCCCGCAAACACCAGCACAGCCGCCGACCAATGGGGAGCCTGGGCCTGCAGCCACAGGCGCCGCTGCAACAGAAATCCCAGTTCGGAGAGCAGTTGATAGGGCCACTCCGCCAGCCCAAGCAACAAGCCCATCCCGAGCCACATCAGCAACGCTCCAAGAGCGTTGTGGCGGGCGTTCACGAACCGATGCCGTTGCGGGCGATGTCGAGCACATCGGCCATGGAGCGGATCTGATCCATGGTGTCCCGCAGCTGGCTGGCACTGAGAAGCTCCACCCGCAGGTCGATGCGGGCGGGCTTGCCGGGGTTGGTGCGCACGCGCGCATCGCTCACGTTGATGCGGTGGTCGGA
>RGUW01000215.1 GCA_010027605.1 Synechococcaceae bacterium WB9_2_112 | reverse complement strand
CTGATCGAATACAAGAACGAGGGCTACGACATGTTCCTGGAGATGATGACCCAGATGCGCCGCAACGTGATCTATTCGATGTTCATGTTCCAGCCGGCGGCGGAGCCGCAGGCGGCATGATCATCTAGGGCCTAAAGCTTACGCCGTACAGGGGATTGGCCAGCTGATTGCGCAGCTGTTGGATTTGGGCTTTCAGCCTTTTGTTTTCCTGCTCCAGCAACGCCTGCTCCAAATGTTCCTTGGTCAGCAGTGCCGATCGCTCAATGAGCTGTTGCGACACATCTTGGTGGTTTTTGATCGCCACCAGGCAGCGTTCGCGAAGGTCTTCGGCTTCATCCTGAGCCGCCTGCAGCTCCACCATTAGGCTCGCCGGCTCCGCCTGTTGAATCATCGTCAGCCAGCCTTGCCGCATGCGTTGCATGTCGTCAGCGTTGGCCGATTGACCATCCGTGTGGCGGCGGGTGGATTCCGCATCGTGCACACCACCCATGGCTGGGCAGAACAGCACCTGTTTGTTCAGTTGCGCTCGGGCCCGCAGGCTCAACAGCACATCCTCGCCACACACCTGGAAGGATTCGTCCAGTCCCAGCGCCAGAAAGTCGTCGCGGCGCATGGCAAAAAAGGCCCCCGTTACCGCCGGCACCAAGCGCTCTCGCCCGTTGGAGGGATGTTGGGCATCGGCGAATCCTTCCAGTTGGTGATAGGGCGAGCCGTGGGAGGTGAAGTGAATGCCTGCGTGGGCCAGTTGCCCCCCACTGGTGCGCAGCCGCGCCCCCACAATGGCCACATCGGGCCGTTGCTCCAGGCGCTCCATCGCCGCATCAATGCTGTTCGGGTCGGCGATTAGATCGTCGTTGACGAAGATCAGCACGCTGCCCTTGGCCCGCCGGGCCAGGCTGTTCATGTTGCCGGCGAAGTGATACGGATCGCGCTGCACAATTGCGAAGGGCAAGCGGCCAGCAGTGATGCGCTGTTCATCGGCTGGGCTGCCATTCCAGGATGCGATCACCTCGATCGATTCGGCGGGCCCTCCATAGGCCTGATCGAGGCTGTTCAACAACCGGTTGAGGTAGTCGGGTGTGCAGGAGACCACCAGGATGGAAGCCTTCAGCGTCACGTGGCCGCCCTCTCCAGTGCCAGATCCGTGCCACAACCCTAGGTGAGCTCGCCAGCTGAGCTTTCCGTTGCGGGTTCTCAGGAGTTGCGTTCGCTCGAATCCCCCAGAAACTCCAGGATCTCCCGGTCCTTGAGGTTCTGGGCGTCGCCACGGCAGGGCTCCTGCAGCGGACGGCCCGCGGCCAGCTCCCGCAGGCAGGCCTGGGTGCGGGCCAGCTCTCCCTCCAGGTGGTCGATCCGCTCCATCAGGTTGCGAATCACCCGGGCTTCCGCATCCGGCAGGGCCGAGTGCTCCAGCGGATCGATGCGCACGCCGCTCTGGTGAATCACACGGCCGGGGATGCCCACCACCGTGCTGTCGGGGGCCACGTCCCTCAGCAGCACAGAGCCGGCCCCGATGCGCGTGTTGGCCCCCACGCTGATCGCCCCCAGCACCTTGGCGCCCGCGCCCACCACCACGTTGGCGTCCAGGGTGGGGTGGCGTTTGCCGTGGGCTTTGCCCGTGCCCCCGAGGGTCACCCCCTGGTAGAGCAGGCAGTTGTCGCCGATTACGGCGGTTTCACCGGTCGATGAACACCCCCCGGCCGATGCGGGCCCCGGGGTGGATCTCAATGCCGGTGAGCCAACGCCCCAGCTGGCTCAGCAGCCGTGCCAGCAGTGGCGTCAGCGGCCAACGCAGCCGCCAGAGGCTGTGGCTGAGCCGGTGCAGCGTCAGCGCGTGCAGCCCCGGGTAACAGAGCACGATTTCCAGCGTGCCGCGGGCCGCCGGATCGCGCTCCTTGATGATCGCCAGATCGGCGCGCAGGGCGTTCAGCATGGTTTGAGTCTGCTGCGTCAGGCCGACAGCAGGCCGATCTCTTTGCGCAGCAGATCGATGGTGGCGCTCCCCAGGTAGCTCTGGGCGCAGTGCACCTGCGGCAGCCGCATCAGCTGGGAGCGGTTTTGGCGCAGGCTCTGCTCCACCAGCGGCAGGCTGGGGCGATCGCAGAGCACGTGGCTGGCGGCCCGCAGCAGCGCCAGCAGGCGGCTGCTCACATCGGGGGTGGCGGTCATCAGCAGCAGCTCGTTGCCGCGCATGCTGTGCAGGATCACCTCGGCGGCCCGCAGGATGCCGGGGCTGATGCTCACCA
>RGUW01000214.1 GCA_010027605.1 Synechococcaceae bacterium WB9_2_112 | reverse complement strand
CTTGCCTGGCTGGCAGCACGGGCGCGTCCTTACCACTGCACCGTTGGCCAGGAACTGCTGCGCCCGGATCGCCTGCCCGAGCACTGGTTCTGCGTGATCGATGGCCGAGGCCGGCTGTTGCACAACGACCCCGGCCTGCGTCGCCCCGTCACCCTCGCCTACGCCCGCCCTGGCGATCTGTTGGGGTGGGCGGGGCTGGTGCGCCGCAGCCCCTGTGAGTGGCTCACAGCAGCCACCCCTTTGAAGCTGTTGGGGTTCGAGGCGGAGATCTTCCATGAGCTGGAGAAAGAGTCCGAAGCGTTTTCCCGTTGGCTCGATGCCAACAATTCCCCCGCCGAGCTGATCAGCACCCTGGGGCCCAGCCTTAGGGCCCGGCCCAACGCCGAGCCCAATGAACGCGAGGTGTTGCGCCAGCTCTTGCCTCATCTTCAGGTGATCCCTGCCGCGGAGCTGCGCCAGCTTCCCGACGACGACGCAGTCTGGCTCTGGGATTCGCAAACACCCAGTCGGCCACTGCCCATTGGTGACCCGGTCGAAGCTGCGCTCTTGGCTGAGATTCCGCCTGGGGAGCCGCTTCGTTTACTCCGGGTTGAGCGCGAGCCATGGCACCGGCTGATGGAGGGGCCCGCCGAGCAGATCCTCGAATCCTCAGGGCCTGAGGCGGCCCTGTGGGACGACGACCGCTACGCAGACTTGCTGCCCCCACCCCAAGGGGAGCGGGTCACGGATGTTCCGTCCGACCAGGCTCCCCGTTTGCGAGGGCGCGTGATCCCGGAGGTAACGGCCGCCGGTCCCCTTGGCCAAACCATGGCTTGCCTGGAGATGCTGGCGCTCTACCACCAGGCTCCATTCCGCCGCGATGTGATTGAGCGAGCCGCCAAGGATGGGCTCGGGGCCAGAGCGGCCAGCCTTGAGCTGCTGGGAAATCTCTCGACCTTGATGGGTTTTACCGGCACCCTCGCCGACCTGCCCGAGGCTCAACTTCCCCGTGCCCCCTTCCCCTGCTTCGCCATGGCCATGGGGCAGCCGGCGATGCTCCACGACATCAGCAAGGGGCAGGTGAAGTTGGTGATTCCCGAATACGGCCGCGTGGTGATGCCGCTTCAAGAGCTCACCGGAGGGGCGCCCGGGCTTCGATTGTTGATGCTGCAGCCCGGGCGCGACACCCAGCGCCGCAAGCTGGGCCTGTCTTGGTTTTATCCCCAGATCCGCAAATACCGGCGCAGCCTCATCGAAGTGTTGATGGCTTCGTTGGTGTTGCAGTTGCTCAATCTGGCCCAGCCGCTGGTGATGCAGCAGATCTTCGACAAGGTAATCGGCCAGCAGAATCTTGACACGCTCTACACGCTCGGCTTGATTCTTCTTCTGGTGAGTTTGTTTCAGGGTCTGCTCGGCGCGGTGCGCACCTACCTGTTTGCGGATACCACAAACCGGATCGATATCGTGCTCGGCTCTGAGGTGATTCAGCATTTGCTGCGCCTGCCCCTGCGCTATTTCGACAAGCGCCCCGTCGGCGAACTGCAAACCCGTTTGGGCGAACTCAACAACATACGCAATTTCCTCACAGGCAGCCTGCTCACCCTCGTGCTCGATGGTGTGTTCTCGGTGATCTACATCGCCGTGATGGTGGTCTACAGCTTCACACTCACCGCCGTGAGCCTCGGTGTGATTCCGCTGTTCTTAGCACTCACTTACATCGCCTCCCCCGCCATCAAGGGGCAGTTGCGCAAGGCCGCCGAGAAAAATGCTGCCACGCAGAGTTTGCTGGTTGAATCCTTGAACGGCGTTCAAACCATCAAGGCTCAGAACGCGGAGAACACCGTGCGTTGGCGCTGGCAGCGCAGCTATTCCTCCTTCATGAGTGAAAGCTTCCGTACCCTGTTGATTGGCATCTCAACGGGCACCACTGGCCAGTTCCTCAATCAGCTCAGTGGCTTGATCACCCTCTGGGTCGGTGCATTCCTGGTGATCAAAGGCGAGCTCACCATTGGCCAGCTGATCGCTTTTCGAATCATCTCTGGCTATGTGATTGGTCCGCTGCTCAACATTGCCACCAGCTGGCAGAGCTTCCAGGGTGTAGCCCTCTCGATCGAACGCCTCAGCGATGTGGTAGATGCCAAGGCCGAAGGTGGAAGCGATGAATTGGATCAGCTCCCATTGCCCCCCGTTGCCGGTGAGGTGGTGTTTCAAGCGGTGGATTTTCGGTTCAACGAAGGCTCAGCGCTGGTCGTCAAGAACGTGAGCTTCA
>RGUW01000213.1 GCA_010027605.1 Synechococcaceae bacterium WB9_2_112 | reverse complement strand
GTGGTACCAACCCCGTACACCGGTGTTGTGCCCTCGAGTGGCCAGATCGGCGCGAAGCGGGTGCGGATGGGGCGAAACAGGTTCTCCGCCAGGGGTACCGGCAGGCGCCAGCAGATTTCTTCGCCCACATCGGAGCGGCCATTGATCCGCCAGGCCTGATCCCCCAGCGGCGCCAGCAGGCCCTGGGAGAAGCAGCAAAAGGAAGGCCCGATGAACAGGTGCTCGCCGTTGTCGATGCAGTTGGTGCGCTGGGCATTGCCGCACACCCCATGGCGCGCCGCCAGCACAAAACTGAGCTGGATGGCGGCGCGGCTGAGCGGGAACGCATCCAGATCGATCAACAGGCAGAGGGCCTCGCTGGGCAGCAACCGCTGCAGCTGGCGCAGCATCACCCCGTGCACGGTGAGCCGCCCCTCCGGTTGCTCCGAGGCCTTGGCCATCGCCATCTGCAACGGGCCGTCAAAGTCGAGCTGGAGCAGCAGCACCTCCGGGGGCGCCAAGGCCCGGATCAGGCGATCCCGTCCGTGAAACAGCCAGGAGTTGGCCAGATCACGGGTCTGCACGCTGGCGATCAGGAGCTGCCGGCCGCTGTTCACCAGCGACCGCCAACCGGTCTCCAGATCCAACCAGGGGGAGGGAGCCTCGTTCACCAGTAACACCCATCCTCCACCGCCTGATAGCTGGCGGGACGATCCTCCGCCAGCGGGCGAATCCAGGCGTCGTTCACCAAGGCGCGCTGGCTCTCAAAACGCTCCCAGCGGCGGCCAAACACCCCAAACAGCAGCTGCAGCGAGCCCCCCAGGTGAATGGCGCTGCGGCCCTGGCGGCGAATGCGGGCGGCCATCGGCAGGCCGTAGGCCCCGCAACCCAGCAAGGCCACGTCGTAGCTGAGCGGCTCCACCTGCTCCCAGAGGCGCTCCAGGGCCTCGCCCCAACTGCCATAGCCGTGCTGAGCGCCGCGCACGGTCATCGGCGTGGCCACAAACTGCGGCTCAAAGGCCGGCAACACGGGCCGCTGCGGAAACAGCTGCTCGCGGCGCCGCCACTGCTGGGCAAAGCTGCGGCTGAAGGGGTGCAGCACCAACACGCGCAGCCCCTGCAGGGCAGCGGTCCAGGGCAGGAGATGGCCGAAGGGCTCAAGATCGGGCATCTCACAGCGCAGGGGAAGCTGGGGCAGATCCATCAACAGGCGCGCCTGATACTCCACGGGCCAACAGCCCAGCAACTCCAGCTGTTGCAGCGCGCTCCACAGCTCCAACGCCGCGGCCTCCAGCGAGGCATCGTCCACGGGAAACACACCAGCGTTTTGGTGGGCCTGCTGCCGGGTGCGGCGGCTGAATCGACCCCGCCCCAGCTGCCCATAACGGAACTCCCCCAACAGCCTCGATTCCACCGAGCCCAACTTGCCCGCCAGCAGCGGCTGGCCCTGGCCCAGGCGGTTGTAGAGCAGCAGGTTGGCCTCTTCGGGGCTCAGGCGGCCGCGGTAGTAGGCGGGGTAGCGCAGCCGATCCAGCTCAGCGTTCCAAAGCTTGAGCTGGGCCTTGGCAGCCCGGGCTCGATCCAGCAATGGCACCGCCAGGCTCATGTCAGCCACCCAAAGCCGAGGCCATAGCCGACGCTGAGCGCAGCGGCTCCCCCGACCCACCAAAGCAGCCAGCGGCTCCGGGCGCTGAGCAGGGCGAGCAGCGCCAGGCTGCTGAGATCGATCCACACGCGGGTGTAGTCGGGAAAACGGGCCAGGATCTGGGTGCTCGTGCAGAGGGCTGGCAACAGATAAAGCGCCGCTGTGAGGCGCAGCCATCGCCCGCCCCAGCCCCGCACAGCCGTTGCGGCCAGCACGATCAACGTGGCCAGCCAAAACAGCAGGCTTCCAGGCCCACCAAAGGTGGCCCCGGCAAATCAAGCAAACCAAGCAGCTGAAGCACTTTTTGCACGGTGCCCAGCCCCGGTGGGCCGAAATGCAGCGTCGCCAACAGGCCATCGCTGGTGGCGGCAAAGCGGCTCTTCAACGATGCGGTGAGCCCCAGCAAGGGCAGGGGCACCAGGGCCAGCGGTAGCAGCCATCGCCAGCGGCGCTCCCAAAAGGTCGTGAGCCCTGTGGCGGCCCAGGCCAACAGAGCTGTTTCGCGGGTCAGCAGTGCGGCACTGAGTGACCCTGCCACCAACCCGAGGCGTCTTTGCCGCCAGGCCACGGCCGCCGCCAACAGCAGTGTGGTGGCGAGCAGATCGGCGGTGGACAGGGTGAGGG
>RGUW01000212.1 GCA_010027605.1 Synechococcaceae bacterium WB9_2_112 | reverse complement strand
CCGCAAGCACTGGAAGGGGCACGGTTTTGTGGAACGGGCATGGCCCCATGTGGCTGTACTCCTCGCGGACCTCAGGCAGCCGTGGTTCTCGGCAGTAGATCTCCAGCCGGTCTGGTTTCTTTTGCGGCAGCAGGTGGAAGCCGTCGTGCTGCAGGGGCCTGTTGCACCACGGACAGGTTTCGATCGGAATCGGCCGGTCGCTCTTGCCGGCTTTCCATTTGGTGAGCAGAGCCTGGGCTGACTGCTGGTCGCCATCACCGGAGCTTCCCAAGGTGTTGGGTGTGGCGGCTTTGCCCACCCACATGCCGATCTCAAATGGCCACTCACCCAGCTGATAGCGATGGGCGCTTGCAGCACGCTCAACCCGCTCCAGCTCCAGCCCGCAGATCAAGGTGGCCGCACGGCCCAGCTGATCCAGCGTCAGCAGCCGCAGGGTGTAGCGCATCAACACGGTGACACCGGCCGATTCGATGCCCGGATGCAGCAGACGCCGGTGCACAAGGGTGAATGCGGCCAAGCCGAGGTAGGCCTCTGTCTTGCCGCCGCCGGTTGGGAAGAACAGCAGCTCGACGGTCTGGCGATCCTGCTTGCCCCGTTCGCTCTCGGGTTGCGCGAGGCCAGGCAGGTTCATCAGCACGAAGGCCAGCTGGAAGAAACGCCAAGTGGGTGTTCGTGTGCCGGTGACGTTGCCGATTTGATCGGGTGATACCCGGGCACTGAAGGCTGAGCGCTGTCTTTGCGCCTTGGCCATCACGCGATTCATGGTGCGGAAGGCTTCTCGCACCAGCGGATCAGCGAGCAGTTGAATGCCAGCTTCGATGCGATCGGCGCACTCCAGCGCATGGCTGCAGAGGTTCTTGGCGGTTTCGTGCAGCTCTGGATCGCTGATCGGGTTGGCGGGCTGGCTAGCAATCCAATTCCTGTAGGCCTTCACCATCGGCTGCAGCGTGCCGATGATCTGCTCGCTCTGGGCCAGATCAGCCAGGGCTTCCATGCCCATGGGCACCTGCTGGGCGTCATCTGGTGGTTTGGGTTCAACCCGCATCACCTCAGCTGTTGGCAGCCAAGTGGTGGTAAGCGTGGTGGCGCGATCGGGTCTGGCATCGTCGATGCCGCTGGGGATCACAGCAACGTTGTGACCGCTGGCAAAGCAGAAATCACGCCGGTATTGCAGGGCAGCCAAGGCTTCGTCGCTGTCTTGGTTGCTGGCGTTTTGCAGCGCATCGCGGCGGGGCGGGAACCCTTGGGCGCAATGGAGCGACACCTCCGCCTGAAATGCGGTGTGCGGGTCGCGGTTGCGGATCTGCTTTCCCTTTTGCTCGCGCTTGTTGAGCAGGAACAGGGACACCGATAGCTGGTCTGAGGGGTATCCGAGTTTCTTGGGGGCTGGCCTGGCAATCCAACGCAGGCACAGCCCTTCTGGGTTGGGCTCTAACGGGATGTCTTCACTGCTCCCCGTGGCGTTAATGCTGAATTGCTTTTCAACGCGCTGCGGAGTGCGCACCCAAATTTTGCTGTCATCTCCTTGTTCTGGTGGGGAGTAATCGCCCCAACTCACGGTGGCTTCCAGGGTGGAGCCTTTCTCAAGGATGAAGCTCAGGCCTAGGGAGGAGGGAAACCAGCTGCTGCGGGTGTTGGCCTGCTCGAGCGAGTCGTTGGCGTCGTCATCACGCTCTTTCCGCTCCAGCCGATTGGCGGCGTCATTGCTGGGTTCTTCCCCGGCCAAATCGGCAAAGCTCAGCTGGTCGTCGCTCTGGCGCTCAGCCTCCTGCTGGAACACATGGGGAACGAGGAAGCCCGTCGTGTACCAAACGGATGGGGGCTGGCTGAGCTGCTCATGGCGGCGAGCGGTGTCGTCCCAGCTGGGGCCGATTAGGTCCATGCGCAGTGCATTGACCAGCTGTTGGCGGATCTCGGCAGAGGTGGCCATGGCTCAGGGGGCCTCCTGGGCCTGTTGTTCGAGGCTGCGAATGGCGCTGAGCACACCCGGCAGGGCGTCTTGGCAGATCAGCAAAACCTGCTCCGCATCCAGATCGAAGTACTGATGGGCGATCACATCGCGAAAGCCCATCGCGCCTTTCCAGTCGATGTTGGGGAACCGGCTGGCCAACAGGCCTGGCTCCAGCTTTTCCAGCCGCTTCAGTGCTTCACCGGCTGCCAGGAACTGCATGCAGATCACATCCAGCCGATCTTGGCCATCCTCCTGATCCAGCAATGAGGGATCAGCCAACAGTGGCGCCGCCTTGCGCT
>RGUW01000211.1 GCA_010027605.1 Synechococcaceae bacterium WB9_2_112 | reverse complement strand
GAGGAGGAGATCACGTTGCTGGAGGAGGAGCTGCTGCCGGCGATGGAGCGCTTCCTCTCGCGGGTGGAGGAGATCGATCTGCGGCTTGAGGCTGAGCAGGAGGCGTTGGTGCGGTCGTTGGCAGTTGGTGCCCCCCGCTGAGGGGGGAGGGCCGGCCGTTGGCCGGCCTGTTGTGCTGCCATCGCAGGGCAGTTCCGTGCTGCGGTGATTACGTCGGGCGCCGCAGGATTTCATCCACATGGTGAAGCAGCTCACCCGCCCGCTGGTTGTAAGCGAGCCGGTTGAGCCCCAACGGAGTGGGATCGGCGTCATAGCGAAACTGCACGGCGTAAACCGTCAGAGTGCCAAGGTCGCTCCAAGTGCTGGCCTCTGGATCAACTGCGGCCAGGAGCCTCAGCAAACGTCTGAGGTCATGGCTGAGTGGTGGATCGTCTCCTTGCAGATGAAGCAGCGAGGCCTTGAGAGCTTTCTCGACAGCCTGTTGCAGCCAGAAACCCCAGGCACCTTCCCGGAAAACTGCCGGATCCGTGGAGGCAATGGCTGTCTCGAGGTCTGCAGCTGCGATGCGCAGGAGGCCTTCTGATTCAGAGAGGGCCATGCAGAAGCGTCCCTTCTCGGTAGGCGCGTCCGATCACATGGCTGCGCCAGTTGCGCCGGGCCTCGCATTCGCTCTGGGAATAGAGCAAAAGATCAAGGGAGACATCGGCCTGCGTTAACTGATCCCAAAGGGCGTTGAGCACCTCAAACCGATGGTGCTGCTCCAACCAGCTGTCGGGCGCCGTGATCAGGAGGTCGATGTCCGAATCGGGCCCAGCCTCGCCGCGAGCCCTTGAGCCGAACAGCCGCACCTCGCTGCCTGGGATGGCCCGATGGATCACGGCTGCCATCGCCGCCAGCCGCTGCTCAATCGATGGCGCACTGGTGGCGGTCATGCACCCATTCTGGCCGGTCTCTCCGTCTCCGCCAGAAAGGCCTCAATCCAGCGCTGGTGGCGGGTGTTGGTGATCAACCCGGCCAGGGAGGTCTGAGATGGCGGCACCTGGAAGGCGGCGCGGAAGGCGGTGGAGAAGCTGGCGCGAGCTGTGGGCTTGAGGGCCTTGATCCGCTCTTGCAGTGCTGTGCGGTTGCTTCTGCGGTGCGGCCACGGCCTTGGCATCACTCACCTGGCGCTGCTGCTTGTCGTAGAGCGCCAGGCCAAAGGCATTGCCAAAGGTCATCAGCGCCCGTTTGGTGGCATCGGTTTCGGCTTCCTTGAGGGCCGATTCATGGGCCTGGCCGCAATCGGCATCGATGCCATGGCCGGCGCCGGAGCCTTCCCGGATCACAGTGCGATCACCGGCGGTGATGGTGATGCGCACCCGGGCGATGTAGGTGACACCCCAGCCGCTTTTGCGCTCACGGCCGATGGGGCGCTCGTGTTCGCTCACGCAGCGGCTGATCAGGGTGTGGCGCTGCCAGCCGTCGAAACCAAAGATGCGGTTGGCCTCGGCGATCACCTGCCAGCCCTCCAGGTAGCTGACGCGGCTGCGGCCCTGCTCGCGCTGGCGCACATGGGCGCGATCCAGGGGAGCGGTGAGCAGCGCCACCTGCCGCTCACTGAAGCCGGGGCCAGGGGCCCCTTCGATGTGGGCGGTTGCAGGTGCGGGCGAGGGTTGAGCAGCGTCTTGGCGGAGGGTGTCGCGCAGCAGCTGGAGCGTTGAGGGTTGCCGGCTGGGGCTGCTGCGGCGAACAGGAGCGGAGTGGGTGGTGGCTGCGGCTGTGGCTGTGGAGGTGGTGGTCATGGCGATGCAGTGGTGCGTGTGGAGAGAAAAAAGGAACTGGGGCCTGCACCTGCAAAACCCCATCGAGAGGGGGCCGATGGCCCCTAGGTGATGGACCAGTGGCGGCGTTTGATCAGGCGAGCGCCGGGGATGGCGGTGGCGGCCAGGGAGAAAGCGAGTTGTGCGGCATCAGTGCGCGGCAGGCCGCTGGTGGCGGCGGCGATGGCGGATCGGATGCGGGCCTTGATGGTGGCTTTGTCGGGCGTGCGGCTGATGTGGGTGGTGACCAGGTCTGCAGGAAGGGCCTCGGGGTCGTCGATCTCGATCGCCTCGCTAGTGCGGCTGGCCAGCTGGTGGTCGATCAAGCGGTGGTTGGTGGCGCCGGGATCGAGGCGCGCAAGCAGATGGATCAGGCTGGTTTCCAGCGCATCGGCGCGGTTGTCTTCCCGCTTGGCGAGGGCGGCAAAGCGCTTGGATTGCGCCAGGTGATAACCG
>RGUW01000022.1 GCA_010027605.1 Synechococcaceae bacterium WB9_2_112 | reverse complement strand
CGGCGACCTCCAAAACTTACAACACCGTCGGACGGATCCTTCGCTTGCCGTAAGCCCTGCCAGATCGCTCCGGCAGACCTATGAACCTAACACACCTGCACCCAGCTGCAACATTTCGCAGCAAAGGACGGCGACGAGGGCACGCGCCGGCCCCTCAGACGCTTCACCATTGCCCCCCAGATCCCCATTGCCACAAGTGTTTTGCGGGGTCAGCCTGGAGCTGACCTCGTGGCCTTCACCCGAGGAGGCCGATCTTCCATGTCCCGACCGTTCAGCCAGGAGCAACTGCGGATTCGTCCCAGTTCCAGAGAAGAGGCTGTGGTCAAGGTGGCCCGGGGCCACTTCGAACGCACGCTGGTGCAGATCAAGGGGGAGCTGGCGGGGTCGATCGCCGCCCTGGAGCACCCCCGCCGCAGCGAAGCGGTGAACTACGGCGAGGTGTTCCTGCGCGACAACGTGCCGGTGATGGTCTACCTGCTGCTGCAGGGGCGGCACAGGATCGTGCGCAATTTTCTGACGGTGTGCCTGGAGCTGCAGAGCAGCACCTACCAGACCCGGGGTGTGTTCCCCACCAGCTTCATCGAAAGCGAGGGCGAGCTCATCGCCGATTACGGGCAACGCTCGATCGGCCGGATCACCTCGGTCGACGCCAGCCTGTGGTGGCCAGTGCTGTGCTGGCTCTATGTGAAGCACAGCAACGACCGCGATTTTGCCAGCAGCCAAGCGGTGCAGCGCGGGGTGCAGTTGCTGCTCGACCTCGTGCTGCATCCCAGCTTTGAAGGCACACCGGTGCTGTTCGTGCCCGATTGCGCCTTCATGATTGATCGCCCCATGGACGTCTGGGGCGCACCGCTGGAGGTGGAGGTGCTGCTCTATGGCTGCCTGCGCAGCTGCTGTCACCTGATGGAGGTGGCCCAGCAGCAGCAGGAGAGCCAGGTGCTGGACCAGCGGCTGGTGCTCACCCGTCAGTGGCTGCATGACCTGCGCGCCTTTCTGCTGAAGCACTACTGGGTCACCAGCAAGACCGTGCAGCTGCTCAGGCGCAGGCCCACCGAGCAATACGGTGAGCACCAGCACGAAAACGAATTCAACGTGCAGCCCCAGGTGATACCGCCCTGGTTGCAGGACTGGCTCAACAACCGCGGCGGCTACCTGATCGGCAACATGCGCACCGGCCGCCCCGATTTTCGCTTTTACAGCCTGGGCAATTCATTGGCCTGTCTGTTTGGCCTGCTGTCGGCGCCGCAGCAGCGCGCCCTGTTTCGCCTGGTGCTGCACAACCGCCAACACCTGATGGGCCAGATGCCGATGCGCATCTGCCACCCGCCGATGGAGGGTGAGGAATGGCGCGACAAAACGGGGTCCGATCCGAAGAACTGGCCATGGAGCTACCACAATGGCGGCCACTGGCCGAGCCTGCTGTGGACATTCGGGGCGGCCGTGCTGCTGCACGACCAGCGGCATCACCAGGACGATGCGGTGCTGCTGGCTCCGGTCAGGGCAATGCTCGAGGAGTGCTACTGGCGTCAGCTGAATCAGCTGCCACGGCAGCAATGGGCCGAATACTTCGATGGTCCGACCGGCACCTGGGTGGGGCAACAGGCCCGCACCTTCCAGACCTGGACGATCGTCGGCTTTCTGCTGATGCACCACCTGCTGCGGGTGGATCCCGGTGCGGTGTCCCTGTTGGATCTGGAAAGCTGAAGCCCGGCAAGACAAACAAAAAGCCGCGATGGGTCATCGCGGCTCGGGGGGTTCCTGGTGGGAGTGAAGGTCAGAACAGGCCCAGGGTCAGCGACTTGTCGATGGGAAGGGCGGCACCGATGCCGAGGTAGATGGTGAACACGGTTCCGAACAGGAACACGGCCATGGCCACCGGACGGCGGAAGGGGTTCTGGAACTTGTTGAAGCTCTCAATGAAGGGAACCAGCATCAGTCCCAGGGGGATCATGGTCTGCAGCGCGATGCCCAGAAGTTTGTTGGGGACGACGCGCAGAATCTGGAAGACCGGATACAGGTACCACTCAGGCAGGATCTCGAGTGGGGTGGCAAACGGATCGGCCTTGTCGCCGAGCATGGCCGGGTCGAGCACCGCCAGACCGACGATGCAGGCAAACGTTCCCAGGATCACCACCGGGAACATGTAGAGAAGGTCATTGGGCCAGGCAGGCTCACCGTAGTAGTTGTGACCCATGCCCTTGGCGAGCTTGGCGCGCAGCTTGGGATCGGTGAGGTCGGGCTTCTTGAGAATGTGCATGGCGGTGAGGCCTGTGGTGAAAGGCTAGAAGCGGAGAGGGGAAAGGCGCGGCTGACGGGGTCAGAGATTCACAAAGACCCAGCTCGGACCCGAACGATCACAACGGGCCCGAAATGCCCTGCTTGCGGATCATCAGGAAGTGCATCAGCATGAAGACCGCCAGCAGCCAGGGCATCACAAAGGTGTGAAGGCTGTAGAAGCGGGTGAGGGTTGCCTGGCCAACGCTCTCGCCACCACGCAGCAGTTCAACCATGAAGTCGCCCACGACCGGAACGGCTGCAGGCACACCCGAGACAATCTTGACGGCCCAGTAGCCGACCTGGTCCCAGGGCAGGGAATAACCGGTCACACCAAAACTCACGGTGATGACGGCCATGGTGACGCCGGTGACCCAGGTGAGCTCACGGGGACGCTTGAAGCCACCGGTCAGGTAGACGCGGAAGACGTGCAGGATCAGCATGAGCACCATCATCGAGGCGCTCCAGCGGTGGATCGAACGGATCAACCAGCCGAAGCTGACGTCGGTCATCAGGTACTGAACCGAGGTGTAGGCCTCGGCCACAGTGGGCTTGTAATAGAAGGTCATCGCAAACCCGGTCGCAAACTGGATCAGGAAGCAGACCAGGGTGATGCCGCCCAGGCAGTAAAAGATATTGACGTGCGGTGGCACGTATTTGGCCGAGATGTCATCGGCGATGGCCTGAATCTCAAGACGCTCCTCAAACCAGTCGTAGACAGGATTGGTGCCCCCGGGGCTCCCTGCAGGAGTGTTGGCCATGCAGCTGGGTGGAATGGTTGCGAGAGTCTACGCACTGCGTCGTTCGCGTCGTGAGCCTTCGCCCTTCTGAAACACCCTGCGCCCAGCGGGACCCGCGCCGCCCTGCCGCGCTGCTGCAGGGTGCCCTGGCGCTGGCCATGGCCCTGGTGCTGCTGGTGGGCGCGGCGGTACCGGCAGCGCAGGCACTGAGCGACACCCAGCAGCTGGTGGTGGAGGCCTGGCGCCTGGTCAACCAGAGCTACGTCGACCCTGATCGGTTTGAGCAGGTGCACTGGAAACGGCTGCGGCAGAAGGCCCTTGAGCGGCCGATCGTCCAGTCGAGCGACGCCTACGCGGCCATCGAAGCGATGCTCGCCCCCCTGGGGGATCCCTACACCCGGCTGCTGAGGCCGGCCGAGTACGGCGATCTGCAGTCCAACACCCATGGCACGGTGACGGGGGTGGGCCTGCAGCTGGGCCTCCGCAGCCCCGATCAGCAGGTGGTGGTGATTGCGCCCCTCGACGGCTCACCAGCAGCCGAGGCGGGCCTCAGCTCGGGCATGGCGGTGCTGGCGGTCGATGGCATCCCCAGTGCCGAGCTGGGTCTCGAGGGCACCGCCAGCCGGCTGCGCGGCCCCAGCGGCAGCGAGGTGCTGGTGCAGCTGGGCGAGCCCGGCGGCGGCAGCAGCGAGGTGCGGCTGGAGCGCCGGCAGGTCGATCTGCGTCCGGTGCGCAGCAAGCGACTGCGCAGCAGCAACCACACCCTGGGCTATGTGCGCATCACCCAGTTTGCCGAGCCGGTGCCCGAGCAGGTGCGCCAGGCCCTGGAGGAGCTCAGCGACAAGGGCATCGAGGGATTGATTCTCGATCTGCGCAACAACTCGGGCGGGTTGGTCAGTGCCGGGCTGGCCGTGGCCGACCAACTGCTGGCCGGCGAGCCGATCGTCGAGACGGCCGGCCGCGATGGCATCGGCTCGCCGGTGGTGGCAGGGCCGGCCCGTCTCTATGAAGGACCGATGCTGACCCTGGTGAATGGCGGCACCGCCAGCGCCAGCGAGATTCTGGCCGGAGCCCTGCAGGACGACGGCCGCAGTGCCCTGCTGGGCAGCCAGACCTTTGGCAAGGGCCTGATCCAGAGCCTGATCCCCCTGGGCGACGGCAGCGGCCTGGCAGTCACCGTGGCCCGCTACCTGACGCCGAGCGGTCGCGATATTCAGAATCAGGGCATCAGGCCCGATGGGTTGCTCACCGGCGAGGAACCCCTGAACCCCGGCGGCGACGACGACAGCTGGCTCGAGCAGGCCGAACGGCGGCTGGTGCAGCAGCTGGAGCACAGCTGATGGCCAGCCGCACCTATCACGATCCACTGCATGGGGCGATCCGGCTCGAGCGTTCCGAGCCGGCCGAGGCCCTGGCGGTGGCGTTGATCGACACCATTCCGTTTCAGCGCTTGCGCCGCATCCGCCAGCTGGGGCCTGCCTTTCTGACATTTCACGGGGCCGAGTCGAGCCGCTTCACCCACTCGCTGGGGGTGCTGCATCTGGCGCGGCTGGCCCTGGGCCAGCTGGAACGGCAGCAGCGCGACCTGGCCGAACAGCGGTCACTGCTCTATGCCGCCGCCCTGCTGCACGACGTGGGCCACGGCCCCCTGAGCCACAGCGGCGAGGAGATGTATGGCCTGCACCACGAAGCCTGGTCGGCCCGGTTGATCCGCCAACACCCTGAACTGCACGACCGGCTGGAATGCCACCAGCCGGGGCTGGCCGAGGCGGTGGCCCGCCTGCTGGAGTCGGGCCAGTGTGCGCAGGCGGCGATCGGCGCCCTGGTGAGCAGCCAGCTCGACTGCGACCGGCTCGACTACTTATTGCGCGACAGCTACAGCACCGGCGCCAGCTACGGCCAGCTCGACCTGCAACGGATCCTGGCAGCCCTGACCGTGGCGCCCGACGGCAGCCTGGCGGTGCATCCCAAGGGGCTGATGGCGGTCGAGCACTACCTGGTGGTGCGCAACCTGATGTACCGCAGCGTCTACAACCACCGGCTCAACGTGGTCTGCAACTGGTTGCTCAACCAGACCATCGCCAGCGCCCGGCGGCTGGGGCCCGGGGCCGTCTGGGCCGACGCCGTGATGACCCGCTGGCTCTGGTACAGCGACAGCCTCGATCTGGAGACATTTCTGGCCAATGACGACCTGCGCACGGGGTATCACCTGCAACGCTGGGCCGAGGAGGCTCCCGATGAGCTGGCCGAACCCTGCCAGCGGCTGCTGGGGCGGCGATTGCTGAAGGCCACCGACGTCAGCGGTCTGCAACGGGAGCAACGCCTGGAACTGCTGGCCCTGGCCGGCCGGCTGAGCGAGGCTGCAGGCCTGGTGAGCGAGCGCTGCTGCGCACTGCAGCAGCGCCAGAGCCGCGGATACCACGCCTACAAGGGTGGACTGCGGCTCTGGGACGGCCAGAAGCTGCAGGCCCTCGAACAGCGATCGCCGCTGGTCCAGAGCCTCTGCACACCGAGCGAGCTGGCCTGGCTGATCCATCCGGCCGAGGTGAGTGTGACGCTACGGCTGGCCCTGCGCGAACGGCTGGAAACCCTGGGCGGGGCTGGGTAGCCTGGCGCCATGGCGACTGCCGAACTGGACCTGCGTGACGGGCCGCACCAGCCACGCCCCCTGGTTCAGGTGAGGGCCCTGCTGAGCAACGCCCGGCTGCAGCAGACCCTGCCCGAGGCCGCCAGCCTGACGCTGCGCTGCGGCAGCTGGACCATCGGCGTGCAGGAGCTCAGCGCGATCCGGGATCTACTGGCTCAACATGGCTTGCCCCTGCAACGGCTGCTGAGCCACCAACCGTCCACCTGCGTGGCGGCGGCGAGCCTGGCGATCGCCTGGGAGCGCCCTGGCGACGACCCAGACCAGGGCTCTGCGGCAGCAGGCGAGTGCGAACCGCGGCCGCTGCGCATCCATCAGGGCACGCTGCGCTCGGGCGATCATCTCGAGACCGACGGCTCACTGCTGGTGCTGGGCGATGTGAACCCGGGCGCCCGGGTCGAGGCGGGCGGCCATGTGCTGGTTTGGGGCACCCTGCGGGGCGTGGCCCACGCCGGGTGCCATGGCGACCGCGCGGCCCGCATCACCGCGCTGCAGCTGCGGCCGGTGCAGCTGCGCATCGCCGAAGCGGTGGCCCGCGGCCCCGAGGATCTGCCGGTGGCCGGCGTTGCCGAGCAGGCCCAGCTGGTGGACGGCGTGATCGCCATCAACCCAGCCACCGCGCAGTGGCCCCTGGCCTGAGCACGACAGCTCAGCGGTTGATGAGGCCAAGGGCGCCCAGCACTCCGGCGATCGCCATGAACCACAACGGCGAGATCCGGGTGCGCAGCATGAGCACGCACACCACCAGTGAGACGATCACCCCGGGCACGCTGAGCTGATCGGCACGGGTGACGTCGGCCGTGCGCACGATCTTGAGACCGACGGCAAACAGAATGCCGAGGGTGATCGGCCCCATGCCCCGCTCGAAAGCCACCCGCCAGGGCGAATGTTCGAGATGGCGCCAGCTCAGGCAAGCCATCACCATCAGCAGGGTCGACGGCAGCAAGATCGCCACTTCAGCGCCGTAGCCGCTGAGCAGGGCCCAGATCGGGCCCTCCGGCCAACCGGCGCCAAGACCCAGCAAGCCGACGATCATCGAGCTGGGGCCGGGGGCCGCCTCGGCCAGGGCATAGAGGTCGGCGAACTGGCTGTTGGTCAGCCAGCAGAACTTGTCGACGCTGAGGTGGTGGTACTCGGCCAGCAGCGTGTTGCCACCCCCGAGCGAAAACAGCGAGAGCGACAGAAACTCCCAGACCACCCGGGCCAGATTGCCCAGATCGCTCAGGTGCACCGGCCTGCAGGCGGCCGTGAGCAGCACCCACGGGGTCATGGCTCCACCCGGTGGCGTGGCCAGTACCAGGCCATGGCGATCGGACCGCTGACCAGCACCACCGGCACCAATCGCAGATGGCCAAAGGCGAGGGCCACGAACACCAGGGCCGCCAGACCCAGCGCCACCGGGTCCTTGCGGTATTCGCCCAGGATCTTGAAGCCCATCGAGAGGGCCATGCCCGCAGCGGCCGCCACCACCCCGGCCAGCACGCGGTCAACCGCCGGCAGCTCGTGCACGCTGAAGTACAGCGTGCCCAGGGCCATCAGCAGGGTGAAGGGCACCAGCAACATGCCGGCCAGGGCCGCCAGGGCTCCGGGCAGGCCCCTGAAGTTGGCACCGATGTAGACGGCCATGTTGATCTGATTGGGGCCCGGAAACAGCCGCGCCACAGTGAGGCCGGTGAGAAATTCCTCATCGTTCATCCAGCGCTTCTGTTCAACGACGATGCGCTGGCTCCAGGCCGAGAGGCCACCGCCAAAAGCCGACAGGGCCACCTGCAGCATGCCCACGAACAGCTCGCGGCAGGTCGGGGGCAACACGACACCCTGCGGTACGGCCCGGGCGTCAGTCATGCACGAAGTGGGGGTCGGGTGGCAGCTCGCCCTCGTCGTGGAAGCTGGGATCGAGAGGATCGGGGGCGCTGTACTTCTTGGCCTCCTTCCAATCGGCCGTGAAGGTGGCCACCAGACGGCTCACCACATCGGGAGCGTCGGATTCGATGCCCAGCTCGCGGCGCACGTCAAAGGCACTGCGGTCGATGTTCATCGAACCGGTCTGGGCATAGGCGCCGTCGACCAGGATCAGTTTGCAGTGCAACTTGAGATGCTTCTGGCGCTTCACCTTGACGCCGAAGCGCTCCATGATCCGCAGCGAGGAGAAGGTGTCATAGATGTCCCAATCCGAGATGCCGTGCTTGCCCCCGCACAGCAGGCGCACCTTCACCCCACGTTCGCGGGCCGCAATGATGCGCTCCAGCATCACCGCATCGACGAATTTCGGATGCTGGATCCAGAGGCTGCTCTGGGCCAGATCCATGATCCGGGCCATCTGCCCGCGGCTGTGGGCACTGCTCCAGACCAGACCCACGTGCAGATCGGGGGCAAAGAACTGGCGGCTCCAATCGGCTTCAAAACCAGCGATGACCTGATCGATCACCGGCTGCGAGCGACTCAGGATGCCGTAGTCGCGGGTCTGGGTGAAGTACTTGTCGGCGAGGTTGAAACTGGCGATCAGGGCCGCGCTCTGGTCGATCACCATCGACTTTTCGTGGGTGACCGGGAAAGCCTCCGACGTCCAGGCCACCTCGATGCCCCAGCCCTGCAGCAGGGCAAAGGCGTCGTCGTTCCAGCGGTCACCACCCGACGTGTGGGGATTGAGCATCACCCGCACCCGCACACCGCGCTGGTGGGCCCGCAGCAGGGCCTGCTCGATGTCCTGGCTCTGCAGCTTGAACTGCTTGAGGCGCAGCTCGCTCTGGGCCTCATCGATCAAAGCGACGACGGCAGCCGAGCCGTCATCGGGCATCACCAGCAGCTCCTGATGCAGATGCCGATGGCTGAGCGCGGCGGGCGAGTCCTCAAGCGCGGGTGTGGTTGCCACCTTGTCTGATCCGGGTGCAAACAGTTTTAACCCCAGCAGGGAATTTCGCCTTAACCTCAAGCCGCCTGAACACCGACCGTGGCAGCCGAGACCCGCTACATCCTGATCTGCTCTGGCAAGGGAGGCGTCGGCAAGACCACCCTGACCGCCAATCTGGGCATCGCCCTGGCCAAGCAGGGAGTGCGCACCGCCGTGCTCGATGCCGACTTCGGCCTGCGCAACCTCGACCTGCTGCTGGGCCTGGAAAACCGCATCGTCTATACCGCCCAGGAGGTGCTCGCCGAGACCTGCCGGCTGGAGCAGGCCCTGGTCAAGCACAAACAGCAACCGAATCTGGCGCTGCTGCCCGCCGGCAACCCCCGCATGCTCGAGTGGCTCACGCCCGACGACATGAAGAAGATCGCGGCGATGCTCGGCGATCGGTTTGACGTGGTCCTGATCGACTGCCCCGCCGGGATCGAAGACGGCTTCAAGAACGCCGTTGCCGCGGCCCGTGAAGCCATCGTGATCACCACTCCCGAAGTGTCGGCCGTGCGCGACGCCGACCGGGTGATCGGCCTGCTCAACACCGAGGGCATCACGCCGATTCAGCTGGTGCTGAACCGGGTGCGACCCAAGATGATGGCCAACCAGGAGATGCTGGCGGTCAGCGATGTCACCGACATCCTGGCCCTGCCCCTGTTGGGCCTGGTGGTTGAAGACGAGCAGGTGATCGTCTCCACCAACCGCGGCGAACCGCTCACCCTCAACGGCGCCAACTCGCCGGCAGCCCAGGCCTACACCAACGTGGCTCGTCGGCTGCGGGGTGACGATGTGCCGATCGTCGACCCGAGCCAGGAGCGCCAGGGCCTGAGGGCCAAGATCAGCCGCCTGATGAACACCAAGATCTTCTGATGTCTCTGACCCTGCGCGACGCCATCAACCGGCTGCTGGGCCGCCAGCCCGCCAGCGCCAGCACCGCCAAGCAGCGGTTGCAGCTGGTGCTCGCCCACGACCGCAGCGACCTGAACCCCGAGCTGCTGCAACAGATGCGCCGCGAGATTCTCGAAGTGGTGAGCCGCTATGTGGAGCTCGACCTCGACGAGGGCGATGTGAGCCTGGCCACCGAGGACCGGGTCACCGCCCTGGTGGCCAACCTGCCGATCAAGCGGGCCCGCGACGTGGTGCTGCCCGCCCCGGCTGCCGGAGTCTGAGGCGCCGGCAGGCTGCGCTGAGCCCTGGGCTGAACCGTGGGAACCCTGAGGGGTTCTCCGCTTCATGGTGACGATGGCCTGCCCGAGCCGCTTGATGATGATCAGCCCCGCCGAGCAGCGGGTCCTGGCGCTGCTGCTTGAGGGCGGCAGCAACCGCTGCATCGCCGCACGGTTGGCGCTGAGCCCGCGCACGGTCGAAAGCCACATCAGCGCCATGCTCGAAAAGAGCGGCTGCCGTAGCCGCAGCCAGCTTGTGCTTTGGGGGCTGGGGAGCAAGCCTGGACAGATCTGGTGATCATTGCAGGCCATCATTGAGAACCCGCCGACTGGGGTTTGGCTTGTTTGCCTGCCTGTTGAAGGCTGATCTGCTGAATCAGCTTGACCATGCGGCCGCTGGGCACCACCCGAAGCTGACCGACCCGACTTTCAGGCTCGTTGCGCAGGAAGCTGATGAAGCTGCTCAGCGGAATCGCCACCACCCGCGCCTTGGCGCCTGCGACCTGTGGCGACTCCTTGATCGCACGCTTCACGATGCCCTCGACAAACTCAGCTTCGGTGGCGCAAGGCACGAACTGACTTCCCTTGTCTGGGCCTTCGTTGCTCCGCACCAACAACGCCGGTTCCGGGCAGAAGATCATGGGTTGTCGCGCCGCCAGTCCTCTGGCCTGGGCGGCGGGCACCTTCTGGGCCAGCAGAAGCCTCTCGGCAACTGGTGCCTGGAGCGGATCGGGAGCAATCACACCCAGATCTCTGGGATTGGTTTTGAGCAAGGGCGCCAACAGGAGATTGAAACGGGCCAGACTCACAGGCGCAAACCGCAGGCCCCTGGCCGTTCCGGGATCCACCCCATAGCGCTTGCCGGCAGTGATCTCTTCGGCCGCAGCGATCGAGACAGCCGCCAGGTAAGCATTGACATTGCGCCCATCAACGATGGCCTTCACCGCACGGGGCTGGCCGTTCTCCCCCACGGCCATGAGCAGCAGAATCGTGTCGAGCTTGGTGCTCACCTCGGCTTCGGGCAGAGCCGATGCCGGCGGGAACACAACCGATGACCCGAACAGCCAGGCACCGCCGGAGAGAGCCGCGACAACCGCACGCAACCAAGGAAACACCATCGACAAACCTGGGGTGGGCCTGATTCTGACCCTGTCCCGGTAAAGTCAATTCATGCCGGCTTAGCTCAGCGGTAGAGCAGCGCTTTTGTAAAGCGAAGGCCATCGGTTCAAATCCGTTAGCCGGCTTTTGGTGGGGCGATCGACGCCGCGGCGACGGGTTGCGGTCAACCACAGGCTGCCGCATTTCGTTGGAAAACGACGATCATGCGGCCCATGCCCAGTTCCAACCCCAGGCCATATGCAACCCCAAACCATTTGAACCGTGACCTAGGAGCCGGTGCTGTCAGTGTTGATCATCACCATCACCTGACGCAGCGCAACCGGATCAACGATTCTGCCTCTCTGATCCGCCTGGCACTGGTGTTGTCTACTGAATCGATCAACACCGCCAGTGAAGAGCTCTGCGATCACGTGCAGCCCGAGCAAACACCCCAGAGCGGCGCCATCAAAGACACCGCTGCGGCGACCGCCTGCGCAGAGCAGGTGAGCCACCAGTGTGGAGGCTCACTTTGGAACGAGTCCTGCAGAAAGACTCCTGTGGACAGCATGGATCACGTTGCCTAGGCTTGAAGAAATTCTGTTCAGACTCATGCCGTCGAGCTGCCAGGTCGAGAAGCTGGAAACCACCTATTTCGAAAATCCCGTGGATTTTCGTCACGAGGTCATCTACTTCATCATCATCGATCGCTTTCATGATGGCCACAGCGATCAAGACCAGCGCGCCGAAGGCTCAGAACTGGAAGACAACAAGGGGCTTTACGACCGAACACGACAGGATTGGGGCAAGTACTGGGGCGGAAATCTTCAAGGAGTGATCAACAAGATTGACTACCTCAAACAGCTTGGTGTCACGGCACTATGGCTGTCTCCTTTGTTTGAACAAGTGAGCGACCTCCAGTTCAGCAGGGCTCCGATGCACGGCTACTGGACGCGTGATTTCAAACGCATCAACCCACGTTTTCTCAAGGTCGGGGAATCCAACAGCATCTCCGAATCAGAAACCCTCAAAGCATTGGTTGACGCCTGTCATAACGCCGGCATCAAGGTCGTCCTGGACATCGTCTGCAACCACAGCTCACCCGACATCAACGGCTGCAAAGGCGTGGTACTGGACGACGGCACCCATCTGGCCGACTACCACCGCGATGACAAAAATTTCTATTACCACAACGGCGAGATCACCGACTGGGAAGACGAATACCAGCTGATTCATTGCGAAATGATGGGTCTCGCCACATTCAACGAGAAAAATATTGAGTACCGCAATTACATCAAGGCCGCCATCAAAGACTGGCTCGATGCTGGCATCGATGCACTCCGCGTCGACACGCTGAAGCACATGCCGATCTGGTTCTGGCAGGAATTCAGCACAGAGATGAAGAACCACAAGCCGGGGCTCTTCATGTTTGGCGAATATGGCTTCAGCAAACCCTGGGAGCAGAGATCGGTCGAATATGCCAACAACATCGGCATGTCGATTCTTGATTTTGGCCTCTGCGATGGAATCCGCTTTTGCATGTCAGGCAAAGAGCCAGGTGGCTTTTACCAGGTCGAAAAAGTTCTTGCCTATGACCGCGTCTATCACCGCGCCAATGAACTGGTGACGTTCATTGACAACCACGACATGCCGCGCTTCCTGTCGATTGTTTCTGACCAGCGCCTGCTCGACCTTGCCCTTGTGTTGCTGCTCACCCTGCGAGGCGTTCCCTGCCTCTTCTATGGCACAGAGCAATACCTGTGCAACAACACCGATGGCGGCCAGGATCCCTACAACCGGCCCATGATGGAAAGCTGGGACACCGCAACACAACCGTTCCAACTGGTGAAGACCTTGTTGCGCCTCCGTGAGAACAATCAGGCGCTTGCCTACGGCTCCCACAACACAGCCTGGGTCAACGAGGATTTCTACCTCTACACCAGAAACTACAGAGACAGCGCGGTCATGGTGATGGTCAACAAAGCTGACCATGAACATGTCGTGAATGCCGAGGCCATCCGCATGCCCGATGGCGACCATGTCTGCCATCTCACAGGGCGCACAGTCAGCCTCAGCAACGGTCGTCTGCAGGGGTTGGGCGTGCCTGCCAAAACGGCCATGGTCATCAGCGTTGAGGGGCAACCCGTGAAGGGCAAGGTGATGGCGGTGTTTCAACTGAATGGCTTCGAAACACAACCAGGCCAGTCATTGGCGATCGTGGGCTCTTGCGATGAGCTGGGTAACTGGCATCACGACCAGGCCTATGGCATGGAGTACGTGAATCAGAACACCTGGATTGCCTCGGTTGCCTTCGACCACGACGCAGCTCGGTTGGTGAACTTCAAATTTCTGGTGAAGCAGCAGGGAGCAGATCCGATCATCGAATACGTGATCAACCGCAAACTGCTGCTTCCTGCACAAGGAACGATCGCCGTCGACTGCTACTGGAATGCCGCGGCCTGATGAGCACTCCGGCCCTGGCGCTGCCACCGCGGTGGGCCCGCCAGGCCGTCGTCTACCAGATCTTTCCTGATCGCTTTCGGCGCGGATCCGTTGCCACGGAGGATCCCCTGGGCTCGCGTCGTTTTGAACCCTGGGGATCGCCACCCAGCGCCAGGGGCTTCCAGGGGGGTGACCTGCATGGGGTCATCGACGCCCTGGATCACCTGCAGGATCTGGGGGTGACGTGCCTGTCTCTGAATCCGATCTTCAGCTCGGCCGCCAACCACCGTTACCACACCTACGACTATCTGCAGGTGGATCCGCTGCTGGGCGGCAACTGCGCCTTTGACGCCCTGGTGAGCGCCCTCAAGCGCCGTGGCATGCGGTTGGTGCTCGATGGCGTGTTCAACCACTGCGGCCGTGGGTTCTGGGCCTTTCATCACCTGCTCGAAAACGGCGCCAGCTCGCCCTATGCCGACTGGTTCACCATCGATGCGTGGCCACTGAACCCCTACCCCAGGCCCTCGGCCCGGGGTGCCGCCCGCACAGCCGGATACCACTGCTGGTGGAACGACGCAGCTCTGCCCAAGTTCAACCACGCCAACCCCGAGGTGCGCGACTACCTGCTGGCGGTCGGTGAGCACTGGCTGCAGCGGGGCATCGACGGATGGCGGCTCGATGTGGCCGACGAGGTCCCCTCCGACTTCTGGATGGCCTTTCGGCGCCGCATCAGGCAGACCAACCCCGAAGCCTGGATCATCGGAGAGGTCTGGGGCGATGCCCGCTCCTGGCTGCAGGGAGACCAGTTCGACGGAGTGATGAACTATCGGTTCGGCTGGAGCAGCCTCGGCTGGGTTGCCAATGGCCAGCTGAAACCGGGTCATGGTCGCCGTTCGATGCCCTACGGCAACCTCGATGGCAGCGCCTACCTGCAGGTGCTGCAAGAGACCCTGGGCTGGTACGGCGAGGCGGTGAACCTGGCCCAGCTCAACCTGCTCGACAGCCACGATGTGCCGCGGGCGCTGCACATGCTGCAGGGTGATGTGAACGCGCTGAAGCTGGCCCTGGTGCTGCTGTTCTGCCTGCCAGGAGCGCCGTGCCTCTACTACGGCACCGAAGTGGGGCTCCAGGGAGGTGAGGAGCCGGCCTGCCGTGAAGCCTTTCCATGGGATGGGCCCTCAGGCTGGGGGGCCGACCTGCGGGGATTCATCGCCAGCCTGGCGGCGCTGCGACACAACCACGACGCGCTCTGCAACGGCGCGCTGCAGCTGGAAGTGCTGCAAGGCAGTGAGGGTGATCAGGGTCTGCGGCTGCTGCGCCACAGCCATGGCGAGGCGATCGACGCCTCGATCACGGCGGTGATCAACCGCAGCCGTCACGCGCCCCTGCAGCTCGATCTGAGCCAGCGCAACCAAGGCTCCTGGGTGGTGCTGTGGCCGCCAGAGCACCGCGATGGGCCGCTGCCGAAACAGCTCGCACCCCAGTCGGCCGTGGTGCTGCAACGGCGCACAGCTCAGCCATAGCGCCCCCTGCGAAACAGGTCGACTTCGGCGGCGCGGCGGCGCACCAGACCAGGCAGTTCGCGGCCATCGCCACGGCTCCAGCGGGGCAACTCTTCGGTGATCACCTGCTGGGGGTCTTCGCCCGCCAGCAGCCTGCGGCGCAGGCTCGAACGCTGCAGGGCTCCCACGCCCACGTTGTAGGTGAAGCTGATCAGGGCCGCCTGCTGCTCGGCGCTGAAGCTCCGGGCCGGTGGAACCGCCGCCAGCAGCGCAGGGGCATAGCGCTCGGCCACGGCATCAGCCAGCAGCCGCTCCGCCTGCTCGCGGCTGATGCGATCACCCAGCTGCACCGGCTTGCCATCGGCATAGCGAATGGTGCCGTAGCCGATCGTGGCGATGCCCACCGGGTCGAGGTAAGCCTCCAGCGTCAGCCCTTCAAACGCGCGGATCAACGGCAGGGCATGGTCCTGCCAGCCGGGCTGCAGACCATCGGCCTGGGCCCTTGGCCAGGCCACAAAGGGGCCCGCCCATGGCCACTGCCAAAGGCCCCCGCCAGCAGCGCCAGCGCAAGGGGCACCGAGCCGCGACCACCGGCGCAATCGTCGAGCCAGCCATCGTCAAGATCCTGACGGTCGTCTGGATCGTCAATCAGAGCGAAGAAGCGATCACCGGCACCACGGCTGACGCATTCGGCCAACAGCTGGGCGTAGTGCTCGTCATCGGTGATGCGATCGATCAGGCGGTTGAGAAAGGCCAGCGAAGGGTCCTGGTCCTGGCCTGGGTGGGTTGTCCTGCTGAGCACGGATCCGTCAAAACATGCTTCTCCTGGCCTAAACGACCATGCGGATCACACGCCACGCAATCTCACAAAATCTTCAGGCTCTGATCAGATCTGAGCCACCCGTGCTTCAGCTGGATGGCTATAGCAGCAGACCGTGGCCAATTGCAGCGGTGATGAATACCTTCAAGAACAAGAAAGCTGCCGTCGAAGCGCGCTCGCGTTGACCGAATCTCCTGCCAAACCCGACGCCCACGAGCGGGCCTTGGACCGCTTCGCGGTGTTTGAGGCCACGGCCCTCGAGCACTGGCAGAACGGCTGCGACCTCGCGAAACCCGCCGCTGTTGTGCCACTACCCGGGCGACTGACGGCCGCCTGCGCCGCGGCTCTCACCATCCTGGGGGTGGCGTGGGCACTGCTGACGCGGATTCCGCTGCAGGTGCATGGCACGGCCGCGATCATTCCCGACCAGGGCATCAACACCCTGGTGTCTGGTGGCCATGGCCGCGTGCTGTATCAGATCAACGGGCTTGGGCCCACGACCCTGAGCCGGCAGCAGCAGCACAACAACCGCTTGTTGGAGCGGTTCTGGCGCCAGAGCACCCAACCGCAGGAGCAGCCGGCCGACACACACCACCAACTGACGCAACTGGGTGGTGCCGCCCTGGCCGCAGTGAGCGGTCAACAGCTGGTGCTGCCAGAGGATCTGCCCAGCCCCAAGGGTGTCGATCAGCACCGGGATGCCGATGTCGTGCGCTATCCGGCAGGCACGCTGCTGGCCCGGGTCATGGACAACCAGGCCCTGCAGGACCTCAATGCCGACCTGCTGAACCAGCGCCATCACCGCAGCACAGGCGATCGGCGCGCCCGTTTCGCCCAGCTGAGCAGCAGCCTCAACCGCACCGCTGTGTTTGCCCCCGAGGGCGGCTTCTATCTGCTGGCCAAATACTTCAGGAACGGAAGCCTGGTCAACAGGGGTGATGAGCTGTTGAGCTACACCAGCCAACCGCCGGCCCTGCCCAGGGTGGTGCCGGTGTTTCTCGACGCTGCGGCGGCCCAGCAGGTGCAGCAGGGCATGGGGGTGCTGCTGACACCGCGAGGGCTGTCGCGGGCGCTGCACGGCGGGATCCCTGGAACGGTGGTCGAGGTCGCCCAGCTTCCCCTGGTGGGAGAAGCGATCGTTGGTGCCGCGGGCAGCCGTGCCCTGGCCGCGGCCATCGGAAGGTTGCTGCCCTCGCCCTACCTGGTGTGGGTGGAGCTGCACCAGGCAGCGCCCGGTCGGTGCAGGCAGGCCATGTCGCGCCGTTGCTACCGCTGGAGCACGGGTCGACTGCCCCCACAGCCGGTGAGGCTGGGCAGCCTGGCCGATGTGCAGATCACGACCGGCCACCAGCGACCGATCAGCGTGGTGATGCCGGCGCTGAGCCAGAGCCTGGGGCTTGCCGCCAACCGGCGATGACACCAGCGCGCAGCCTTTCGCACCGCCGGGTGATCACCCCCACGGTGCTGCAGTACGAAGCGGTGGAATGCGGCGCCGCCAGCCTCAAGATCGTGCTCGGGTATCTGGGCAGGGTGCTGCCGCTGAGCGACCTGCGCCAACGCTGCGGCATCAGCCGCGACGGCGTCACCGCCCTTGAGCTCAAGGCTGCGGCCCAGAGCCTCGACCTGACGGTCAACGCCTACCGCTGCAGTGCCGGGCATCTGCGGCGCGAGGGGCTGTTTCCCTGCATCCTCTTCTGGAATTTCAACCACTTTCTTGTGCTCGAAGGCTTTGCCCGTGATGGCAGAGCCTGGTTGAGCGACCCAGCCGCAGGCCGTCGCCGGGTCAGCTGGAGCGAGTTCCAGCGCAGCTTCACCGGCGTGGTGCTCGAGCTGCATCCAGGCGACGGCTTCACCCCGGGCGGACAGGAACCCGGCATTTATCACCGGGTCCCTGCCCTGCTGGCGCCCTACCGCCCGCTGCTGCCCTGGATCGTGCTGACCGCCGTGACGGCTGCCCTGCCCGAGCTGTTCATCGCTGGGTCAACCGGCCAGCTGATCGACGGGGTGCTGCAGGAAGGCCGCCAGTCGCTGGGGATCCCATTGCTCTGGATCAGCGGCCTTGCCGTGGCGGCGCTGATCGCCCTGCTTCAGGTGCAGACCCTGATGCTGCGCAGCCTGGGCGATCAGCTGCGCCATCGCCTGGGCGGCCTGCTGTTCATCAGCCTGTTCAGCCTGCCCTATCGGGCTGTGCTGCAACGCCTGCGGGGCGAGTTGGCGACCCGGCTGCTGTTGCCCTTTGCCCTGGTGCAGCTGGGCATCGGCGGCGTGATCACCGTGCTGCTGACCCTGGTGTCGGGCCTGGTGGCCCTGCTGGTCGGGCTGTTGATCGCGCCATGGCTGGCCCTGACAACCCTCACGATCGCCGGCTGCAGCACGGCGGTGGCGCTCTGGATCAGGAGCCGGCGCAGCGACGCCAATACCAGGCTGGCGCTGGTGCAGAGCAAGACCATCGGCGTTGGCGTCGACGTGGTGCAACGCATCGAAGACATCAAGGCCAATGGACGCGAAACCACGGCCTTCCGCCTGTGGTCGGCAGGCTTCATCGATGGGCTGACCGAGCTGCAGCAGCAGGGCCTGGCCTCGGCCCTGGCCGGCCTGATCGGGACCACCTCGGGGTTTGTGCTGCGCTGCAGCGTGATCCTGATCGGTGGCCTGCTGATCCTGCGGGGGCAACTGACCCTGGGCGAGCTGACCGCCTTTCAGTTCTTGATGGGCCTGATCCAGGCTCCCTTGCAACAGCTCAGCCAGCTGACCAGCCAGTTGCAACAGCTCGACGGCCAGCTGGGACGGCTCAACGACCTGATCGATGCCGAGCCTGACCCAACCGTGCGCAGCCTGCAGCTGGCCCCCCCGACGGGCCCCGGCAGGCGACCTGAGCCGCGCCAACGGCGCCTGGCGGGGGCCCTGGAACTGCGCGACCTGGGCTTTCAGTTCAGCCGCACCACACCGCTGCTGTTCGGTGGCCTCGATCTGACCCTGCAGCCAGGGCAGCACCTGGCGATCGTGGGCCCCAGCGGTTCAGGCAAATCGACCCTGCTGCGGCTGCTGGCGGGCCTGATGCAGCCGAGCAGGGGCACCGTTCTCTACGACGGCCGGCCCTGGCTGGCCTGGGATGACCCCACCCTGCGGACATCGATGGCCCTGGTCAGCCAGGACGTGTTTGTGTTTGAGGCGAGCCTGGAAGAGAACCTCACCCTGTGGGATCCCAGCTACAGCCCGAGCCAGCTCCTCACCGCCCTGGAGCAGGCCGGGCTGCTGCAGGAGCTCGGCGGAGCCACCGCCCTGGGGCTGAAGCTCAGGGACGCTGGGAGCAATCTGAGCGGCGGTCAGCGGCAACGCCTCGAAATCGCCCGGGCACTCCTGCGCCGCCCCAGCCTGCTGCTGCTTGATGAGGGCACCAGCGCCCTCGATGCCGTGCGCGAACGCCAGATCCTGGGCGTGCTCAAGCAGACGCCCCGCACCCTGATCACCGTGGCGCACCGCCTGCAGGCGGCCCAGATCAGCGACCACGTGCTGGTGCTCGACCAGGGCCAGCCGGTGCAGCAGGGCAGTCCCCAGCAGCTGGCAGCCAGCGACGGTCCCTACCGGCGCCTGCTCGAGGCCGAGGGCGTCGCCGGACTGGAGCTGATCGGCGGATGACGTCAACCCAGCACCGCCAGCATGCCCTGTTGCGGGGCATGGCCGCCCTGCTCCTGCAGCGCCCGCAGCCAGCCGGCAGCGACGTCGGTCACACCGATCAGGCCTGCCGGGTGCTCGAATACGCCATGGCCAGGCTGGCCGACCCCCGCCGCATCACACCCGGCGGCGGCAGCATTGCCGAGTTGCTGGAGCGCAACGCCATCAGCTATCGCGACGTGCGCACCCCCAACGACCTGGGCAACGGCACGCGGAGCCTGTTGATCGTGATCAGCCAGGCCGATGGCCGGCTCCTGGCCGTCCATCGCCAGGGGGGCCGCACGTTGATCTTTGATGGCCACAGCGACCGCCCCCGACCGCTCGATCCGCAGGCCCAGTTCCAGCCCATCGCCTACGAGCTGTATGCCGCGTTGCCGTGGCCGCTGCGGTCATGGACACAGCTGCTTGGCTTTGCCCTGGGGCGCGACCTGACGCCCCTGCTCACGCTGCTGGTCAGCGCCCTGGTCGTGGCCCTGTTCACGCTCAGCATTCCGCTGCTGACCACCGTGGTGGTGGGCACGGTGCTGCCGCGGGGTGCCCACCAGTTGCTCGCCGAGACCGCCCTGATGGTGCTGCTGATCATCGTGTGCAGCGTGATCGCCCAGGGGTTCTGCAGCCTGGCCAACCTGCGCCTGGAATCGCTGCTGAACCTGCGGCTCGAGGCGGCGCTGTGGAGCCACCTGATGCGATTGCCGCTGCACACCTTCGAGAGCGTTGGCACCGCCGATCTGATCGCCCGTGTCGGCGCCATCAGCCAGATGCGCCAGCTGTTGAGCCAGGGGCTGCTGGCCACCGGGCTGGGCCTGCTGTTTTCGCTGACCAACCTGGTGCTGATGCTGATGCTGCAGGCGCAACTGGCCCTGGTGGCTGCCGCGTTCAGCGCGGTGAGTGCTGTGGTCATGGGGGTGCTGGTCGGGCGCAGCAGCCGGCTCGAAGCCCCGCTTCTGCAGAGCCGGAGCCGGGCTGGCGAGCTGGCGCTGCAGGCGGTCACGGGCCTGCCCCAGATTCGGGTCAGCGGCAGTGAACCATTTGTGTTCGCGCGCTGGGCCTGTGCCGTGCAGGCGCTGGCCAGCCTGCAGCGGCGCAGCGAGAGCCTCAACCAGGGTCTTGAGACCCTGGCTCGGGTGTTGACACCCCTGGGACAGGTGGTGGTGTTCAGCGCCATGCTCAACCTGCTCCATCGGAGCGCCGCCACCCAGGCCCTGGTGGGGTCCAGCCAACTGGTGGCGACCGTTGTCGCCTTTGAGGCCGCCTACCTGGCCTTCAACAGCCAGCTCGCTGCCGTGGTGATCCAGGCAGCCGCCAGCGTCGCCCGACTCAAAGCGCTGTGGCAGGGTTGCAGGGAGCTCATCGTGGCAGCGCCCGAAGCCAGCCGACAACGGGGTGCCCGCTGTCTTGAGCTCAAGGGCCACTTCAGCGTGCAGAACCTGCAGGTACGGCTGCCAGGCGCCGCCGAGCCGCTGTTGGTCAATCTCAACCTGACCATCGCCGCAGGCAGCTACACCGCGATCACCGGACCCTCGGGCTGCGGCAAGACCACGCTGCTGCGCTGCCTGTTGGGCCTGCTGGAACCCGACGCCGGGGTCATCAGCATCGATGGCATCGACCTGCGCGAGCTGGCCCTGGCCCCCTACCGGCGCCAGCTGGGGGTGGTGCTGCAGAACGCCCCCCTGCCCAGCGGCTCGATTGCAGAGGTGGTGCGAGCCGGCAGGTCCTACAGCCGCGACGCGATCTGGACGGCCCTGGATCAGGCGGCGATCGCCAGCGATGTCGAACGCATGCCGATGCAGCTGGAGACCCTCATTGGCGAGGGGGGCCACGGCATCTCCGGGGGCCAGCGCCAGCGGCTGGCACTCGCGCGCGCCCTGCTGGGCCAGCCGCGTGTGCTGCTGCTCGATGAGGCCACCAGCGCGCTTGACGCCCCCACCCAGGAGGCCGTGAGCCAGACCCTGGCGCGGTTGCCGATGACGCGGATCGCGATCGCCCATCGCATCGCGACGCTGCAATCGGCCGATCAGATCGTCGTGATCGAACACGGCACCATCAGCGAACGGGGGAACTTTTCGCGGCTGATGCAGCAAGCCGGCGGCTACCTGCAACGCAACCCTGCGGCACAGGCACCGCAAGCCCGCGGCAAGGATTCAGCAGCCGAACGCTGAGGCAGTGCGCACCCATCAGCGTCGTCGCCAGCGCACCCCCTACCGCCGATGCCCGGATTGCAGAACATGGTTCAGGCCATGGCCAGTGGCCTGGCCACCCTGCTGATCCTGCTGGCAGGGGCCTCGGCGCTGCCCGGGCCGCCCCTCAGGGCTCCCGCGCTGGCTGACCCGCCAGCAGCCAGATGAGACCGCCCAGCAGCAGCCATGGAAGCAGGTGCCATTCAGCCAGCGGGGCCAGGGCTGCTGTAAGGGGGATGAAGAGCCAATAGGCCATAGTCAGCGCCACAGACACCACCACGATCAACGCGGCCATGGGCTTCTGACGCGCAGGCAGCCCCAGTAGAGCAGCCAGACCGCAGGGGCGCCATCACAAGCGCACGCTGCCCTGCCGCAACACACGCCAACCCCCGGGCTCCCAGGCGACCACGGTGCTGGCCACCCCTGCCGGCGTCGGCCAGGGGTCATGGCCCAGCATCGGCACCTGCTGGGCACCGAAGCAGGCCGCAGCCTCGGCAGCGGTGGTGGCCGCCGCCTCACCCGAACGGTTAGCGCTGGTGGTGGCCAGGGGGCCGCTCAGCCGCAGCAGCGCCTGAGCCAGGGGGCAGGCGGGCACCCGCAGACCAAGGCTGCTGCCCCCCGGATTGAGCTGCTCGACCAGCGGGCCGCCAGCCGGCAGCACCAGGGTGAGGGCGCCGGGCCAGTGGGTGGCGGCCAGC